>JANSXG010000152.1 GCA_024743075.1 bacterium | reverse complement strand
GGGGGGGTATGGGGGGGTGCGCGCGCTTCGAGTTCAACTTGAAGCGCGCACAGATTTGGGGGTGAACTCTGTGCGCTCCGAGTTCGAGGCGCTCCGAGTTCAAGGGCGATCTACGGGTCATGACGAGGCCTCCCCGCCCGGCAGTGCGTAGCCCCAGCGCCCGCCCCGGCCCGGCAGGCGGACGCGCTCGATCCGCCCCTCGCCCTCGGCGATGTCCAGCAGGTCTGCCACGCGACGCCAGGACAGCCCGGGCTCGCCCTTGGCGTCCTCGCGGATCTCGGCCTTGCCGACCGGCTCGGCCGAGATGAACCGGGCGACGAACCGCTCCACGCCCCACGACGGCTCCGCGGGCTTGTCCGCCTTGGGCGAGGCGTCCTTCTTCTTACCGGGCCGCTCGTTCTTGAGCGACGCTGGGTCGAGCGTGTCGTCGACCGACCACACCGGGAAGTCCCAGCGCAGGCAGGTCGGGTCGATGGGCGGCCAGGACCGCACGGCCGCGTCGAGCACGACCACGCCGTCTTCCTCGTGCGGCCGCAGAACGAGGTGCGTGTCGGTGGCCCGGGACTGTGCGCCCGCCCCGGCCCCGACATCGGTCACGCTCTTGCCGCTCTGGCTGCCCTTGGTCGAGTGGTGGATGAGCACGAAACAGCAGCCGAGGCGGTCCGCGAAGGCATCGATGCGGTTGTAGATGTTGGCCATCGTGCCGTTGTCGTTCTCGTCTCCGCCGGCGGGCATAAAGCGGTAGAAGGCGTCGAGCACGATGACCTTGAACCGCCCGGGCTCGAGGGCCTCGAAGTACGGCGCGAGCGTGAAGATGTCCTGGAGCCGCCCGCGCAGGTTGTCCACGAAGATCCGCTCGGCGATCTCGCGCATCGCCACACCCCGGGCCTGGGCGACCTTCGGCAGGCGGTGGGCGCTGGTCTCGCGGTGCAGCTCGTTGTCGATGATCAGGACCGGCCCGGCCTCGGTCTGGTAGCGCCCGAGCCACGGCCGACCGGTGGCAACAGCGATCGCCAGGTCGAGCGTGAGCCAGCTCTTGCCGGTCTTGGGACTGGCGATCACGTTCATGGTCTCGCCGGCGCGGAGCAGGCCGTGGATCACGGGCTCGCGCAGCTGCGGGTACGCCGCGACGAGCTCGCCCACCGGCACGGGGCAGGGCTCGAGCGGCCCGGTCGCTGGCGGCGTGTCGGTCATGAACGCCGAGAGGTCGACGCCGGTCGTGTGCTCGCGCGAGCCGTAGCCCTCCGTCGCGAGCGCCGACGCCGCGGCCGCGAAGTCGCCGTGGTGCTCGAGCAGCGCGTAGACCGCGAACGGCGAGTAGCCCTTGTGTGCCTCGAACGGCGCGGCGTTGGTGCTGAAGACGTAGAAGACCCGGTCCTTCAGCGTCGCGCTCGTGCCCGCCGACTTGCCGGGCCGACGCCAGTGCTCGTTCCCCCCCAACTCCCCGGAACGGACCATCACCCACCCGTGCCGGAGCAGGATCTCGCGCGGGTCGCCCCGGTCGTTGAAGTCGTCGCCGGGACGGGAGGGGCAACTATTCGGGAATGCCGAAGAGTTGGAGGGTGCGAGACCACCGCCGATCACCGGCTGGGGCGTTTCGTCCAGCGCCGAGGCACACCCGAGCAGCACGTCCCGTTCGTCGGCGGTGATCAGCGGCGGCTCGCACAGGTCGCCCAGGACGACCTCGTAGCCCGGCGAGGGGTCGCACAGGAACAGACCGCCCTCGCCCCGCGTCTCGATGATGGTCACCGTGACCACCCACGCGCCCGACGCATCGCGCCTCGGCGCGTACTCCTTGCTGCCCACGACGACCGGCTCGTCGCTATCGACATCAATCCGACGCTGGGCGAGCTTGGTGTTGCCCGACACGGGCGTCTCGCAGCGGTAGACGACGTGCCTGCCACCCGACGGCGTTGTCTCTATGACCAGCCGCTCGAGCAGTCCCGGCGACGCCGCCTCGACCGCCTCACGCCACGCCTCGAAGGCCTCGCCGCCGCCGCCGTCCCAGTTGTCGAAGTCGATCATCTCCAGGTGGCCCGAGACCGCCCCGCACACGAGGCACATCGCGGTTGGGGACGACTCGGGGTTGAACCACGAACCCAACTCGTCGCCAGACGGCAGCCGCGTCTGGTACGGCTTCCACGAGGACAGGGCGACGCGCTTCTCCTCGCCGCGGCGGATCGCGGGCAGGGCGCATAGCCCCGCGGCCACGCAGGCCGATGCGTGCGAAGCGAGCGTGCCGTTGCGACGGGGTGAATCCGATGGGTGCGGCGCGTCCTGCATCAGAACGGCACCTCGTCGTCGCTGTAGCCGAGCGCCGCGAGGGCGTGTTCAGGCAGGTTGTCGGGATCCTCCAACCGCGGCGGCTTGTCGCCGAGCGCGTAGCCGACGATCCGCTCCCACTCGTCGCCGGGCTTCTTCTCCAGCGTGATGCGCTCGGTCCGGGCCACCGCGCCCGCGTTCGCCCACTCGACGGCTTCCTCGACCGAAGACGGGGGCGCGTCATTGGACCGCTCTCGCCACCACTGCTCGGCCTTCCGCCGGGCGAAGCCGCCCTCGGGGTGCTCGAAGCAGAGCCACTCGCGGGCCCAGCGGTTGAACCCAACGCGGTACTCGACGCGCATCGTCGGCTTGGCGAGCGGGTCGTTGCGCTTGTGGTGGACGTAGTACGCGACCTCGATGACGCGCTCGTCGCGCCGGGCCGGGCCTTCCGAGCCGGTGACGACCTCCTCGTCCGAGGCGATCGCCGCGTGCTTGACCTGCCGCGGCGGGAACTTGTGCCCGCACTCGGGACAGACGGCATACGCCGCGTGGATCAGCGCATCGCACTCGGGGCACTGCTTGGCGGGGGCTTCACCGGAGGCGTCCTTGGTGTCCGCCAGACGGATCGCGTCTACCGGGCCATGCCGGAGCACGTTGCCGCCGAAGTCCAACACCAGGCACTCGGTCTTGCCCTCGGCCAGGCGGAATCCCCGCCCGACCATCTGGTAGTAGAGCCCGGGGCTCATCGTCGGGCGCAGCATCGCCACGCAGTCGACATTCGGGGCGTCGAAGCCCGTCGTCAGCACGTTCACGTTCGCCAGGTACTTCAGCTCGCCCGACTTGAAGCGGGCGATCAGCGCGTCGCGCTCCTTGGCTGGTGTCCCGCCCTCGACGAACCCGCACTCGACGCCGTGCCTCTCACGCAGCACCCGCACCACGTGCTCGCCGTGCCGGACGCCCGAACAGAAGATCAGCACGCTGCGCCGGTCGGCCGTAGCGAGGACGACCTCGGCGCACGCCGCCTCGACCAGCCCGTCCTCGTCCATGCGGTCCTCGAGCTCGCCGGCGACGAACTCCCCGCCCCGTACATGGATGTCGCTGGTGTCGGCGACCGCCTTCCCTGCCCGGCTCTTGAGCGGGCACAGGTAGCCCTGCACGATCAGCTCGCGCACGTCCGCCTCGAAGCACACCTCGTGCAGGACGGAGTCGGGGCCGCAGATCGTGCCGGTCTTCATGCGGTACGGCGTCGCCGTCAGACCGATGACGCGCTGGTGGTCGCACAGGTCCCGCGCGTCGGCCAGGAAGCGGCGGTACATGCCCTCGCCGTCCGGGGGGATCAGATGCGCCTCGTCGACGATGACCAGGTCGAGCGGACCGAGATCGTGCGCCCGCTGGTAGACCGACTGGATGCCCGCGATCGTCACGGCGTACCCGAGATCCCGCCGACCGAGCCCGGCGCTGAACACGCCCACCGGCAGGTCCGGCGCAACGGCCTGCAGCTTGCCCGCCGCCTGCTCGATCAGCTCCTTCACGTGGGCGACCACGATCACCCGCCCGTTCCACTTCTGGACCGCGTCGCGGCACAGCTCGGCGATGACGTGGGTCTTGCCCGAGCCGGTCGGAAGCACGACGGCTGGGTTCGTATCGCTGGTGGCGATGTGGTTCCACACCGCATCGACCGCATCGCGTTGGTAGGGCCTGAGTTGGCTCATTGGAATACCCCCGGCCCGGGCGGCGTTACGATGTGACCATGCGACGCACCCTTGCCGGCCTCTGTCTCGTCTTCGCCCTTGTGGGATGCCAGCAGGCCGCCGCTCCAGATCCCGGAGGCGCTGTGAAGATCGAGGTACTCGGCTTTGCTGGATGTCCCAACACGCCGCCGTTCACCGAGCGCGTCGAGGCTGCTGCCGAGGCCGTCGGCGGATTCCAGGTGGTCTACATCGATCAAGAATCGCTGGCCGAGGACGACCTTCGCCGCGGCTATGCGACCCCGACCGCTCTTGTCGGAGGAAACGACATCTTCGGGATGCCCAAGCCGATTTCGCCGAGCATGGGTTGCCGCATGTACCCCGGCGGGTTGCCAACCGCGGATGAAATCGCCGCCCGGCTTCGGGCCTCTAAGCCATAGGTCCAATTTCCTACCGTCGATCATCATCACGCTCTCCCGGTAGCACGCTTACGCGCACGACCACCTTGCCCCCGGGCACGACCGGTCCGCGCTCGATCTCGAGCCGGTCGATCTGGCCGTCGTCCTCGTACACCCCGCCGTGCCCGAGGGCGTCGAGCAGGGCCTTCATCGCGTTGTCCAGATCACGCCGCCGCCGGTCGGGCGGGTGGGCGGTGACATGCACCGCCACCCGGCCCGACATGGGCTCGGCGGTTCGCCGCTCGAGCCGGGCGCAGACCCGCTTGCGGAACTTCCGTCCCTCGCGGCTGATGAGCGTCCGATCGCCGACGCGACGCCAGTAGTGGTTCACGCTTGGCGGGTACGGCAGCTCAACGACGAACGCGCCGTCTCCCGCCGCAGCGGCGGTCAGCGCTTCCACGGCGGCGTCCCTCCCGAGGCGGCCGCCATCGGGCGCTGCGGCGCGACGCCGGTGTCCCGCTTGGCGTAGCCCTTGATGGTGTTGGTCGGCTCGCCGTTGTCCTCGCGAGTCTTGATCGCGACGCTGACCACCACCGGCAGGTTGTGCAGTTCGACCGAGTCGCGGGGCCGCAGCACATTCACCGCCCGGCAGATCGCCGACAGCGTGCCCTTGGCGATCTCGACCGTCTGCGTGTTGGGGTGCTTGAGGGTCAGGCGGTCCCAGAGCTTGCGGCCCTTGAACGGCCCCTCCAGCACCTCCATCTCGAGTTCCAGGTACTCGCCCTTGCCGTTCTTGGTCGGCTTCATGGCGCTGGCCGTGATGGCGGCCACGTACTTGCCGGCGGGGATGGGGTCGAAGCCGGCATTGGGCTCCACGTTGTTCGCGTCGAATCCGTTCAGGTCTGCCATGGGTCAGGCTCCTTGCTGCTTGGTTTGCTGGTTGATCTCGTTCTGGTTGGCGTTCTCGATGACGACGGTCGGATCGCCCTCGCCACGCGCCAGCGCCGCGAACACGCGGTAATCCAGCGGCAGCTCGTCGGGCAGGTTCAGTCGGTTCTTGGCGACATGGGCGGGCCGCTCGGTCGTGCGGAGGATCCGCTCGCCCGTGCCGATGCCCTGCGTGCGCTTGCGGTCGAAGCCCTCGCTCTGGGTCTTCGTGTGGACGCGGTAGGTGGCGAAGAGCACTTCGTCGCACCACTCCTGGATCAGCGCCGAGGCCTGCTTCTGCAGGCGGGGCACGTAGCGGTCGTAGGTGTCGGTCTCGGGGTTGGCGAACTTCTCGATCGCGGCGTGCGCGATCAGGACCACCTGCATCCCGCGCTCGGTCCGCAAAGCGTCGAGCCCCGCCAGGACCTCGCGCCATTGCGTCAGCGCGAAGATATATCCCTTGGCGTAGCCGATGTCCTCGATCGTCTCGACGCCGCGCTTCGCGCAGACCTCGGCCCAGATCAGCCGCTCGAGCCAGTCGAGAGAGTCGATGACCACCGTCTGGTAGCCGTGCTCATCGCTGTAGAGCGCCGACAGCGCCCCGAGCACGTCGGCGTACTTGGTCGCCAGCGGGAAGCGATCGCAGTCGATGTCGTTGGTGCCCTCTTCGGTCGTGATGAAAACGGGCGTCTCGGCCATCGCGCCGAAGGTGGACTTGCCGACGCCGTGGACGCCGTAGAGCATCACACGACGCGGCATCAGCGTGCGGCCCTTCTGGATGTGTGCGAGTGCGGTCATGATCGATGGGTCTCCTTGTTGTTGGTGGTGTGGTTCAGGACTCGGTGTTGAAGGGCATGCGGTCGTACAGCCGCAGGGACTCGAAACCCGTGGGCCACTGGCCGGTCTCCCGGCAACGGATGAGCTCTTCGATGGCGCGGTCGTTCTCGGCCTGGGCAGCATCGAGGCACCGCGGCGCGATCTGCCACACGCCGCAGCGGAACGGCTCGCGCTTCTCGACCGCGATGATGTGGACGGGCAACGTGACACCGCTCACGACGGCGAGCAGCGCCCGGTAGAACGCGAGCTGGTGCAGGTACTTGAATGCGTCGATGTGCCACTCGAATGAGTCGATCGAGTCGCAGGTCTTCAGATCAACGAGCCCGCGTCCGTCCTTGGGGTTGATCCAGTCGAACCGGGCTTGGCACAGCACGCCGTTCATCCGGCCGCGGACGACGCCCTCCGCGACGCCCTCGGCCAACAGCTCGCGGGCAAACAGATGCTCGCGCACGCTCGCCGCCATCTGCTCGACCGTCGCGGCGTCGGTGTCGGCCAGCACGGGCTTGCCGCGCTTCTCGGCCCACTCGGCGAACGCCTTCGTGTTCGAGCCGTAGGGCTGCCCGGTCTTCGGATTGATCGGCCCGCCGACCGCGTACTCGGCCTCGTAGCGCCCGCGGCCCTCGAGGATCAGCGTGTGCGCCGCCCGACCGACGAGGAACGCGTGGCTGTCCCGGTCCGGGATCAGCCCCATCTCCTTGCGCCGGAACAGCAGCGGGCACGAGCGGAACTCAGCCAGCCGGTGCGAGGTCAGGCAATCGCCGCGACGGGCGTGGTAGGTCTCCGCGGGCTCGCGGATGAGCACGCTGGCGAGGCAAGAGTGGAGGTCGTCTGTGTTCTGGGGTATCGCGCTCATCAGGCGGCCACCCCCTGCGGTGCGCGGGCCTGACCGCTCCTGGGCCCACCGCAGGGCATCCGCCGGACTGCGAACCCGTCGGCCCCGAACTCCTTGATCAGGAATGCCGTGAAGATGCGGACCACGGCCGACCCGCAGGGCGAGCCGCCATCGACAAGCAGCGCAGCGCGGGGCGGATCGGCGTGGTAGGACACATCGGTGCGGGTCCGGGCCTCACCGAAGAGGCCCTCCGCGGCCAGGATCGACAGGTGCAGCGTGGCCTCTGCCTCCGCCAGAGCGGCAGGGGAGGCGAATCGGAATCGAAACACATCGGTCAACATCAGGAGCTCCTTTCACGGGCGCACCGACCGCCACCCGTGAGACCCAGCCCCTCGAGCCGCGGCGTACACCGTGGTCGAGGGGCCGGGGCCTCCGGAGGGAAGAGAGAGAACCGGCAGTCGGGGGGCGCTTCTTGGGTCACCTATGCCGCCACCGCCGCCGGTGCGCGGTCAGGCCAGCCCAAACCCGGCCGCCTCGAAGCGGGCGCGGAACCGTTCGAGGGCGTTCTGGATCTGCCGGCGGCTCACCGAAGCGCCGGATCGGCGCGACCACTCGCGCGCGGCCGCCGCCTTGCCGTGCTCGGC
>JANSXG010000257.1 GCA_024743075.1 bacterium | reverse complement strand
CGCTCTTGGCTGATCCGCATCCCCGAAGCACACTCGGGCCATGCACACCACACCCACCGATACCACCCCGACCAAAGACATCCTCACCCAGCTCCGCGAAGCCCGAGCCGAGTCCCGCCTCGTCATGGAGCGGGTCCAGACCAAGGCGCTCCAGACGCTCGAAGCGCTCATGGACGAGCCCGAGCCTACCGGTGACCCGAAGCAGGACGCGTTCATCGCACGCGAGCGCAACCGACGAAGAATGGCCGCGACGCAGGCGCTGACGCACATCCGGTCCGTCCAGCGCGAAGAGCGCAACGCCGCCAAAGCGCGCGCCAAAGCGGAGAAACAGAACAAGAACGCGCAGAAGGTGCCACTGGCGGCTTGTCCGCCAGTGCCGGGCCTCGACAACCCGACCAGCAAACCGGACGACTCCCCACCCCCCGGATTCACCACCCTCGACCTTCAACAGGACTGGCTACGCGAACGTCGACAAGCCATGACGAAGGCGCGCGCGAAGCGCAAAGCGAAGCAGCGCCGGAAGCGGTAAACGCCCTGCTGCCCTTGTTCAGGAAAACCCGACCCCCCACCTGCCCAGCCCGATCGAACCCCCGCAAAACCGACGGCTTTCTCTCCACAACCCCCTTGAACAGGCAGGAATCGGGGGTAAGGTGCAGGTTCACGGAGCGGGCACCGAGCGTCCGCCGAAGCCCTCGGAGGACTTCCCCATGCCCGTTTCCGCACCCCGCTTACTCGCAGGCGCGATCGCTGTTTGCTTTGTCTCCTCGCTCGCCCCCGTTGCCTCGGCCCGGTTCAGCGGCCCGCAGGTCAAACTCGCCCCGATCGGCGGCAGCCCTCAGCAGGGGTTCGGTGCCTCGGTCGATGTCGCGACCGGTCTGATCATCGCCGGCGCGCCAAACGACAACCCGGCGGGCAACTTCTCCGGCTCGGCGTATCTCCTCGACGCCGCGACGGGTGGCCAGCTCTTCCGCTTCACCGCGTCCAACGGGCAGAAGCAGGACCGGTTCGGCGCCGCCGTCAGCGTATACGCCGACCACGCCATCGTCGGTGCACCGAACGCCAACGCCGTGTATGTCTACGACACCGCGACCGGCGACGAGCTGCGAATCCTGACGCCGTCGGGCGGCACCGCCCCGGTCGGGTTCGGTCAGAGCCTCGACCTGTTCGGCGACATCGCGATCATCGCTTCGACGCCGGACGACAACTTCAACGGCGCGGTGTACCTGTTCGATGTGTCCACCGGCGACCAGCTCGCGCGGATCACCGCACCGGTCGCGGGCGGGCAGTTCGGCAGAGACGTCGCGATATACGGCGACCGGGCGGTGGTCGGCGCACCGAACGCGAACGAGGCCTATATCTACGATGTAAACTCCGCCGCACTGCTGCACACGCTCACTACGGTCGGCACCTCCAAATTCGGCGACAGCGTGGCGATCGACGAGACCTCCGTGCTCGTGGGCGCTCCAAACACCGACATTGACGCGACGACCCGCGGGCAGGTGACCGAGTTCAATCTGGCCGGCTCAGAGGTCGGTAGCTTCGCCCAAACTGGCTTCGGCCGATTCGGCAAAACGGTCGCGATCTCTCCCCAGTTCCGTTTCATCGGCGCCGGCATCTTCGGCGATTCCTCGCCGGTCAATAACCTGATCGTCTACGAAACCAGCGGTCCGTTCCCGCCGCCAATAACCATCCTCGTCGGAGAGGATCCAACCGCAAACTTCGCATCAGCGTGCGCTGCCGACAAGCAGTTTCTTGTGGTCGGCGATTCTTCCATCTCAGCCGGCGCGATCTACCTCTTGCGCATCGACGACGGAGTAACAGATCCCAACACGCAGATCGTGGACGAGGGCGACACCGCCACCTTCTCGATCGAAGCGCCCGATGCCCTGGCCTTCCAGTGGCGGCGCGACGGCGTGGACCTCATCGACGGCGGCGACGTCTCCGGCGCAACCACCGACACGCTCCAGATCGCCAACGCCGACGGTGCTGACATTGGTATCTACGACTGCGTCGTCACATTCGCCGACGGGCCGCAGACCACCAACGGCGCGGTCCTCGCGGTCGTGCCGGGCGTGCCCGACTGCCTCGGTGACACGAACGGCGACGGCGTCGTCGACCTCGCCGACCTCAACGCCGTCCTCGCCGCCTTCGGGCAGGCCTGCCCGTAACAACGACACCGGTTCACCTTAGATCCGGACATCCCGTTTTCTCGACGCTGGGCCGCGATCTCGCCACGGATCGTGGCCTTTTCCGGGCGCTTCGCGTCCGAAACTCGCCTGAACAGTGGCCCCCTCCCGCATACCGGGGCAGAGTGTCAGCAGCCGAATCCGTGATCAGCCCTCCGTGGAGAACCCGCATGCACAACCGCAACATCCGTCGGGTCCTGCCCGCATCAGTCCTCGCCGCGTGCGCGATGCTGCCCGCAACATCCCTCGCGGACATCATCCATGTCCCGGCCGATTTCCCGACGATCCAGGCGGCCATCGACGCCGCGCTCGACGGCGATGAGATCGTCGTCGGGCCGGGCACCTACGCCCCGTTCGAGCTCCGCACCGGCATCGGACTGACGATCACGGGGAGCGACGGCGCGGCGGCGACGGTCGTGGATGCGGGCGGAGCATCGCCGGTTTGCAGTGCCCCCTTCGGTATGAACCAGCCGGTGGTCCTCCGCGGGCT
>JANSXG010000142.1 GCA_024743075.1 bacterium | reverse complement strand
GCGCGGTCGTCTACGAGGGGCTTCGGCAGGCTCGATCGCGCGGCGACATCCGGCTCGATCCGCAGCTGCGGCTCCACCCCGAATGTAGGGAATAAGTCGCCCAACTCGGTTATCGGTCGCGTTTGGGTCCGATCAGGGTCGAATCGCCCTAAGTCAATGCAGTTTCGAGGCTTAGGTGCCCAAAAATTTGATGACGGCGCGTGACGTCGGGCAATTCCTGCGCATGCTTGAGGTGCACAGGTGATGAGCTCTCATCCCGGTAAGCGCGGCCCCGCACAGGGGGTCGGCCCATCGGGTGGAGTCCCGTCTCAGACAACGGAAGAGAGATGATCAGATGACACGCACCATGATTGCGACCGCTATCGCATTGCCCCTTCTCGTGGCGGGCTCGGCTTCAGCCGGCATCGCCGACTACTCGGGCCAACTCGAACTCGTCCCCCAGACCGAGGCACCGATCTCGTTCAAGTGGGGCGACATGGCCAGCGACGAGCACATGGCGCTGTACGTCGAAACCACGGGCCACACGCTGGACAGCGCTCTTATGGCCGACATCCCGGGCAACGACGGGACCTACCACCGTTTCGCCCGACCCGCTCAGCCCTTCGCCATCCCCGCGGGCACCTCGATCGACAGCTACTTCATCCATCAGGAACTCGTCGGCAACGACTACAACAAGTTTGGTTCGATGGAATTCACGATCACCTTCGAGCAGCCGATCCTCGGCCTTATTGTCGGCGGCGACTGGCACGACGGCACGCTCTACCGGACGACGCTCGATAACTCGGACTTCCTCGCTGGCCCCAGCGTCCTGCACACCAAAAACGCCGACAACCGTCGTCGCGGCGCTCTGGAGGGCCTCGCTCACGCCGAGTTCCTCACGATCTCGGACGACGGCTACACGCTCAGTGGCTCGCTGCACTCACGCTCGATCCATGTGGACAATGTCCGTGTGATCACGCAGGGCTCGGTGATTCCGACTCCCGGCGCCGCCGCGCTCCTCGGACTCGCGGGCATGCTCGGCGTCTCCCGTCGTCGCAAGGCGTAACCCGTCGCCCTCAGACTTCCGCAGACTCCAGGCCCGTCCGCCAGAGGCGGATCCTTGGGGTGTCTCCAACCGCTCGGCCCACGCGCCGGCGGTTGGCTGTTTTTGCGCGTGACACGGTCAACCCCCTCATGAGGGCAGGTATTTGGGCAAACTTATCAGACAGAACGCCTTGTACATGGTCCGAAATGGCGTATCCTGTTGATGTACAGGAAGATCGGTTCGCTTCGCGATGGGCCCGCACAGCCTGTCCGGATATGCCGGTCAGAGTCAATTGGAAGAGAGATTTCCCATGCATCGAGCATCCCTCGCGCTGGCTGCGTTCGCGGGTCTGGGCATCAGCGGTTCGGCGTTCGCCGGCATCCTGACATGGTCCGGCCAACTGCAACTCGTCGGCGACACCGAGACCCCGATTTCGTTCGAGTACGGCCAGATGGCCAGCAACGAGCACATGGCGCTCTACGTCGAGTCCGTTGGCCACACCCTCGACGAAGGCCTCATGGCCGACATCCCGGGTGAGGCCGACACCTACACGCGGTTCAATCGCCCAGCCCAACCGTTCGAGATCGAAGCGGGCACGTTCATCGACAGTTTCTTCATCCATCAGGACCTCGTCGGCAACAACCCGAACTTCGGTCTGCTTATGAGCTTCTCGATCACCTTCGACCAGCCGATTCTCGGGCTCATCGTTGGTGGCGACTGGGCGGACGCTTCGCTGTTCCGCACGACGCTCGATGACTCGGACTTCCTCGGCGCGAACGCGTCGTACACCAAGAACAGCGACCTTCGTCGCCGCGGCAGCCTCGAGGGCTCGTCCGCCGAGTTCCTCACGATCTCCGCCGACGGGTACACCCTCACCGGTGCGCTGCACGCGACCGGCGTCCATGTCGACAATGTGCGCATCATCACCGAGAGCGCGATCATCCCGACGCCGGGTGCGACCGCTCTTCTCGGCCTCGCCGGCCTGCTGATGTACCGTCGCCGTCGCGCCTAACGACTTCTCTTGCCCTCTCTCGCCCACGGCGGTCTTCGCCGTGGTTTACAAAAAAACCGCCGCTCCCTCGGGATCGGCGGTTTTTTTCCTTTGCTGGTTGAGCTGGCTGCTCAGGCGTTGAGTTTCGCGCAGGTCTCGGCGAGGGTTCGACCGAGGTTCATCACCGTGGTGCGCTGCTTCTCGTCGGTCAGATTGCCTTGATCGTCGAACAGGTTGCCGGCCCCGCCCATCGCGTGCTGCTGGGGGATGACGTGGACGCGGATGCCGCCAAGCAGCGAGCGCAGGTGGATGAGCCCGCGGATGCCGCCGAGCCCGCCGGGCGAGGCGGACATGATGCACCACGCCTTATTGCCGAACGCCTCCAGCGGCTCGTCGTCGCCGAGCGGGCGGCTGACCCAGTCGATGGCATTCTTCAGCGCTCCCGTCACGGACCCGTTGTACTCCGGTGAGGCGAGCAGCACGCCGTGGTGGCTCTTGAAGAGGTCCTTGAGCTTCTTGGCGTTCTCGGGCAGGCCGCTCGCGGCTTCGAGGTCCTCGTCCATCAGCGGGAGCGGGTAGTCGCGAAGCGAGAACACTGTGACCTCGGCGCCGGCCTCGCGCGCCCCCTGCGCCGCGATGTTGACCATCTTCTGATTGAACGATTCGACGCGGAGCGATCCGGAAAAGGCGAGCAGTTTCGGCGTGGGCATTCGGGTCTCCAAGTAGACGAGCGGACTCTTCGTGACAGCAAAAAAACCGACCGAAGCGTAGCCCCGGTCGGTGTTCGTGTCACTTCGGTCTTTCGCGGGCTCCCGGTTCGATCAGGCCGGTGTCGCCGTCGCGGCATTCGGAAGCGGGAACTTCTCGCAGAGTTCACGGATCTCGCTCCGAACCTGCTCCGCGACCGACTCGTCGCCCTTGCTCTCGAGCACGCGATCGATGAACGACGCGACGGTGGTCATCTGCTCTTCCTTGAAGCCGCGTGTGGTCAGGGCGGGCGTGCCCAGGCGCAGGCCGCTGGTCTTCATGGGCGGGCGCGGGTCCTGCGGGATGCCGTTCTTGTTGCAGATGATGCCGGCGCTCTCGAGCCACTTCTCGGCGTCGGCGCCGGTCAGGTCGGCATCGCGTGTGCGCAGGTCGACGAGCATGAGGTGGTTGTCCGTGCCGCCCGAGGTGATGCGATAGCCGGCATCCATCAGCGCCATGGCGAGGGCGCGGGCGTTGGCCTTCACCTGCTGCTGGTAGTGCTTGAAGCTCGGCTGCAGCGCCTCGCCGAAGGCGACCGCCTTGGAGAGCACGACGTGCATGAGCGGCCCGCCCTGGGTGCCCGGGAACAGGGCTCTGTCGAACTTTTTGGCCAGGTCCTCGTCGTTGGTGAGGAACAGCCCGCCGCGAGGCCCGCGCAGGGTCTTGTGCGTGGTCGTGGTGACGACGTGGCAGTGGGGGAAGGGCGAGGGGTGCTCGCCCGCGGCGATGAGCCCCGCGATGTGCGCGATGTCGGCGTGCAGGATCGCGCCGCACTTGTCGGCGATCTGGCGGAAGCGTTCGAAGTCGATGACGCGCGGGTAGGCCGAGTAGCCGCACATCAGCAGCTTCGGCTTGTGCTCCATGCAGACGGCCTCGACCGCCTCGTAGTCGATGGTCTCGAAGGCCGGCGAGTTCTCATCGCGGATCAGCGGGTAGTGGACCGGGTTGAACCACTTGCCGCTCATGTTGACCTTCAGCCCGTGCGAGAGGTGCCCGCCGTCGGACAGCTCAAGACTGGCGAAGGTGTCGCCGGGGTTGAGCAGCGCGAGGAACAGCGCGGCGTTGGCCTGCGCGCCCGAGTGGGGCTGCACGTTGGCGAAGTCGCAGCCGAAGAGTTTCTTCGCCCGGTCGCGCGCGAGTTCCTCGGCCTGATCGTGGAACTCGCAGCCGCCGTAGTACCGGCGCCCGGGGTAGCCCTCGGCGTATTTGTTGGTCATGCAGGTGCCCATGGCGTACATGACGGCCGGCGAGGCGTGGTTCTCGCTGGCGATCAGTTCCAGCGTGTGCTCCTGACGCTCTGACTCGCGAGCAAGGATGCCAGCGGCGTCGGCGTCCTGCGCGCGAATAAGGTCAGAGATCGCTTCGGAGATGTGGTCGTTGGCCATGGGGGTGCCTCTCTAACTGCAAGCGGAACAAAGATCGCGACCGCTGATGATACGGGGTTCGGATGCAGAGAACGACCGCGAACTCCACACTCCGTGTACCCGCCTGGCCGGTGCGCTCTACCATGTCCCCATGCCCGAAGCGCGTCAGCACGATGTCCCCAAGCCGTTCTCGCCGATCCCCGAGGTTCTCGAGGACCTGCGCAACGGAAAAATGGTCATCCTCACCGACGATGAGGACCGCGAGAACGAGGGCGACCTGGTCATGGCGGCGGAGTTCATCACGCCCGAGGCCGTCACCTTCATGCTCCAGCATGCCATGGGCTACCTGTGCGTGTCGCTGCCCGAGGGCGACTGCGACCGGCTCCAACTCCACGATCAGGCCCCGGTCAACACCTCCGTGCGTGGCACGCCGTTCACCGTCGCCATCGACGGGCACCCGCGCCACGGCTTCACGACCGGCGTCTCGGCCAGGGAGCGGGCCCGCACGATCCGGATGACCATCGACCCGAACTTCGGCGCTGACGATTTCGTCCGCCCCGGTCACATCAACCCGCTCCGCTCGCGCGACGGCGGCGTGCTCGTGCGTATCGGTCAGACCGAGGGCTCGGTGGATCTCTGCAGGCTTGCGGGGCTCCGCGCCGCGGCGGTGATCATCGAGATCATGAAGCCCGACGGCGAGATGGCCCGCCTGCCCGATCTCGAAGTGTTCGCGCAGAAACACGACATGAAGATCTGCTCGGTCGCGCAGATTATTGAGCACCGGCTCACGAAGGAGCGCCTGGTCACGCGGATCGAGCCGCGATCGGGTACTCCCATCACCACCGATTTCGGGACCTTTAACCTCATCGCGTTCGATTCGGTGGTCGATCCGCAGCCGCAGCTCGCGCTGACGGTGGGTGGTGTGGGCGATCTGGATTCGTCGGGTCACGTGATCGAGCAGGACAGTCCGACGCTGGTGCGCATGCATCGCCGGAACCTGCTGGGCGACATTTTTTCCCATCATCCCGACGGATCCGAGCACGCGAGCGCGCACGACCTGCGTGCCGCGATGCAGGCGATCCAGCGGGAAGGACGCGGCGCAATCGTGTACCTGCGCCCGGAGGGCGTGGGCGATGATTTCGTGCAGCGATTGACCGCGATCGCGCGTCCGCGCAAGGCCGACAGCGACGATCCCGACCTCACGCGCCCGTCGAGCATCGCCGGCAACGCGATCCCGATGCACCAGCGCGAGTTCGGAATCGGGGGTCAGATTCTGCGCGAACTGGGTATTTCGCGCTTACGGCTGCTGACCAACCGTCCGAAAGAATTACCAGGCCTCGATGCTTTTGGGCTTGAGATCGATGAGCATGTTCCTCTACAGTGATGTCAGCAGAGTGCGCTGAATCGCGTGCACGATCTTGAGGAAGCCCGCTCCGAGTTTCCTCGACGCACGCGACCACACAGCACACGGAAGACCCCGGTGACCTTCACCGGGGTTTTTCATTGCTCCGTTCGGTCAACGACGGCGATCACACTCCGTCGCCGGAGTCGCGGTCGCGGAACGACTCGACGCGAAACGAAGCGAAGCGCACCCGCTCCCGCACGGCGTACAGGTCCGAGAGCAGTCCCGGCGCGGGCGTGGTCTGCGGCGGGTCGGCGCTCAGATCGATCCGGCCCTGCGCATCGCGGGGGAGTTCTGCCAACGCGTCCAGCGCCGCTCGAAGCGGTGAATCGCTCGCGATCTCGTCCCGGAACCGCGCGGTCGGGATGTCCGGGTCGGTCGAAAGAATCACCGACGACGCGATCATGGCCTCCGCGACCGGCTGCGACGCCTCGCGCCACCGAGCCGTGTACCCGGTGCCGATGTCGAGCACGCCGAGGACAAGCCACGAAGCGCGCTGGACGTCTGCCGACCGCGCATCGAGCAAAGGCTCGACGATCGGCAAGGCCTCATCGCCGATGAGGCTCAGCGCGGTGAAGAGCCCGGTTGTGTCGCCGGTCGCGTCGGGGTCGTTCGACGCCGAGTCGGCGATCGCGCGGAAGGTCTCGAGGATCAGGTCGCGTTCCGTCTGTTCGGCAACATCCCAGACCAGCCCGTAGCCCGCGTCCCGCTGACCGGTCTGCAGCGCCAGATCAAGCTTCGTGATCGCTTCGCGCCGCTGCTCGGTATCGAGCGGATCCATGCGGACGGCGGCGATGATCGAGCGATAGAAGGTCAGCGGGGCGTGGTACGAAAGCGTGAACCACTCCGCTTCGCGCGGTTTGATCACTTCGTCGAACAATTGCGCGAGCGCAGCATCTGAAAAACCCACAGATGCATCCTCCAGCCGACGCTGGGCGCGCGGACTGTCGGAGAGCCGGCCGGCCTCGGTCATGTCACCATCGAACAGGTAGCCGATCGCCTGGCTCCGCGCCGCCGCGCTCGAGTCGCCGAGCTGGTCGACCATGGCGTTCAAGCGCTGGCGCTGCTGCACGGTCGAGATCGCGGTGTACACGGACAACACGAGCGCAAGACCGAGCACCAGCAGCCAGAGCCGCGATCCGCGCTGCCCGGTGTTCTCAATCAACTGGGCAGGAGTCTGTCCCATCCGATGCCCTCCTTCGCACGGTCACGGTCGAAGTCCCACTCGTCCGCCAGAACGGCGTAGCCGAGGCTGTCATGGTAACCGAGGGCCTCGTTATCCCCGATAGAACCTGCGAAACGGTCCTGCTTCGTCCGCTGCTCCAAGCGCAGTCCAAGTTTCTCGCACACGCGGCGCGATGCCATGTTGGCGACCGCGTTGAAGACAACGATCCGCCGAAACCCCCAGCCACCCTCGTCCTGCGAACGCAGCGCGACCGAGATCAGCGCAGCGGTGGACTCGGTACAGATGCCCGTGCCCCGCGCTGAAGAGTGCACCCAGTAGCCCACCTCCGCCTCCCGAACGCCCGGGCGGATCCGATGCAGACCGGTGCCGCCGAGCAGCCGACCCGTCTGCTTGTCGAAGATGCCCATGACGAAGTCAGTGCTGTCGGGCTTCTCCCAGCCTCGGCGCGTCATCTCGATGAAGTACGCGCTGTCCGATTCGCACCGGTGATCCGTTTGCGCCCACACCATCCACGGCAGCAGGTTCGCCCGGTCGCCGTCCACGGCCTCGAACAGCGACGACGCATCGCCCGGTTCGTACATCCGCACCACCAGCCGCTCGGTCTCCACCCGCGTCGGGCGCGGTGTCGGAGGCGACCAGCGGTTCGGATCGCTCAGCAGCTTCAGCCACGCGTCCGGCGCCATGCGCCCGATCGGTCCGTTCTCTTCGCTCTTCCCGCTCATCGCTGGCTATGCTCCTCTTCCGCCTCCTCGCGGAAGCTGATCAGTATGCCCGACCCCACGCCACCATCCAAGCCGAATCTCTCCGGTCGCTACCAGCGTCAGACGCTGCTCTGCGATATCGGCGAGTCCGGCCAGGCCGCGCTCGCCTCGTCGCGCGTGGTCATCCTCGGCTGCGGCGCGCTGGGCACGGTCCTCAGCGAACTGCTCGTCCGCGCCGGGGTTGGGCTCGAGGACTCCGGCGGCTGGGTCCGCCTCATCGATCGCGACATCGTCGAACCCTCGAACCTGCAGCGCCAGACCCTCTTCACCGAGACCGACGCCCTCGATGCCCGCCCGAAGGCCGTCGCCGCGACCGAGGCCCTCGCGCGGATCAACTCATCAGTGGACCTCCGCCCCCAGGTCGCCGACTTCAACCACCTGACCGCCGCGCGTCTCGCCTCGTGCGATGCGGGCGACGAGCGCCCACACGTCCTCCTTGACGGTACCGACAACTTTTCGACGCGACTGCTGCTCAACGACCTCGCCGTGCGGGAGGCCATCCCGATGGTCTACGCCGGCGCGGTCGGCACGCGCGGCATGCTGATGTCCGTCCTGCCGCCGAAGAAGGACGCCCCGTGGGAGGTCGGCCCCTGCCTGCGATGCATCCTCGACGAGCCGCCGGCCCCCGGCGCAACGCCCACCTGTGACAGCGCGGGCGTGCTCGGCACCGTCACCAGCGCAACCGCGTCGTTCGCCGCGACCGAAGCCATCAAGATCCTCATCGAGCGCTTCGACCTGCTGAGGCGCCACCTGCT
>JANSXG010000161.1 GCA_024743075.1 bacterium | reverse complement strand
GCAAGACCAGAGGCGAGTACAGCGCGATCCTCTACCGAGCCGATCGGTTCGCCGTCGACTCTTCCGGCACGTTCTGGCTGTCCGACACGCCCGAAATCGTAGCCTCGACCTCGTGGGGCAACTCGATCACTCGGATCTGCACGTGGGCCCGCCTGATCGACCGTCAGTCCGATGAGGCGTTCTATGTCTTCAACACGCACTTTGACCATCGATCACAGCCGTCGCGCGAGCGTAGCTCACGCCTGATCGCCGAGCGTATCGCGGACCGCGCTCACGCCGATCGGGCAGTGCTGATGGGCGACTTCAACGCCGGCGAGACAAACCCCGCCATCACGATTCTACGCGACGATGCGATCGGCCCCGGTCTGGTGCATACCTTCCGCGCAGTCCACCCTGACGAATCCGAAGTCGGTACCTTCAACTCTTTCCGAGGCGAATCCGATGGTGAGATGATCGACCACATCTTCGTCACATCAGACGTCGAGATTCTGAACGCCGATATCGACCGAACGAACGACAACGGTCGCTACCCCTCCGACCACTTCCCGGTGTGGGCGAGCCTCAGGCTCAACTGACCGAGGCCATCCCGACACTGATCGCCGACCCCTGCGCCAGCATCACGCTCAGCGGCCGCGCCCTGTTCATCGCGCTCCACGCCTCGCCGTAGATCCGACCCCAGTCCACCTCGACGTCCCAGTCGTGCACCCGGTGGCACGCCCACACGGGGTGCTCAACCTCGTACCGAAGCAGTTTGCCGCCGCGCGTCGTTCCGTAGCCCCACTGGTGCTCCTTGAACCAGTGCTCCGGCGAGGTCTCCGGCGAAACGACCGCCTCCGCATCGGCAACCACGCTCATCCGTCCTTGCGCATCACCGATCTTGAACTGATATTCGACGAGTCGTTCGCCGTCGCGCTGCTCAATCCGATCGGAGATCCGCGCCTTCGAGTACGGCTCGTTGTACAGACCACGTGCCACCGACGCCACGAAACGGCTCCTGACCAGTTCGCGCACGAACACCACGCCCCGGCGCCCGCTCTGCGGCTCACGCACATAGAACCGCAGGTTGATCTCCGGGAAGTTCACGAACCCCGGCCACTTCACACCGAGCACGCGCGTCTTGAGAAACCGGAAGCCCACGAGGCTGCACACGGCATCGCCCTCGAACAGGTCCGGCTCCAAACCCGGCGGCAGACGCGAAGCAAGCAGCGCCGGATCCACCGCGTAGTTCGCCAGAATCAGATCGCGCCACTCGGCTCGGAGGAACACCCGTTTCATGTGTGCAGCGTATGCTCCGCTGTGGACCAGCACGAACCGATCCAGCGCATCGCCTCCTGGCTGCACGACGCCCGCTCCGTCGTCATCCTCACCGGCGCCGGCATCTCCGCCGAGAGCGGCCTCGCGACCTTCCGCGATCCCGAGGAAGGCCTGTGGGCGAAGTACGACCCGATGGAACTGGCCACCATCGCCGCGTTCAACCGGGACCCCGAACTCGTCACCCGCTGGTACCACTGGCGATTCACCAAGGCCCGCGATGTCGAGCCGAACCCCGGTCACCACGCCCTCGCTTGCCTCGAGCAACGCCTTGCCACACGCGATCGATCGATGACCGTCGTCACCCAGAACGTCGACGGACTGCACCAGCGCGCGGGATCGAAGCGCGTCGTCGAGATTCACGGCACGATTCTCCGCTGGCGCTGCACGAAAACCGGCGCCGAGAAGCCGCTCGACGAGGTCTCCTTCGATGTCTTCCCCATCCCCTCCGAGCACGGCGGGCTGATGCGACCCTGCGTCGTCTGGTTCGGCGAGATGCTCCCGGAACAGGCCCTCGCCGAAACCTTCGATGCGCTTGAGCACTGCGATCTCTTCCTCAGCGTCGGGACCAGCGCAACGGTGCACCCGGCCGCGAGCTTCATCGAGGTCGCCCGCGCCGTCGGGGCGAAGACCGTTGAGATCAACCGGGACCCGACGCCCATCAGCGAGATCGTCGATTGCGCTGCCCATGGCCCCAGCGGCGAGATCCTGCCGCAGATCATGAACGAACTCGGCCAACTGGATGATTCCTGACCGACCGGCGATACTGCTCGCGTGCAGATTCCATACACACATCCCGGCGACTGGCCCGACATCCGCCGCGGAAGCGTCGCGGGTGAACTCAACGTCGAGTGGCGTGATCTAAGCGAAGCGCAGGCCACGACCCACCTCCCAGCCCCCATCGCCCTCATCGGACTCCCTGACGACACCGGCGTGGCACTTAACAACGGTCGCCCCGGCGCGTCCGGAGGCCCGACCGCTTTCCGCGCCGCCCTCGCACGCTTCGGCAACCCGTTCGACGCCGAAACCGGGCGCGCCCTCTCGTCCCGCTTCTTCGACTGCGGCGACATCATCTGCTCCGATCACCCCGACCCCGAGTCGCGCCTGCACGAAACCCACGACCGCGCGTCCGCAGCCGTCCAGGCACTCCACGAAGCCGGCTTCGTCACCGTCGGCATCGGCGGCGGGCACGACGGCACATTCGCCTTCGCACGCGGCGTCGCGCGTCACCTCCAGTCCCAATCGCCCGACGCCCGACTCGGTGGCCTCAACCTCGACCCCCACCTCGATGTCCGCGAAACCACCGGGTCCGGCATGCCCTTCCGTCAGCTCATCGAGCGGGGTCTCATGGATCCGGCACGCTTCGTCGAGCTCGGCATCGGTCGCTTCAACAACTCGCGCGAGCACATCGAGTACCTGACCGCCCGCCACAGCCACCTCGTCACGATCGACCGTCTCCTGTCTGATCCGAAGATCGAGGTTGACCGTGCGTTCGAGCACGCATTCGGCTCCGGCGAGCCCGGGTTCGTCACCATCGACCTTGACTCACTCGACGGCTCGTTCGCCCCCGGCGTCTCGGCGGTCAATCCCATGGGCGTCACCCCGGCCATCGCCGCATCGGTCGCCGAACAAGCCGGATCGAACCCGATGGTGCGGCACTTCGACATCATGGAACTCAGCCCGACGCACGACGACGGGCGCACGGCGCGCATCGCCGCCCTGCTTTTCGCCCACTTCCTCGCCGGCTTCGAGAGGCGAACCACGCCATGACCGCAACCCTCATCACCAACGCTCGCGTTCTCACCCTCGACGGCTCGAACGCCGCCAGCGACCTCGGCGCTGTCGACCACGCCGATGTGCTCATCGACGACGGCAGCATCCGCGCCGTCGGACCGACCGCCAAAGCCAACGCGCCCGCGGGCGTGAAGACGCTCGACGCCGCCGGACGCGTGCTCATGCCCGCCTTCATCGACGCCCACACCCACACCTGCTGGGCCGGCGATCGCCTCGACGAGTGGGAGCGCAAGCAGGCCGGCGCAACCTATCTCGAGATCCTCCAATCCGGCGGCGGGATCATGTCCACCGTTCGCGCCGTCCGTCGTGCGAGCCAGTCCGAGCTCGCCGAATCGCTGCTCGACCGTCTGAACCACATGCTCCGCGAGGGCACCACCGCCGTCGAGATCAAGTCCGGCTACGGCCTCTCAACCGAGGCCGAACTCAAGATGCTCCGTGCCATCGCCGAAGCGGCCAGCCACTGGCCCGGCCACGTCATCCCCACCGCCTGCATCGGCCACGCGATCGACCCCGACACCGACCGCGACACCTTCATCGACACGACCATCCACGAAACGCTCGACGCCGTGCACGCCGACTTCCCCGGCATCGCCATCGACGCGTACTGCGAGACCGGCGCGTGGACCTTCGACGAAACTGTGCGCCTCTTCGAGCGTGCACGAAGCCTCGACCACCCCGTGCGCATCCACAGCGACCAGTTCAACGAGCTCGGCATGACCCGCTGGGCAGCCGAGCACCACGCCCTCAGCGTCGACCACCTCGAGGCCACCTCAAGCGACGAACTTACCCGCCTCGCCGACTCGGACACCTTCGGCGTCATGCTCCCCTGCTCGGGCTTCCACGTCGACGGTCGCTTCGCCGACGGACGATCCTTTCTCGATGCCGGAGGGCGCCTCGTCATCGCCACCAACTGCAACCCCGGCTCAGCGCCGACCTCGTCCATGCCCTTCGCGATCGCGCTCGCCGTGCGTCATTTGGGCATCACCGCCGCAGAGGCCATCCTCGCCTGCACGCGAAACGCCGCTGATCTGCTGGGCCTGGCGGACCGCGGACGCATCGCAATCGGCCTGCGAGCCGACCTCATCCTCCTGCGCCACGCCGACGAACGGCAACTCGGCTACGAATTCGGCGGTAACCCGGTCGACGCCGTCTGGTGCGCAGGCGAACCGGTCGTCACACAGGCCTGATAGCCGCGCCGAATCGGGTACCCTGTCGCGTCCATGTCACGCATCCCTACCCTCAACGAAACCGACGCCGAACGGGCCCGCGCTGCGGCGGTCTGCGTCTCCAAGACCCACGAACACCTCGGCAGCTTTCTCAAGGCCGGCCAGACCCTCGCCGAGATCGATGCTGAGGTCGCACGCACTCTCGCTTCCCTCGACTGCAAGAGCTGCTTCCTCGGCTACCGCGCCGGGGGCCTCCCACCCTTCGCCAGCCACGCCTGCCTCAGCGTGAACGACTGCATCGTCCACGGCACCGCCGCGATGTCGCGTACGCCCCTCAAACCCGGCGATCTGATTTCCATCGACATCGGCGTCTCGCACAAAGGCTGGATCGGCGACGCCGCGTGGACCTACGCCGTCGAAGCCTACCCCTCCGAGCAGGCTCGCAACCTCATGGGCGCCGGCAAGGAGTCGCTCCGCCGAGGTATCGAGACGATCGCGCCCGGCAAGCAGTTCCTCGACTGGGCGGTCGCCGTCCAGACCGTCGTCGAGCAGGAGTACGGCTTCAAGTGCGTGCGAGGCCTCGGCGGCCACGGCTACGGTCGGCGCCTGCACGAGCCGCCCTACATCTCGAACGTCGCCCCGACCTATCCCGGCGAATGGCCCGAGGCGTTCGGTCGCTGGGAACCCGGAATACTTGTGGCTCTCGAACCCATGCTCGCCATCGGCACCGGTCGCACAAAGCAGGATCGGAAGCGCTGGCCGATCTTCAGCGCCGACGGCTCGCTCAGCGTCCACTATGAGGCGGATATCCTCGTCACCGACGACGGTCACGAGAACCTCACCGCAGATATGTGGAACCTGCCAGACATCGTCGGAGCCTGACCGGCTTCACTTCAACGGCTGGTGGATCTCGACGATCAGCGAGTCATCCTGCGCGGGTCCGGCTCGGAACCCGTGGACATACTCCAGAAGCGCCGCCGGCAGGTTCCTCTCTCGCTGCTCGGCTTTGCAGTGACCGGCGAGGAACTTCTCCACACCCTCGATGCGCAGCATGCGTCCGTCGATGTTCTTCGCCTCGATCGCGCCGTCGGTGTACGCGAGCAGCGTGTCACCCTCGCGAAAGGGCAATGTTTCCTCGATGCCCGTGAAGTGCTCGCCACGAGTCGCACCGAGCACGATCGTCGTGGATTCCACCGCGCGAATATTGCCGTCGAGCGTACAGATGAAGCCCGGAGGGTGTCCAGCAGAAGCCCAGACGACCGTCTGTTCGTCCGGGTCGAACTTCATCACCATCGCCGTGGCGTACACGGAATGCGCCGCGAGTGTGTGATGCAGATAGTCGTTGAGTTCGCTGAGCACCTTGCCCGGCGATACCGCTCGGTTCATGCTGACCTGCCGCTCGATCTCCCCCTGCAACCGGTTCACAGTGAGCGCAGCCGTGATTCCGTGCCCCGTCACATCGATCAGGACCACCATGAGCCCGCGGCTCTCGCCGACACCCGTGCTCACCCGATGGGCGAAGAGGTAGTCGCCACCGATCTGACGCATCGGCTCATAGGCGTATCGCATGTGGATCGGCCCATCCTCGATCGGCGCAGGAAACATCGCGTCGTGGATCTGCCGCGCCGCGTCGAGTTCATCTTTCATTTCGCCGTACCGGCGAGTAACCATCTTGAAGTGGAACTTCGAGCGGAACCTCGACGTCCGCAGCCAGCACACCGCCAGACCGGGCACCGCGATCAGCAGGGAAAGCAGGATCGCGACCGCGATGCCCTGCGGCTCGCTCCATGAGTAGAACACCGCGACGCCGAAGTTCAGCAGCGCCAGCGGCAGGATGGGGCGAAGCGATTCCCGGGGTGTCCATGGCAGAAACAGCGACGCCAGGAAGTGCGACAGCATCACGCCGATCAGCGCCGCACGCCCCGTTTCGCGAGCGAAACCCACCTCTTTCAATGCTTGATAGTCGTCCGGCGCGATCCACTTGAGCGACTCGAATCCGATGATCAGACACACCGTTCCGGCGGCACCAGCGTAAATGATGAGTCGGGACACGAGCGACAGCAGCTCGTCTCGAGACATGGAACTCCGCTTGACCCGACGGAACGCGTTGTAATACAGCACGATCGCGATAAGCAGAGCCGGAATCGAAGCGAACTGCTGCACCAGCGCCCCTCGGAAGCCCAGCGCCCGACGCTGCTCCGGGCTGCCCGCGCCCGTTTCCGTCGCATCGTCGCCGTCGGTGCCCTGCACCGCACCATCGGCCGGGACCAGCCCGTCACTCGTAGGGTCGAGACCGTCCTCCGTTATGCCGGTCTCGACCGAAAGGTCGGTGCCTCCGTCGACGGACTCAACCGAAAGCGTCACGCCCGTGGCCAGAATGAAGACGACCAGCGCCGTGCTGAACAGCAGCCCGATCAGGTTCAGCCCGATCGACACGCCCGCGTACCACAGAAACCGCCGACGCAGCCAGCGCCCGCGCTCCTGCTCGTACTCGTGTCCGAACTCGGTCGTGAATGTCGATGTCACGCCAGCGTGTCCCCTTCTGCGTCTAGGGTACCACCGACGGCCCGGCCCTGAGATGTCTTGATCGCTGATCTATCGGTCGCGTGAGGAGCCGGGAACCCACAGCACATCGCCGTCGCCGCCGAACTCAGGCAGGTTCGCGATACGGGCCAGCACGAAGAGCAGGTCCGAGAGCCGGTTGAGGTACACCATCGCCAGGGAGTTCACCGCGTTCGGCTCGGCGTGGAGCAGGGCCGCGACCGCCCGCTC
>JANSXG010000143.1 GCA_024743075.1 bacterium | reverse complement strand
GCCGCTACCGGCTCGTCCGACGCGCTCTCCATCAGCGGTATTCGCGATGCGCTGGCGGTCGTCGCGCTCGCCATCGGCTTGTTCTTCATGTTCGTCGGGGTTCTCGGTGTGCTGCGCCTCCCCGATGCGTACTCGCGCATGCACGCCGCCTCGAAGTGCACCACCCTCGGCCTGACAGGCATGCTGATCGCCGCGGGCCTGCACCTGTGGACGCTCGACGTCGTCGCCAAGTCGGCGACGGTGATCATCTTCACGTTCGTCGCGACGCCGATCGGCACGCACCTGCTCGCCAAGGCGGCCCATCACGGCAAACTGCCGCAGTGGGACAAGACCCTGTCCGACGAACTCGCCGACGACAAAGCTGACCCGGACATGGCTGCGACCGACGACGAGATCGGCATCCCGTGCGTGGATACCGAGGAGCGATCGTCACGCGCCCGCAGACTGCGGATGAGCGCCTGACGCTTTCGCCGCGTTCCGGCGATACTCGGCCCGCCTCCCGCGGTCGTAGACGAGCATGAACACGAGGTTCAGCGCGAGCAGCGCTGCGATCGTTCCGAGTAGCACGGGTGTTGTGATTCGCTCCCACTCGTCGCGCAGCGTCCACAGGAACTGCACCAGACACAGCCCGGAGACGATCAGGAGCGTCACCGTGCGCGGCACGAGGCGCACCATCACCACGCCGAGCGGCGCACCGAGCGCGACGATCGGTGCCGCAGCGAGCCAGTTGCCGAGCAACCCCTGCGACAGCGCATAGGTCGCCGGTTGGGCGACCGAGGCAACCCAGAGCGAGCCGAACCCGATCACCGAGGTGTACGCCATCAGCACGACCGAGGTCGGGATCGCCACTTTCAGATCGGCCCGGCTGAGCAGAACGATCACCACATAGAGCGCGAGGTCGATGCCGACCCCGGTTGTCGCGGCGATGGTCATCCCCGCGAGAGAGCCGACCCAGAAACCGATCCACTTGTCCTGGCGCGCACTGAGTTTGTGCGAACCGGTCATCTCGCTGATCTCACGGATCTTGGCGAAGTGCAGCATGCCGAACGAGGCCCAGAGCGTCGCGAAGATGAGTTTGATCCACAGGTCGGGTATGTGCGGGGCGATGAAGAGGACGCCGAGCGGTGTGCCGACCGAAGTACCGATGGCCGCCCATTTCAGAAGGCGTCGCTCAAGTTCCTGACGCGTGCAAAAGATGAGGACGGCTGCCGAGGTCATGCCGATCGACTGGATCGCGAAACTGAAGTCGCGACCCATCCGCGCGGGCTGGTCGAAGAGCAGAACAAGGACCGGGAAGCCGACCGTCCCACCACCCATCGGGGTCGAGCCGGCAAAGTACGAGCCGACGGCCATGGCGACGGCGATGCCCCAGTGCTCAATCAACGCCGACCAGTGCGACCCGGTACTGATGATGGCGAGCCAGACGCCGTAGAAGGCGACGAGCCAGCCGACAAACCAGCGGCATCGGCCTGGTCCCGGTGCCTGCGTTGATGCGGATTCACCCACGTACTGCTCTCTCCTTGATCCTGACGCACGGGCGACGACGCGAAAATCCTACATCCGCTCCGCACTCCGGGAAGCCATAACCGGAGCCGGACGTCACCCGAACCGCCCAACGGTCCGGGGTGTTCGATCTCGGCAATCTGGGCTGCCGGAGCGGATGACGGCGATCCGGGTCATTGGTATAGTGGTCGTCCCGCTGCGAACGGCCCCCGCCGTCGCATACCCCGACGGAGGGGTGGCAGAGCGGTTGAACGCGCTGGATTCGAAATCCAGTATGGCCTTCGGGTCATCGGGGGTTCGAATCCCCCCCCCTCCGCTTTAAGAACCCCGCATCCCCGGCCATTGCCGGCGGATACGGGGTTTTCTTGTGCGCCTCTCCGACGGGTTACCCCCGCCGGTGGAGACTTATCTGCAGGTGAGACCGAAGTTCCCGAGCACGATGTTCAGGTCGGCCAGATCGACGGAGCCGTCGTTGTCGACGTCGCCGAGACCCGAGCCGCCGAAGTTCCCGAGCACCGCGTTCAGGTCCGCGAGATCTACGGAGCCGTCGCCGTTCGCGTCACCGGGGCAATCGGCGTCGGCGCAGGACACGCCGAACACGCGTACATCATCGATTCCCGCCTCTACCACCGAACCGTCGCCGAGATCGCTCGCGACGAACTTGACGCGGATCATGGAGGTCAGATCGACAAAGTCGCCCACGATGAACCCCGTCTCGATCCAGCCGCCCGACGTCCCGTCGCCGCCAGGCCCGACCGTTTCAACGAGTTGGTAGGTCTGGCCATCGTCGTCCGAAACAAACACTTGGAACACATCCGCGTTCGGTGCGGCGCCGGTGTCGTTGGAGTACCACCGCGCGTACGAAATCGTCGCGGACTCGGTGTTGCTCAGGTCGATCTGGTTGCTTACCAGCGAGGTGGTGCCGCCATCGACGTCACTTTCGCCCAGCGTGCCACCGGGACTGCCCTGGCCGGTCACCCACGCGAAGGTACCGTCGACGGTGTTGTCGTCTTCCGGCTGCGCTTCCGTTCCGATCGGGTTCACGCGGACCCAAATGCCCGTAGTCGCGTCGTCGCCGGGCGCTCCCGCCGAGAAACCGACGGGAGTTTCGAAGTCGTAGAGGTCGTTGAAATCCACCTCGTCCGCGACCAGCGCGCGAAACACGCTCGACGGGTCAGCCAACGCACCCGAAGGTGCAGTGACCGTGGCTCCCGACTGAAGGTCGAACGAGAAGAAGTACTCCACGCTCGACAGGCAATCGGCAGCGGGGAACGCCGCAGTAAAGTTGCTCTGGAAATCGAGAGTCAAAGGGAACTGCTGGAAGCCCGCACCCGTGTCGACATGGAATGTGCCACTGCCCGGGACGATCGGATCCGCCTCGGAGGGCACGACTCTCAGTCGCACCGTGTCCCCGCCATCGGGCGACACGACATCAGGCAGGCCGAACGGGAAGAAGATGTCGAGTCCGGTGACGAACGCGCCGCCGGCAGATTCGATGTCATCGCGGAAGATCGCGGTGCCCGTCCACCAGGAGATATCGCCGTAGACGCTGGTGTTCGTGGTGCCGCCAGAGAGCACGCCCGCGATCACCCACTCGTTCCCGAACCGAACCAGTACGGGACCACCGCTGTCTCCGGGCGCGGTCGTCGCTTCGAACTCGACCGGAGTTGGACTGCTGCTCGGAATCGTGTTCGCGGCGCTGGTGCCGTTATCAAAGTCAGTTGAGATGATGTTGGAACCACTCGCGTTCGCGGGGCTGCCATAGACATCGATGATGTTTTCACCGCCCCAGCGGAATCCGTCGCCGGAGAAACCGTGCCCGACGCTACCGAGCCCGTTGTACCCGTAGCCTATAGTCGCGCAGAGCATGCCCTCGAGATCATCCGTTTCGTCGATAAGCCGCATGGGCTCGGCGATGTTGGCTGGAACCGATGTCGTCAGGATATGAATCGATACGTCGCCGCCATCGAGGAGCGAACCGCCCCCGTCCGGGAGAATCGACGACTGAACCGTGGTGGTGAAGGTAGGGCCGTTCGAGTTGTCGCCGAACCTGACGAGAGTGCCGGCACCGATGCCGCAGTGACGCGCGCTGAGGACGACGTTCGGAGCGATGAGTGTGCCGGAGCAGCCGCCGATCCTGACGACGGCGTCGAACGGGTCGGCGTAGTCTCTCGACCCTTGCGCGCCGATCGTGTCGTTGATCACAATACGAGGGAAGACCCCGTCGGCGGCCTCGGGTGAGCCGGGAGCGTAGGTCTTGATGTCGATCTGCCGCTCGGAGAGCACCCGGCCGGTCGCCGCATCGATAACCATCTCGAAGTGCGTCGGGCTGGCCGGCAATCCGCGATCGGCCAGAGCCGTCGTGACCTCCCATGCCATGAAAGCCTCGTTGCCGATTCGGAACCACACCTGTTCTGCCGTGGAGTCGATCGCCGCGGGCAGGAACCCTTCGGCGAGATCAACGGCCACATCCTGCGGAATGTTTACCGGGCCGCGGCGCGGCGTCAGATCCGCGGTCGATTCGTCGAAGACTCGCGCGACGGTTCCATCGGGGTTCTCGACTACAACGACACGTCCGCCGTGGAGCGGGAGTTCACCGATGAACTTCTGGAACACCATCGCGTCCGCGGGAGCGAGTTCATCCGGTGCGATCAACTCGATGCGAAAGTCCCCCTGCTGGAGGTAAGCGGTGGACGCGAGGCCTTCGAGGTACGCTCGAGCGCTCGTTTCGTCCGCGAGGGACAGTCCGCTCATCCACAGGCCCCCCGCCAACGCCAACCCGGTCATTCTCAGCATCATCACTCTTCTCCCCGATGGTTTCGCGCCGTCTGTGCGATCGGCGACGGTACTCTTGTTCGCGACCTACGAGCGGTCCGGTCCCTGCCCGTCTCCGGACGCGCTGCGCGGCGGGACAAGGATATCGCTTACATAGTTACATTCTGGCACCAAAAATTCGGCTTCGGGAGACCTAATTAGGCCGGCGCCTGCGCGCGATAATCCGAGCGTTCACGCAGCATTTTTGACCGTTCGGGAGGCGAATCGAAGCCCACGCGCGACGAAGTAAGTCGCCGCAAACACCACCGGGATTAACGCGGGTGCTGGTACTTCTCAGTCCACCTCGGGTTTCCTGCAGGATGCCCGCAGCAGGGCCGGTGTCGGGAATGGAACTCGCCTATCCGTGGACTTCGGCGGGAACCGCGGGACCTTTCGCCCGGGCAACGCGATCAACCTTCGTCGAGAAACGTACCGGTCGCGCGCCAGATCGTTTCCAGGCGATCGATGCGTTCGCGGGCCGCGTCGCCGAGTTCAGAGGCCACCTGCGCCACCAGCAGTTCGGCCGCCGTGACCGCCGGGACCGAACTGTCGAACGGCCCCATCGCCGGTACGCGGAGTTCACACCAATGCCGAGCGATCGTCGCCAGCGGCGAAAGCGGGCCATCGGTGAAAGCGATCACGGGCACGCCGAGATCGGCGAGCGTGCGGGTCGCCGTCACCGCGCTGCGCCGATACCGCGCGAAGTCGAAAACGACGACCGCATCCGCCTCCGTTGCGCCGCTCAGATCGCGTCCGACGGAGTGGTCGTGGACCAGCAGGACATCCGGACGCACCATGGAAAGACCGGTCTGGAGGACGCGAGCACCAGCCATCGAAGTCTCGCCGGACACCACATAGACCCGTTTTGCGCGGACAATCGGCTCGGCCATCGACGCGAGCTTGACCGGATCGAGTGTTTCGAAGACCCGCTGCATGGCCACGGCGACCGCCGACCGGGCCTGATCGGCTGCGCCGACCCGCTGGCGGATGCGGGCACTCGGGCTCGATAGCTGCTTGGAAACCGCCTCGCGGACCCAGGATTGCAGTTCCGTGTACCCAGAGAACCCCAGTTTCGTCGCAAACCTCACGATCGAAGGGCGGCTGGTTCGCGCCCGGTCGGCAAGGTCCGATACCGTCCCGAACGCGAGCAAAGTCGGCTCGCCCGAGACGATCTCGGCGATTCGACGTTCCGTTGGGGTCAGGCGATCCCCAACTCCGGCGATAAGGTCCTGAAGGGTCATGTGTTGGGTTCAGTGTCGACGATTTTGGTCATTTCGTTGCATTGACCAACAAAGAATGTACGCTGTGTTTCAGTCCCGAGCCAGCCTGATCCGTTTCTCCGGAGTGATGCATGATCCAGCCCCAGAATCACGAATATGCCCCCACCGAGCGCGAAAAGGCGTTTCTTGAGACCATCGAGGACCCTCGCTACGAACGCGGCATCATCAACGGGCTCGGGCCGTTCTTCGACGAGAAGGCTCCGGAGGACATGATGAACTTCTACGGCGGTGACGAGATCGTCGCGCTTCGGGTCCGCAAGGGCACGGAGCGCGATGTCGAGTCGCGGATGCCCGTGAAGATTACGCGCCACTACTACGAGATCGCGAAGAACAGCGCTGCGATCCAACGGATCGTCAAGGCAAGCCCCGACGAAACGGACAACCTGCAGGGCTCTGAGGACCCCGGAAACCAGATGGACTACAGCCCGGTCGAGGGCCTGCTCCACAAGTACGAGATGGGGCTGATGTACGTCATCTCGACGTGCTCTGCGCACTGCCGGTTCTGCTATCGGGAAGAACTGATCGCCCGCAAGGAGATCAAGCGCCAGGACGGCACCGTCAAGAAGAAGGGCCTGGCGAAGATTCCCGAGATCATCCCGTACATCAAGGCGCACAACGAAGTCGTCGCGGCCAACGGTGGCATTCATCCGGAGACCGGGCGTGAGAAGCTGCGCGAGATCCTGCTGTCCGGCGGCGACGCGATGGTGCTCAACAACGCGAAGCTCGGCGCGTGGTTCGCTGCTCTCGCCGAGGCCGGGATCGAGTCGATCCGCGTCGGCACGAAGGAGATGGCGTTCTTCCCGCAGCGCTTCGACCAGGCCTTCCTCGACATGCTCGATCGCTTCCACGAGACCTACCCCGAGGTCGGCATGCACTTCATGCTGCACTTCGAGCACCCGGACGAGATCCTCTCCAAGGACGCCGACGGCAACTACATCGAGGACGAGCGCGGCTTCAAGCAGTGGATCCCGGCGACCGGCGAGGCGATGCGCGGACTCGTCAGCCGCGGCTGGCTCACGGTGGAGAATCAGGCGCCGATCATCAAGGGCATCAACGACGACCCGGCGGCGCTTCGCATCCTGCAGCGCGAGTTCAAGCGCGCCGGCGGCGAGAACCACTACTTCTTCTGCGGGCGAGACATCGTTGCATACAAGGCATTCAACGTGCCGATCGAGCGGGCCTGGCAGATCCTCAACGACTCCCAGAAGGGCCTCTCAGGAATCGAGAAGCACGCGCGCCTCTCGATCACGCATTACAAGGGGAAAACCGAGGTCGCGGCGGTGACCAACGAGCCCATCCCGGGTCTGAAGGGCAGCGAAAACGGCGTGGTGATCTTCAAACTGCTCCGCAGCGCGGGCGCGGCGACGGAAATCGGCAAGGTGTGCATCGTGGGCCGCAACCCGGATGCGCTGTGGTTCGACGACTACGAAGACCGCGTGCTGTTCGACGAGGCCGGTCTGTTCGACTACTCCCGCGTTAAGTCCCCCGGAATGACGCCCGGACCGGCTTCGATGCCCCAAACCAGCGGACCCTGCGGATGATCAACAAGCGCGTCGGCAGCCCGACAGAGGCCGTCGCGGACGTGTTCGACGGCGCGACGATCATGGTCAGCGGGTTCGGCGAGGCCGGCAGCCCGGTCGAGTTGCTCCACGCGCTGATCGATCAGGGCGCGAAGGACCTTACGGTCGTCAGCAACAATACGGGAAGCGGCGAAGTCGGTCTGGCAGCTCTGCTGAAAGCCGGTCGCGTCTCGAAGGTCATCTGCTCATTCCCGCGGACGGCGAATTCGACGGTCTTTCCTGATCTCTACCGCTCGGGGAAGACGTCTCTCGAGCTCGTGCCACAGGGCACGCTCGCCGAGCGGATCCGCGCGGGCGGTGCGGGCATCCCGGCGTTCTACACCGCGACCGCTGTGGGTACGCCACTCGGCGAGGGCAAAGAACTACGTACGTTCGACGGGCGTGACTACATCCTCGAGCGCGGCCTCCGCGCCGACTTCGCGCTCATCAAGGCAAAGTCCGCCGACACCCACGGCAACGCGATCTACAACAAGACCGCTCGCAACTTCGGTCCCCCGATGGCCATGGCGAGCCGAGTCGCGATCGTACAAGTTGAGCGGATCGTCGAACCCGGCGCGATCGATCCGGAGGTCGTCGTGTCGCCGGGCATCTTCGTAGACCGCGTCGTCGAAGTCGCCAACCCGGTTCATGAATCCGAACTCGTCGCGGCAGGAGCGACTTACCCATGACACCCATCACCGCCAGCGAACGCATCGGGCGCACCCGCGAGCAGATGGCCGAGCGACTCGCTCAGGACATCGCGGACGGCTCGTACGTCAACCTCGGCATTGGGATCCCGGAACTCGTGGCGAAGTACGTGCCCGACGGGCGCGAAGTCGTCTACCACACCGAGAACGGCCTGCTCGGTATGGGCCCGTCGCCGGCCGAAGGGGAAGGCGACCCCGAGCTCATCAACGCCGGCAAGCGTCACGTCACGGTCAACCCCGGCGGGTCGTTCTTCCACCACGCCGACAGTTTCGCCATGATTCGGGGCGGCCATATTGACCTCTGCGTGCTCGGCGCGCTGCAGGTCG
>JANSXG010000025.1 GCA_024743075.1 bacterium | reverse complement strand
GGTCGCGGCGTTGCACATGGCGAGCCACATCGAGTCCAAGAGCCAGACCCAGAATGTCGGCGTGATGCTCCCGACTTCCGGGGCGTTCCCGGTCGCGGCGCTCGCGTGCTGGATCCTCGGTCGGACGGCGGTCCCGTTGAACTACCTGCTGCGCGAGCAGGAGCTGCAGTATGTCATCGACGACTGCGAGACCGACATTGTTATTAGCGCGTCGAAACTGCTCGACTTTCTGGGCTATGAGCCGCAGGTCAAGACGCTGACACGCATGGACTCGTTGTCGTTCAAGGGTTTTCCTGATATCCGCCTGCCAGCACGCGCGTCCGACGACGACCTGGCGGTCCTGCTCTACACCTCTGGCACGAGCGGCAAGCCGAAGGGCGTGATGCTCACACACGGCAACCTCGAGGCAAACGTTCAACAGGCGGTCGAGCACGCTCGGTTCACGAAGGACTCGACGCTGCTCGGTGTGCTCCCGCAGTTCCACTCCTTCGGGTTGACCGTGCTCACCATCCTGCCTCTGACAATCGGCAACCGCGCGATCTACACCGCGCGATTCGTGCCGCAGCAGATTGTCAAGCTGGTCCGCAAGCACAAACCCCATGCGTTCATCGGCATCCCGTCGATGTACGGCGCCCTGCTCAAACTCAAGAACGCCGGGCCCGGCGATTTTCGCTCTCTGCGCTACGCGGTGTCGGGAGCGGAGCCGCTTCCGGACGACATCGCGCAGCGGTTCAACGAGCGCTTTGAGGTCCGCATTTCCGAGGGCTACGGCCTCACGGAGACATCGCCGGTTACAAACATGTGCCAGCCGTGGGACTACAAGCGCCACTCCGTCGGCCCGTGCGTGCCGCGCCTGGACTGCCGGATCGTCGATCCTGAGACGGAGAAGAAGCTAGAAGCTGGCTGCGAGGGGGAGATCCGCTTCCGTGGGCCGAACATCATGAAGGGCTACTTCAAGCTCGAAGACGAAACCGCGCAGGCGTTCGATCAGGCCGGCTTCTTCCGCACCGGTGACATCGGCCGGATGGATAAGGACGGCCACCTGTTCATCACCGGTCGCCTGAAAGATATGCTCATCGTCGGCGGCGAAAATGTGTTCCCGCGCGAGATTGAGGAGGTGCTCAACTCGCACCCGTCGATTCACGCCTCAGCCGTCATCGGTCGGAGTTGCAGCATCCGAGGCGAACTGCCCGTCGCGTTCGTGGAGTTGGAAGAAGGAGCGAGTTTCGACGAGGGGGCGTTGAAATCCCACTGCAAGCAGTCGCTCGCCGGATACAAGATACCGCGCGAGATTCGGGTACTCGATGAACTGCCTCGGAACCCGACCGGCAAGATCATGAGGCGGGCGCTTGGACCGCTGATCGAGGCGGATTCGATGAGCGCGTGACCCGATTCGCCGCGTATCAACGAAAACGCCGCTCCGTTGTGGAGCGGCGTCGTTCGTAAAAGTGCCCGGGAGAGGATTCGAACCTCCACTCCGTTTCCGGAACTACCACCTCAAGGTAGCGCGTCTGCCAGTTCCGCCACCCGGGCAGGATGGGGGAGGCCAGATGGCCAGGCCGGGGTGAACCGGGTCGGAGAGAATACCCGATCGGTGGCCGGTGTTCCAGTGGAGCATCGCTCCGCCGATCTCGGTGGAAATCCGGGTGACTCATCGGCACACCCGCCGTTCGGTTCACTATCGTGACGGCTTCATGACCGACTCGCCAATTGCCGTTGTTCTGCTCTCGGGAGGCCTCGATTCGGCCACCTGCCTCGCGATCGCACGCGAAGCCGGCTTCGATTGCCACTGCCTGACGGTGAGCTACGGCCAGCGTCATCAGGCCGAACTCGAGGCGGCGGCGTCGGTGGCGGAGTCGCTCGGGGCGTCCTCTCATCGGGTGATCCAGATTGATCTCCGCGCCTTCGGCGGTTCGGCCCTGACGTCCGACGATTTCGATGTTCCGAAAGGCGAGCCGGGATCTTCCCCGGGTGAGCAGGGCATCCCGGTGACCTACGTCCCCGCCCGGAACACGATTTTCCTGTCGTACGCCCTTGGCTACGCCGAGGTGTTGGGCGCGAAGGCGATCTTCGCCGGAGTGAACGCCGTGGATTATTCCGGGTACCCGGACTGTCGCCCGGAGTTCATCGAGGCCTACCAGCACATGGCGGACCTCGCGACGAAAGCGGGGGTCGAGGGCCGCGGCCCCCGGATCCGGACGCCGCTTCTGCGACTCACGAAGCCGGAGATTATCCGGCGTGGGATGGATCTGGGCGTGGATTACGCCCAAACCCACTCGTGCTACGACCCCGAATCGGTCGGGGATCGCGGCTGGCGTCCGTGTCAGCGATGCGACTCCTGCCGCATACGGATGCAGGCGTTTGCGGCGCTGGGGCTTGTGGACCCAGCGGTTTCCGATGAACATGCCTGATTGCAGAGTCCGAATCCCACCAGATCGAGAGCGAACCATGCCCGCGACCTCTTCCCCGGCAGCCCGTGCCCTGGCTCACACCGCCCGCTCTTCGGCGCCAATGCTGAAGCGGTTTCTGACCGGTTTCACCGACGAGACTCGGACCACCCAGGCACCCGGCCTGCCGAACCATGTTGCGTGGATCCTCGGGCACTGCGCCTTCACGATGGGCCGACTCGCTGAGCGGGCCGGCGGGCCGAGCCTGCCCTCGGATTTCTTCCTCACATCCACCGGTGGCGACGGGCGACGCGGCACGACGTCGCGGTTCGATTCCGACGCCGTGGCTGTCGGGTCGAGTCCTACCGATGAGCCGAGTCTCTGGCCCACGCTGGATGTCTGCGTCGAGTGCTTCGACCAGGCGATCGAAACGCTAGCGGACACGATTGCCGCGGCAAGCGACGAGGACCTCGCCGACTCCATCGCGTGGGGCGAGACGGAGTATCCGCTTCGTGATCTGGTGATCCGCGTCAGCCTGCACAACGCGCTACACGCCGGCCAACTCAGTGACCTCCGCCGGGCTCTCGGCATGACACGGGTGAACCGCTGATCGGCTGACGGGCCGGTCGCTCCGGCCTACCAGCGCCGGTCGTCGTCTTCATCACCTTCGTCGTCACCGGGCAGCGGGCCCGTATCGTCGTTGGGGTCGTCGGACAACTGCTCAAGTTGCTTCCGGTAGCCCTCGGGGTCGTCATCCGGCGTTGCCCCCTCGACGAGTTGGCCGCCCTCGACCGGGTGGACGCGTTGTCCGGCCTCCTCCCATGGCGCGCTGACGCGCCCGGCGGCGGCTCGCTGCTTCCGGAAGTACCGTCGACGCACCACGCGAAGCACCGTCAGCAGCAGGACGAGCCCGAAGAGCAGCGACAGAACCACGACGCCCGCCCAGAGGAGGATGCGAAGCCGATCTGTGGCGTCCGGGTCAGGGGCAGCACCGGCAGAATTTCCTAGTAAAAGCACGGCAGGCAGCACGGATCGAGTATACGTCCGACCGGGACTTCGGGATCCGGTCCGCCCGAGAACTGCCGCCTCAGACTCACCAGCCGGTACAACTACTGCCCGACCGGAAGGCCACGGGCCCGTCTGCCGGCCTTGATGGACTTGCGGGCGGTCGACAGCCGATTTTCGCGGGACGGGGCGTGTCGGGGCAAACCGGAGGACGGTCCGGCACGTACACCATAGGATGCGGTGTAACCGCAACAGGGACGTTCACCCACGAGGTACGCACATGACCAAGGTTTCCGTTCGCACGCTGCTGGCATCCACCGCCCTCGGGGTGGTGACGCTGTTCGCCGGCCTTTCCACCCCCGCGACGACGCAGGCCGCCCCCGGCCAGATCGTGACGGGGGACCGGCTCGCGGAGTGGTCGGCTCACCTCTGGTCCACGGCTGACTCGGGCCAGGGCGACAACGCCCTCGAACTGCTGCAGTCGCTGCCATCCGAGTTCGACGATCCCGCGCTCGTGGAGTTCGGTCGAGCGATCGACCAGTACCGGCGGAACATCGAGTCGCGCGAGCAGATGCGTGATGAGCGCATCGCGGAATCGGAAGCGACTCTGGCGGAGTATCCGGCCGAGACCGCCCTCAGTGACGCCCTTATGAGCGTGGTCGAGTTGTACGAGTTCTCGATCAACAAGGCGGCGGTCCTCGACGAGCCGGCCGTTCGTCGCGTGCTGAACGATGCGGAAGAAGCCGCGAAACGGCACGAGGAGGAGGGCGAGTGGCTCGACGCCCACGGCCTGTACAACCGGCTGAACATCCTGTTCGAGGAGTCGGGGCGGTACTCCGACGATCTGGATCGACTGAACCAGCGTTTGCTGATGCTCCGCCTGTACGTGCCCAAGCGTCTGCACGAGATGCAGTCCGCTCAACGGGTCGAGGCCGGGAAAGACGCGCTGCCGCCCTACAACGGTCTGGCCGACGATTGGCATGAGAAACTCGACGGCGTAACCGATTTTATGGTCCTCGAGTCGATATACCGGGCAAATGATTTCCATGTCGACGGCATCAGCGCGTACGACATGACCATCGGCGGTCTCGACGCGCTCGCGACGATGGCGAGGACGAAGGACCTCGCCGCGGCGTTCCCGAAACTCGCAGACGAGGACGCCGTCGAAGCATTCCTGGCTGGCATCGACGAATCGAAGCAGTACATCAACGCGCGACGCGGACGCGATGTCGACGCCAACCAGTCCATCCAGACGATCCACACCGTGATTCAAACCACGATGAGGATCAACGCCGAAACGACCCAGATCGCTACCGAGGCGATGCTGCACGAGTTCGGCAACGGTGCGATGAACAGACTGGACGAGTACTCGTCCATCATCTGGCCGGACGAACTCTCTCGATTTAACCGCAGCACGCAGGGGAGATTCACCGGTGTCGGCATCCAGATCTCTCTGAACGACGCGCTCGAGCTGCAGGTCGTCACGCCGCTGTCCGGTACCCCGGCGGCCCGCGCCGGCATCCGTGCGGGCGACATCATCCGCAAGATCGACGGCTTTGACACGCTGGGGATTATGCTCTCGCAGGCGGTCGACAAGATCACCGGGCCAAACGGCACACCTGTCACACTCTCGATCGAGCGTGAGGGCAACGAAGAGCTCATCGAAGTGACGTTGCGGCGCGCCACCATCCCGATCTATGCCAGCAAGGGCTGGGACCGCTCGGGACCGCGCGAGACGGACTGGGACTACTACATCGATCCGGACGCCGGCATCGGGTACATCCGACTCACGCAGTTCAACGAGACCACCTCGGCGGAACTCCGCGAGGCCGTTCGCCAGATGCGCACCGGTGGGCGGGACAACTTGAAGGGCCTGATTCTCGATCTGCGATACAACCCTGGCGGACTGCTGAGCGAGGCCGTAGCGGTCGCGAACTTCTTCATCGATTCATCCGGCAACGTGGTGACACAGGAAGACGGCCGCGGTCGCGTTGTCGAGCGTCAGCGCCTCCGGGCGGGCCGCGCCGAACTGCCCGATGTTCCGCTGGTCGTACTGGTCAATGGCGGCTCCGCTTCGGCTTCTGAGATCGTGGCGGGCGCACTTCAGGACTATGATCGCGCGATCGTTGTGGGCGACCGCACGTTCGGCAAGGGATCGGTGCAAAACGTGTATACGCTTCGTGGTGGCGTCGCGGCGTTCAAGCTGACGACGCACTTCTACAAACTCCCCGATGGTCGGCTTATTCATCGCAGCGAAGACCGAGACCGCTCGCAGTGGGGCATTCAGCCCGATGTGGTCGTGGAGATGCTCCCCGATCAGGTCGGAGAATCGTTGCGTCTGCGTCAGGACGCCGATGTCATCGAACTGGATGAGAACGGGCGCCCGATCGCCGATGCCGATCGTCCGAACCCGCAGGATCTGTTGACCAAAGGCAACGATCCACAGCTGGAGACGGCTCTGCTGCTCCTGCGCTCCAAGGTGTACGGGGAGCAGGCTGCGTCATCGCACGCCGCCCGCTGAGCCAGCACGCACTGTATCCCATCAAGGGCGGCCCGCCGGGTCGCCCTTTTCGATGCGCCGAGTCCGGAGATCCGATAATCTCAGTGCCATGCCAGAGCCCGCCAACGATTCAACACCGGCCTCTCTGATCATCCACAATGGAGGCTACGCCTCCCTCATCGCCTCACTGATGGTCGAGTCGGAGGCGGACGGGGTTGAATCGGCCGGAATGGGACGGTCGGTCGTTTACGGATGGCTGCCGGGTGTTGGCTCCGGGCTCTTCGCCGACGAGCCGCCGTATGTGCCCGGGGCGATTTCGGCGCGGAACCGGGCCGAGATGGTCGATCGCCAGGCGAAACTCTTCGGTTTCCGCGATGTCTTCGTTCAGGAGCAGTTCACCACGCGACACCGCCTGAGTGTCGCGTCGCTTCTGCTGCACGCGGTCGAGATGGCGGCGGATCACCGCTGCGAGCGGATCATCTGGCCGATCAGCGTTGGGGGCGACCTTGAGGCGCTTTATCGGGTCACGGAGCAAGCAGCCCTCGTGACCGAACTGGCAGGTCTCGACCAAGCCCTGCATACGAGCGGCGGCGAGGCAATCCGGGTGTTCACGCCCCTTGCAGACCTGGATTCAGACGGATTGGCCGAGCTCGCGACCGATCTCGATGCTCCGCTGGAGGCGTGCTGGCGTCCGGTGGCTGCTCCCGGCGGCGTGTAAGGGCGGTTTTCGGGCTTTGGCCCGTCGTGAGAACTTGCGTTCCGTGCTTGGAATGTCTATCCTGCCCGACTCGCGCCAGCGTCCGGTTCCCGCATGAGGCGGGCGGTGCGCGGCCGTATTAGTCAGTCAGATCACGCCGAAAAGGCGTTCTCAGGCAAGGAGCGTCAGATGTACGCCATCATCGAAGACAGCGGAACCCAGATCAAGGCTTCGGTCGGTGACGAGATCACCATCGACCTGCGTGACATCGCGGATGACGCCTCCTCGATCACCTTCGATCGCATCCTCGCGATCGGCGGCGACGACGCCAAGTTCGGCAGCCCGTATGTCGAGGGTGCCACGGTGGTCGGCGAGATCATCCGCAACACCTACACCGACAAGAACACCGGCCAGCCGGTCGATTCGCTGCAGTATAAGGGCGAGAAGATCGACGTGATCAAGTTCAAGCGTCGCAAGGGGTACCGTCGTAAGCAGGGCCACCGCCAGCGTTTCCTCAAGGTCAAGGTGACCGAGATCAACGCCTGATCAGGCGATCGCGGATTCAGTAATGAGTGAGCGAGCCGTGCCGATGAGGCGCGGCTTGTTTCGTTTTTGGCCAGCAGCGTCTTCCCAGCCTCGATCTCATCGATCAAACGGGCCAGAGTTCAGGCGCGTCGCACGGAGCCGTGACGGGCTGGCGAGCACATCGATGGCGTCCTCGTCCTGGGTGAACACGCGGGTCCGCGTTTCGCTTGCGAGCCCGACCGGCCGCACGGAGACGCCGAGCGAGACGCTGTCGTCGATATTGTCGTAGTCGAGGCCGACGTCGAGCGTCCACTGCGGGAACCGGCGTTCGATCCTGCTGCCGATGGTCTGAAACTCGTCCCGATCGAGGTTCCAGGTTCCGAAGATCTCGACGGCGTACTTCCGCGTGAGTTCGTAGCGCGAGCCCGCCTGGAGCAGGTCGGAATCGATGACGTCGAGGGACCGGTACTCGAAGAAACTGCTGTAGCCGTAGCCGTGGTCGACGAGGGCCCCGGTGGAGATCCGACGCGTCTCGCTGGCATCGGTGTCGTAGGTCCAGTCGGTCGTCAACGCCAAGGCGTTGGTGAGGAGCATCGAAGCGCGAACCGACGCGAACTCGCCGAAGTTGGAGTACTCCGGGCGGTAATCGATGAAACGGCCGTACGGCGAGTCGATCTGGGTGTCATCGTCGGACCGCGTGTAGGAAGTGTCGAGAACGAGCCAGTCGACGCTGCGCATGGCGTTGGACGGGCCTCGCTTGGTCTGCCAAGTATTGCGCAGGCCGATTCGGTACGAGAAGCCGTCGGCGATGCCTTCGACGGTCTCGTCGTAGATGGGCAACGAGCCGTCGTCGAGGGATGACTCGGAGAACCAGACGGTGGCCGTCGGCTCGACGATGTGGCGCAGTCGGGTGAGGTCGAACAGTTCGCTGCCGAAGGAGTTGTCGACCTTCACGATCGAAGTGCCGAGGCGTGCGCCGACTGCGCCCCAGAGGCGGTACTCGTCCTGCTCGTCCGAACCGGATGCCGTGCGGAATTCGTCGAAGTCTGTGTCGTAGGCTGTGAAGCGTCCGACGGCGAATGGCGTCAGGTTCCACGCGCCACGCTCGTCCAGACGGATGGGCGCTTCGATCTCGTGTCGAGAGTCGAAGCGTAGGATTTCGGACGAGTTGTACCCTTCGGCGCGGAGGCGATCGGCGACCGTCTGGTTGGCGTTGATGCCGAAGGCGTCCTGCGCGATGGCGTTTGTATAACCCTGCTCCCGAAGATCGTTCTCGGCGAGGTTGAGTCTGAGCACGCCCGCGCGGGTTTCTCCGTAGTAGGTGAGCGCGCCGCCGAAGATATCGTCCCCGACGACCGAGTAGGCGGCCTCGGGGAGCCGCTCGGTCTGGAAGCCGGGGCTCTGGAGCAGGTGCTCGTTGATCAGGAAATCGTTGAGGTTTGTGTTCGCCTCGAGTGTCAGCCCGGTGTTCTGCGGACCGTTCGGGTCGACGCGGCGCACGAACAGCCTGCTGGTAAACTCGCGTCCGACCTCGGCCTCTCGTTCGAAGAACGAGTCGACAAACCCTTCATCCGAAACGTAGGTGATTTCGCCGAAGAGCGTCCATACTTCGTCGAGCCGGTAGCGTCCGCTTGCGCGAACGATGCCTCGGCTCTCGCCGTTGCGGTCGAGTGATTCGCCGGTGGTGAATCGGTCGGTGCCGCTGTCGTGGATGTAGTACCCGAAGATCGAGCCATCGGTGTCGCTGGTTCCCCAAGAAAGATCCGCGCCGACGCCGACGCCGCGATCCAGGTAGCCGTCTACGAGTAACGACGCGCTGTTCGCCGGAGCCGCATCGACGCCGAGAATTGAATAGAGATCCCATTCGGTCCGGAGCACCGGTGAACCCGCATCGCTCTCGAATGCCAGTCGGCGGAGCGGGGTTGGGCGCAGTTCGCCCTCGACTCGTGGCAGCTGCAGAACGGGGAGGTCGCCGACACGGAAGCCGACACCCTTCGCGTCGACCGCGTTGGCGAACGAGCCGTCGGGACGAGCGCGCCGGGTCAGGGTGACCGAATCCGCGCCGATCGAGAAGTGCGGGTCTGCGAAAGCGACGTTCGCCAGTCTGGCGTTGTCGGCGGCGAACTGGTTGTCCGACTCTTTGCGGATGGATTCGGCGCGCAGGTAGAGCGGCATGCCGCGCGAAGCGTCGTATGTCCAGAAGACCGCGTCGAGCAGGACCGCACGATCAGAACGGAGGTCGTAGTACACCCGCGAGCCCCGCAGGGTGTAGCGGTTGGGCTCTCCGAGACCGGTCGGTTCGCCGCGCAGACTCGCGGGCGTGTCCACGGCGATCAGATTGACGTCGCCCTCGAGGTAGACGCCAGCGACTTCGTTGGACCGAAATGTGCCGCCGCCGGCTTCGACCCCATCCTCGAGGAACACGACGGCTCGTTCGGCGGTGAGCTGGCGAGAGCCGGAGCGTCCGTCGAGTTCGTAGGTCACACCCACGCCATCGGTGAACATGACAGCGTAGCCGGCACCGTCCTGGTCCGGGGCGACGATGATCTCCGGCGAACTGAACGTGACCGTGCCGAGCGTTGGGCCGGGCTGGACGACCGAACCGGGGTTCACGGGCTGTTCGGGGCGGGTGTCCTGGAAGGACTCCGTGTCGGCGAGTGCGTATGGATCGATAGGGGGGACGCGTTCGACCACGACGTCCGTGCGAACGGGACGCTCGAGCGATCCCGGAGCCTGCGGGCCGTCCTGAATCGAGGCGAGGAAAGTTGCGAGCCGGGCTTCGCCCTCACGATTGAGCGAGGCGGCCGACGATGCGTTCTGCCGATCGGGCTCGGGGCGTCCGCTTCGGATGTCGTCAGCTCGAAGGGCGATCCCGGCTTGCTGCCGAACGATCAGGCCGGTGACGAGCAGTCGGTCCGCGCTCTGACCGACGCCCGGCTGTGGCCCGGGCGATCCTCCGGGGTCACGCACATTCTCGAAATAGATTGCCAGTTGGTCCGCCGCAGCCCGCGCGCCCGAAGCGGAAACGATCTGTACCGGTTCGATCCAAATGACGGCGCGGGTAGCGGTAAAGTCGTAGCCGCCGATCTCGACCCTGACATCGCCCTCGAGCAGCAGGCGATCCGTGCCGCCGACTTCGGATGCCTCGGCCCAACTCCAGGCCCGTGTCGCGCCGAACGCGACGGGGTACGACTGGGGCGAGCTCGGGAGACTGACACCGGAGAATGAGCGGCCGTCGATTGGCTTCCCTGGCGCGGGCTGCGAGGCGAAAACAGTACCTGATGCGGCGAGCACGCAGGCGGCTGCGCTCAGGCGTGTGCACTTCACCGGGGCCTGGTATCCGTTCCGTCCTCTTCGCATCCTGCTCCTATCGGGCGGCGGGGGGCTCACGACGGGAGCCCGCCAGATGCTAAATCGGGGGCGGACCTCACACAAGCACAAGCGTCATCGTTCCGACGACTCCCAGACGAAAAAGCGGCATCGGCCGTCCGTTGGCGAAACCGATTACGGTACGACGCGGACGATCGTATCGAGCTGCCTTCGCACGTTCTGGGCTTCGTTGGTTCGGCCGTTCAGGACCAGCGAGCGATGGTACCGCTCCCCGACTTGGGCCCAGACCGAGCCGCGGCGCTGCGCGAACGACCCCTCCGTGCTCGGCCGCGGGACCCGACGGAAGATATCTGCGAGCAGATCGGGGAGATGCTGCATTTTGCCAGTCGTGTTCAGGAGCGCGGTGATCCGGTCCACCGCCTCGACGGTCCACGGGCCGTCGAGGTTGCGGTACTTGGTCGGGAGCAGGTACGCGTTCATCGCTTCCTGGTACATCTCGCGGTCGCGGAATCCGTCGCCCTGGAGGAAGCGGACCTCGGCTTCCTGGCCGGGAACATTGCGTACCGCCCGTGCGACGCGGTCGTACATGCGAGCCTGCACGCGACTGTCTTCGAGAGCCCAGAGCAGTTGAGGCGCGGTGGTCGCGAAATAACTCGCCTCGTTTCGCCCGCAGAGTCGTTCGAGGAACGCAAAGATCGCTTCGAGATCGTCTCCGGCGATACGCCGGTCTCGTGCGAGTCTTCCGGCAAGATCCCAGATGCGACGCTCCGCACCGGTTGATTTGAACGCCGCGGTCAGTAACTCGCTGATTCCGGCATCGTCGGCTACCCGGACCGGGGCCACGCTCTGCTCGACATCGAGTTTCAGGGCGATCGTCGGGGCGTCTGAGTTCTCTTCGAATTCCGCGAGGGCCGCCGCGGCGTCGTGCATCGCGACCGCGACCTGGATCTGTTCCGGCGTTGTCCCGACTATCTGCGAGAGGATTGCGACATGGCCCTCGGGTTGTTCTCGTCCGGCCAGCGGATCCCGGTACGAGCCGACATATTTCTTGTACTCGTCATAGCGACCGCTTTCGAAGTCCCATACCGCCTGGCGGCCGCGAACGCGGAGGAATCCGAGCCATGCGTGGGCCATGGTCGAGCCGATCGACGAGACCTCCACGGTGGGGACTCCCATCGCCTTGCCGACATGGGCCGCGAAGTAGGCCTGCTCCGAGCACACGCCGCCGACACGCCGGATGTTCTGGAGGGTGTACTGCTCGGCGTCGATGCGTTTGCTCTGGCCTTCGTTGAGCGCGTTGTCGTCGTAGGAGATTTCGGCGTACCTGTTTCCGACCTGCGGGTCCCGACCGTAGCGCTCCATCGCCCATTGCATCTCGGCGACGGAGGCGGTCGTATCGACCACGTGGGCGAGCAGGTCGGCGGGCATCGACTTCACGCCGAGGGCCATCCTGTCTTCGTAGCGAACGTAGTAGGCCCAGATCTCGTTCGGACTGGCGGAGGCCGTTGGGTTGCGTCCCGGCGCGGATCGAGGTTGGTCGTGAACCGCGCAGATGGCGGCGGTGAGGTTCGCATAAGCCGCCAGACGCTCGGCCCCGAACTGGCGACGGAGCGAGTCGAGCACGAGCATCGCGTCGCCGAGTTGGTCCCGACCGGGCTGCAGGGTAAACGCGACCGCGTCCGCAAGCTCGGGGTGCTCGACGAGCATTGACCAGAGATCGCTGTTCTGTGTCTGGCGCCCCTCGACCATGAGGCGAAGCAGACGCTCGGTCCGACTGAGTTCGCGGAAGAGATCCGTGTTGGACTCCTCGATGTACCACGCCGCCTGCTGCTGGAGCGCGTCCACCTCACGAAGGGCGGTGCCGAAGCCGGCCGGAGTCAATTGGCCCTCATCCGTCCATACCAATCGCTTCAGCTCGGCCCGGATCGCCTCATCCAGCGCTGATTGAACCGGATCCTTTGCTTGGCCACGACGGCTATCGGGTCGCGACTGAGCGAAGGCTGTCGACGGGGTGGCGGCGAGGACGGCGAGGCACAACGCGGTGCAGAGGGCGAGGCATCTGACGGTGGTCGTCTTGATCATCGTGTGGTTCCGGTGAAGGTCTACGGTGCGACAAACGGAATCAGGTTACTGGTGAGCGGGCGTCTCGATGGTGTCGTTGGGGCTTCCGGGCTGCTCGTGGGGGCGACCCGCCGGCTTGCCACTGCGAACATCGATCTGATCGACGCGGACGAGTTCGGCGTTGTCGTCCTGCGTCGCGGGGAAGCGGGGCTTGCCGGCTTTGCCGTTCAGGCGTGACTTGGAAGCGCCGGGGAAGTGCTCGCCCTCCCAACTGGCGGGATACTTCGGATCGTCCATCTCGACCGCGAGTTTGGTCGGGAAGAGCGGACGGAATGTATCGACCATAACCGCGAGCTCCGCGGTGTAGTCGTGCGCCATCGAGGCTTCGATCGTGCCGGGGTGGGGCCCGTGGGGGATGCCTTGCGGGTGACAGGTGAAGGAGCCGATATCGATGCCCTTGCGCGAGCCAAAGTTGCCCTCGACGTAGTACAGCACTTCGTCCGAGTCGAGGTTCGAGTGGTTGTAGGGCACCTTGATCGCCCGCGGGTGTGTGTCGAGCATGCGCGGGCAGAACGAGCAGATCACGAAGTTGTGGGCTTCGAAGGTTTGGTGGATCGGCGGCGGCATGTGCAGCTCGCCGGTGATCGGGCTGAAGTCGTCGACGTTGAAGCAGTAGGGGTAGTAGCAGCCGTCCCAGCCGACCACATCCAACGGGTGGTAGTGGTAGGTGTACGAGTGCATGCAGTTGCGCGCTTTGACACGGACCTCGAACTCGCCGTCCTCGTCCCAGGTCATGGGCATCTCCGGCAAGCGCAGGTCACGCTCGCAGTAGGGCGCATGCTCGAGGAACTGTGAAGTCTTCTTGGAGAGGTAGCCGGGGGGCGGCGCGATGTGGCTGGCGTTGCACGTCTCGATGACGAGGAACTTGCCGAACGGCATCTCGTCCTCGCTGACGCCGTTCGGGCGATCCTCGTCGGCGAGCGGGTCGAACTCGATCTGGTAGATCGTGCCCTTCGGGATGACGATGTAGTCCTTGGGGCCGAACTTCAGGGTGCCGAACATGGTGCGGCATTCGCCCGAGCCGTGGTGGATGAACAGGCACTCGTCACCTTGACCATTTTTGTAGAAGTACGGCGTCTTGGACTCTGCCGGGAGGCAGATACCGAGTTCCACATCTGAATTGCCGAGGACGACCTTGCGTCCTGTTACCGGGTCGCCGTCGACGGGCAGCCCTTTGGAGACGAGGTGACGCATGCGCATCACTTCCTGTTCCACGTACTCCGGCGCGGTCCGGTACAGGGTCTTCCACCCGGTCACCTGGGTGGGCGGGTGGATGTGGTAGAGGGTGGAGGTCGGGCCGACGAAGCCTTCGGTGCCGAAGACTTCTTCGGAGTAGAGCGCCCCGTCCGGGCGACGGAACTGGGTGTGACGCTTCTTCGGGATGGTTCCGAGCTTGGTGTAGTACGCCATCGGGAAGATCACCTTTCTCGTAGCAGGCTTCGGGATGACCATTGTACGAGGCTGGGCTGCGGTTTTGACGCTTCAAGGGCGTCTCGAGGTCCCAAAGATGCCCAAATTGCGGCTGTTTGGTGCGGCTTTTGGTCGAGCCATTCGCTCTGGGCGTCTCTGGGTATACGCTGAAGACACGCAACCCAACCGATTCTGAGAGAGGCCCGATATGTTGACTGCTCGTCGTTTGACCGTCCTGTCCGTTTCTTCACTCGTCGTGCTCGCGGGATCCGCCCCGTCGGTCTCCGGCGCGGAGAAACTCGTCGGCAGTGCCACCGCAGGCGACCTGGTGATCAACTCGAGCGATCTCACCGTGAATCTCGAGTTTGACCCCATCGCCGAGTCGGTAACCGGGCTGGGCCTGACCGCCCTGTGGACCGCAATCGTGGCGGACAAGTCGGACGGCATCCGGCCGTGGTCGCTCGACATGTCGATCTCGGCGACGCCTCCGGGCGGACCGACCGTTCTCTGGGATGACCCGATCGGCGGCGATCGGACCATCGCGGACTATCCGCTTGCGGACACTTCGGGGCCGCTGTTCGGTTCCGGGGTCGACCTCTCAGCCGGCGGGACGCTGTCGTTCACGATCGATTCGGGCAACCCGTCGCCGTGGGTCATCGGGTTGAACGATGCGGTGTTCCACCTGACCACGACGGTTCCCGATGAGTCGGAAGTCCGCGAGGGCATCGCAGACTCCGAAGAGCAGTGGAACCGCCCCTTCTTCATCGAAGGCGTTTCGGGGCTCGGACCCGTTTCGTTTGACGTGATCGAGTTCACCGTTCCGGTGTCGGGTGGATATACCTTCGATTCGATTGTCGATTCAGGCAACAACTTCACCTACATCTACAAGGATGCCTTCGATCCCGAGCAGCCGCTCGACAACCTGCTCGACTACTCGCTCGGCAACGGCTTCGGGCCGTTCGGTCTGCCGCAGGGCCAATCGAAGATAGACGCGCTGCTGCTTGAAGACACAACGTATTTCTTCGTGACCTCCCAATGGGACCGGTTCACGGCGGCGCAGCCGTTTACCCTCACGATCACCGGTCCGGCCCTGATCGAAGACGCTGGGAGCGCATGCCCCGGCGATGCGACCGGAGATCAGGTCGTGGATCTCGCCGACCTCAATCTCGTGCTCGCGAACTTTGGGCAGACGACTGCGGACGGCGACGTCACCGAAGACGGTCAGGTCGATCTGGCCGATCTGAACGCGGTGCTCGCGAACTTCGGTGGTTCGTGCTGATTCAGATGTCGAGATCGATGCTGAGCGGGGCGTGATCGGAAACCGTGATGCCGGCCTCGCGATCAATGTGGAACGACTGTGCGTGCTTGGCGACTGCGCGGTTGCCGAGCATGTAATCGATCCGCCACCCGCGATCGAGTTCGCGGGCCCGTCCTCGGTTGCTCCACCACGTGTACGGCCCCGGGCGTTCGCCGGCCTGCTGGCGGACGAAGTCGTTCCAGCCGGATTCGAAGAGACCCCCGATCCACTTTCGCTCGTGGGGGAGAAAGCCGGAGGTGTTCTGGTTGGACTTAGCGTGGAAGATGTCGTTCTCGGTGTGGGCGATGTTAAAGTCCCCGCCGAGCAGGGTCGGTACGCGGGACCGTGAGGCGCTATCGGCCCAAGGGCGGAACGCGTCGAGCCAGCGTTCCTTCTGGGCCTGGCGGTGATCACCGGAAGAACCCGACGGCAGGTAGACACTTGCTACGCGGAGCGGGCCCGTTTTCGCGAAGACGAGGCGCCCCTCCGGATCGCCCTCGTCCAGATCGGTGTGGTCCGTGCCGTGCCCGGTTCCGATGAGTTTGATGGGCTCGCGCGACCAGATCGCCGTGCCCGAGTAACCGGGGCGCTGCGCCGGGTGCCAATGGACGTGCCAGCCGTCCGGCTCGGCCCAGTCCGCGGGCAACTGGTCGGGTGTTGCTCGGACCTCCTGCAAAAGCAGCACGTCGGGCTCCAACCGATCGATGACGTCGGCAAATCCTTTACGGAGCGCCGCTCGCAGCCCGTTGACGTTCCATGTGGTGACTCGCATCGAGCGAGTGTAGCCATCGGTCGGTTAGGATGCGACACGCTGAGGAGGTGTCAGATGACGCAATTCCAACGGATGACTGGCACACTGTTCACCGGGTCGATGGTGTTTCTGATCGGGTGCACCTCTGGTGGGGGCGGGGCCGGAACAGTGCCGAGTTCCGTGGCCGACCCGATGCTCACTGATCTCGTTGATCGAATGACCGGATCGTTCAGCAGCGCCGCGCAGGCCGAGCGGGACGACGAGTACTTTGATATTCGCCTGGAGATGGTTGAGATCTGGCCGGGACGCGATGACGACGCGTCGTGGCTGTACGTAGAGCAGGCGACGGCGGCTTCACTTGAGCGGCCGTATCGCCAGCGCGTCTATCGGGTCTCCCGGAGCGATGGAAACGAGTTCGTCAGCGCGGTTTACGAGCTTCCGGGTGATCCGCTGGCGTTCGCTGGGTGGCACGAGGCGCCCCGACGGTTCGACGAAGCCCTCGAGCCGGAGTTTCTGACTGAGCGGACAGGCTGCGCCGTTTACCTTTCGTTCGACGCCGAGGGGGACGCGTTTGTCGGTTCAACCCGTGACGGCACGTGCGCCAGTTCGCTCCGCGGGGCGGAGTACGTCGTCAGCGAGGTCACGGTTCATCCCGACCGGCTTCTGACGTGGGACCGGGGCTTCAATAGCGCGGGCGAGCAGGTCTGGGGCGCGACTTCGGGCGGCTATGAATTCGTTCGCGTGGACTGATCGGCCTCTTCCGGCGCGTCGGCCGGAGACTTCGCTTTCCCGGTCAGCATGACAACGCCGGCGATAATCAGGCCGATCGCGATGATCTTCCGGAGCGTCAGCGATTCACCCAGCGTGAGCCAGCCAAGGACCACCGCGGTCGCTGGGGCGAGGGCGAACGCGACTGGCTTGATCCGTGACACCTCGCCCATGCTCAAAGCGGCGTAGAAGAAGATCATCGCCGCGGCGCCGGCTACAAGCCCCGAGCCGATCACGAGTTTGAACCAGGTCGCCGTCGAGGCGCCGCCAAGCCAGCCCTGCACCTCCATTGGAGACTTCACGACGTTCATCGCGACGTAGTATGCCAGCCAGATCACCGGAAGTGCGACGGTTGACCGTACCGCGACGGCGGCGAACGGGCCGATCTCCTTCGAGTGAAGCACGCTCCGCGTGAATACTTCGCCGATACCCCAGCATAACCCCGCGAGCACCGCAAGCACGATTGGTTTCATGGGCGACACGGTACCGCGCGTCGCCCCCCGCCTGCACCGCGTCGATCGGCGGCGGTACGATCTCGACCCTACGGCACGGCTGCCGCTCTCCAAGGATTTCCATGTCCGCATCCGCATCGGTACTCAACGGGACAGATGCCGACGCGATCATCGGCGGGCTTGCCGGCCTTGCAACGTCGGCCCTCTGGGTCGCGACGTCGCTCTGCTTCACCTCGGCGGGCCGACGCATCGGATCAACGATGGTGAACGCCCTGCGTCTGGTCGTGGCGATCGTGCTGCTCGGTTTGACCCACCGGCTGTTGAGCGGCGTGTGGTGGCCGTCGATGGTCGACGCCCAGTTGGTCGCCCTCGCGTTCTCCGGCCTGGTAGGCCTCACCGTCTGCGATCAGGCTCTTTTTACCGCGTTTGTGGACATCGGCCCCCGACGATCGCTTCTGATGATGACCGCTTCACCGCTCGTCGCGGTCGTCCTTGGATTTGTCTTCCTCGGTGAGCCGCTGACGCCGGTCGCGATGCTCGGCATTGCGATGACCCTTGCAGGGATTTTTTGGGTCATCCTGGAGCGGGCACCGAGTTCTACCGCCGGCAAGACCGATCTTGCGCACAACCCGCATGCGACGCGCGGCGTGGTTCTCGCGTTGATCGCGGCGGTCTGTCAGGCCGTGGGTTTCCTGCTCTCCAAGCGTGGAATGGGCCATGGGCTGGAAGGGGATGTGACCCGTCTGACGCCTCAGGCCGCGACGTTCGTACGGATGATCTTCGGCGGACTCGGCATGGCGCCGATCCTTTTGTTCTACTGGCTCCATCGCAAATCGCCGAGCCGGGACCGAGCGCGGGGGAAGCGCATCGGGTCGCGGAACATGGGCTACGCGTTTACGGTAATGGGAGCGGTCGTCGGACCGTATCTCGGTGTATGGATGTCGCTCACCGCGATGGATCGCATCCCGTTGGGCATCGCACAGACGTTGTGCTCGCTGAGCCCGGTGCTGATCCTGCCGGTCGTCGCGGTCATCTACAAGGAGCGAGTGACCCGGCGAGCTGTCCTCGGCGCCGGTCTTGCCGTTGCTGGGTCTGTGCTGCTGATCGTCGGACCGGACGGCCTTCGGGCGTTACGCGAGTTTCTGGCCCGGTAGCAGCGGGGGCGTTGGTACGCCGAGCATGTCACCGATCGCGCGGAGCAATTCCGCTTCGTCCGGCGTGATGGTCCGATCAGACGCGGCGCATAACGCGGCCGCTTGGAGCACATCACGCTTCAGTCGAAGCGCGACGCTGTTGAGCGTCTCCAGAGCGGATTCCAAGGGGATAAGGCCGCACTCGTCCTGGCCGAGCAGATCGAGGCCATCGACCTTCAGCGACCGGGCACCAAGGTCAAACGCCTTCTTCGCTTCTTCTGCGCCCTCCGGGTGCCCGGCGTGCGCCATCGTCGAAAGCAGGACACTCAGTTCACGTTCCAATCGGCCGAGCGCGTAGTACTGTGTGGTCAGGCGGACGTCACCCTCGAAGCGTTCGTCGAGGTGCTTTTCGATCAGTTTCAGCGTGACCCACTCAAAGAGATCGAGTTGGTTGTCGGCCTCGACCAGTGCGCTCAGGTTCGAGCGGAATCGTTCGTGTTGCTGATCTGAGAGATCGGCGAGCGCGCCGAGCGTCATATCAAGCAGCGGGAGTCGGAGGTGACGGTCCAGGGCGACGGTCTGCCTTGCGAGTTCTTCCACGAGGTGGACGACTGGCGCGTCGCCGTGCGTGCGCAGGTGGTCCAACTGGGGAGCGCGGATCTCGTCGCGTCCGTCGAGCAGCAACGCGTACACAACTGCGCGGCTGCCGTAGGGGTCGCGGGCGGCGTCTTTGAGGCGTGCCGGGATTGCCTGAATAATCCGGCGCGCGTGCTCGACGTGTGCGGGCGCGGGGTTCCCGGCCATCGCGAGCAGCGGCAGAATCTCGGCCACCATAGCCGACTTCTCGGTGATCGCCCGTTTCGCTGCCGCGGCTCTGTCGATCCGCTGAGCGGGGGTGCCGTGTTCCTCGATCTCACGCTGCTTGAGATCAACGACCGGTGCGAGCATGGACCCGTCCCACCCGGGGAGCACCGCTTTGATGCGCTTGTGGAGCGGTGGATGCGACGCGAGCGCGGATCCGAACGAGGACCGGATTCCCTCTCCGAACAGCATGTGATTTGCCTCTTCGGCGTGAGCGGACTTGAGTCGTCCCCGACCAGAGACACCGCCGAGGCGCCGCAGGGCGTTCCCGATGCCTTCCGGGTTGCGCGTGAACTGCACCGCCGCGGCGTCGGCGAGAAACTCGCGCTGCCGGCTCACGGCGGCCTGGATGACCCGTCCCATGAACGAGCCGATGCTCCCAACAACGAGCAACAGCAGACCGAGGGCGAGCAGGGCGAGCAGGCCTGTGCCGTTGTCCTTGCTCGATCGGCCACGCGGCGTATAGACCGCAGCGCGGAACACGAGATGACCGGCGAGGCTCAGCAGGATGATGCCGTTGATCAGCCCGATCATGCGGATGTTCAGGCGCATGTCGCCGTTGAGGATGTGGCTGAACTCGTGGGCGATCACCCCTTGCAGTTCATCGCGGGTCAGCCCGACGATGCAACCGCGCGTGACGCCGATCACGGCGTCACCCGGCGAATAGCCGGCGGCGAACGCGTTGATCCCTGTTTCCTCCTCAAGCAGGTAGACCGGCGGGACCGGAACGCCGGACGCGATCGCCATTTCCTCGACCACGTTGAGTACCCGGCGTTCGTCCGGGTCCGTGGTGTCCGCGCTGATCCGCCTGCCACCGAGCGCCGATGCAACGGTCGAACCGCCGCCTCGGAGCTGCGCGATGCGATAGAGCGAGCCCCCGCCGATGACCAGACCGGTGATGATCGCGGCCACGAGAGCGACGAGGACCGGATGCACCGGTGCTTTCTCGCCGGCTTGCATGGCGTACACGATCCAAACGCCTCCGCCGATGATCGAACAGATCAGCAGCACTGAGAAGGCATAGAGGAACACCAGCAGGCGTGAGCGCTTGCGCGCCGCATCCTGCTGGCCGAAGAAGTCCATCGTCGCGAGGCCGTTGCTCATCGGTCGATCGTCGCTGGGTTCAGGTGATCAGTTGAAGCTGACTTTGGGGGCTTCCTGAATCTTCTCGGAGTCCGCAAACTCGAGAAGCGCGGCGTCGGATCCGTGACCGAAGAAGCTGGCGAAGACAACCGGCGGGAACGATTGACGGTAGGTGTTGTAGGTCGTCACCGAGTCGTTGAAGGCCTGGCGGCTGAACGCGACTTTGTTTTCGGTGGTGGTGATCTCTTCCTGCAGCGACATCATGTTCTCATTGGCCTTGAGATCCGGGTAGGACTCAACAACGGCCATGAGCCGGCTGAGTGCCCCTCCGAGCATGCCCTCGGCGCCGGCGAGCTGCTGCATCGCGTTGGGGTCGCCCGGGTTCTGGGCAGCTTGTTGCAGACCGCTGACAGCCTGATTGCGGGCCTGAACCACGGCTTCGAGAGTTTCCCGCTCGTGGGACATGTAGCCCTTGGCGGTCTCAACAAGGTTCGGGATCAGGTCGTAGCGCCGCTTGAGCTGGACCTCGATTTGCGCGAACGCGTTCTGGTAGCGGTTCTTCAACGTGACCAGCTTGTTGTAGATGCCGATGATTAGCACCACCAGTGCGATAAGCACCACGACGGCTATTCCGCCTGCGATAAGCCAACCCATCCCGTGACTCCTTCCTTCAGAGGACCCGGGCGAGGACACCCCTCAACCCGGCAGCATCATAAGAACTTCAACTCGGAACGCTGTCATGTCCCGTTTCTTTCGGGCCGGGACACACAAACGAAAACGCCCGGCATTGCTGCCGGGCGTCGGTGGGAAGAACCGAATGATTCTGCGATTTACTCGCAGGTCGTGCCGAAGTTCGCCAAGACGAGGTTGAGGTCGGCGAGGTCGACGAGGTTGTCTCCGGTCACGTCGCCCTCCGAAGTCGCTTCGCCGAAGTTGGCCAGCACGAGGTTCAGATCGGCGAGGTCGACGATGTTGTCGCCGGTGGCGTCTCCGTCGCACGGCTCAGGGTCCGGGCCGAGGGTGGTAAACAGTGAGATCGACGGGCTCGACGATGTCTCACCGACCGAGTTGACCGCCGTCACCTTCCAGAAGTACTGGGTGGACTCGTCGAGGAAGCCGGGGGGGAGCGACGCGATCTGCGTGGACGCCGTGGCGAACTCGTTGATGCGGGGATCATTGAATTCGGGATTGTCAGCAAGCGAGACCAGGTAGAACTGGACATCCTGCGACGGGCTCCACTGCAGAACCGGGTTGAGCGCCACATCGGTGGCTCCGTTGGCCGGGGCGGTCAGGTTAAACAGCCCGGGTGGGTTGAGCGGCGGAGCCGGGTCCAGGCAGGTCACCGAGTTGCGATAGCCGACGATCTGATTCACCGAACCGGACACAAAGTTGTTCGCGCACACGAGGCTGGGGTTCATGGTGGAGTTGCCGCCGCTGATGTGCGACGCGTCCCAGTTGTGGCCGAGTTCGTGGGCGGACAGGTCGGTGCGGCAGGAGAACGAGCCGCAGCAGGTGGTCTCGACGACGGAGTAGCGCAAACTGTTGCAGACGCCGCCGAGGTACGCGATACCGATGGTGGAGCCCTGCAGGTTCTTGCCCGTGAACAACTGGGCGGTGTCGTGGGGGATGCTGCCGCCGACATTGTTCAGCCACTCGGAGCGGAACTGGCTCAGGAGTGTGCCCGCGTTGGTCGAGGAGTACGGATCGGGTTCGGCGGTGCGGATCAGGATGCCGGTGATCTCGTGCGTGATTCCGACCTGTGTTTCGTATTGCGTGTTCACCGCGTTCATAATGTTGTTGATGAGGTTCTCGACGTTCGCTTCATTGCTCCCGAGCGCCTGGTAGAACTCGACATCGGCATCCGCACCGAACTCGGCGACGCAAAGGCCGCCGCAGTCGCCGGAACCGCGGCCCAACTCGGCGAGTTTCTGCTCGCGCTCGGCTTGGCTCTGCTCGATGAAGTCGTCGACGACCGCGCAGATGCCGAGTGAGGGAATGACATCCTCCTGGCTGTACACCGCGTGGAGGCTCGGGTCGATCCCGGGGAAACGCGACGCGAGCGGTTCAACCCAGAAGCGGGAATTGTCAGGCAGGAGGACCATCGCGTAGAGCTGCTCGTCAAGAATCGACGCGGCAACGGTGGCTCCGGGGATCTCGGAAAGCACACCTCGGAAGGTCGACTCCGGAGCGGGTTCAACCGGAACGAACGAGCCGTCTTCGATTTGCTTAAGAACGCGGTACCCATCCGCCCTGACGCTGTGTGGCCAGAGCTGCACGGTGACATCGAATCCCTCGATCGGGATGACAAAGCTCACGTTGCCCTCGCCGTCCTGCATCAGATCGAGCGAGCGGATTGACGCGTCGGTGACATCCAGGGCGTTGATCACATCATTCTGAAAGTCTGGTGTAACCGAATCCAGAGGGTTGAAGGCAGCAGCCGCGACGCTCGTTGCGAGTAGCCCGACCGAAGCGAGGGTGGTGAGAATGCTCTTGCCAAGCCTCATTGTTGATCTCCCAATCTGTCGGCGCGACGCGCCGGGTGTTGAGCTCACACCCGATAACCCCCGGGCGCACTCTGTGTTGTCGGCTGGAACAGTTTCCAAACCCTCTGTACTCTTCCTCCATCGGAACGATTGGCAAGCCTGAACCATGGCGTTTTGGCCATGAATCCGATATTGGGCAAGGAATCGGGCCGATGCCCCGGCAACTCAGATTCATTGATGAGGGACTAGGGAATTGGGCGTCCAAGCAGCAACCGTAGCGAAAGGTCGCCAGCCCGCCCCGTCATTCACCTCGATCCGGGGGTGCGAGTCCGATGCTCTAGACTCGATTCTGCAGCTCGCCCGCAAGATTCGAGCCGGCGGAGTCGGCCATTCCCGCCGCGGCTTGCAGGTCAATCTCTTCTTCGAGGCTTCTACCCGTACCCGGACATCATTCGAAGTGGCGGGACGCAGGCTCGGGCTCGATGTCGTCAATCTGGAGGTCGCGTCGAGTTCGGTCTCCAAGGGCGAGTCGCTCGCCGACACCGTGCGCACGATCGACGCCATCGGGCCTGATGTCATCGTCGTGCGTCATTCCCGAGCGGGAGCGCCGGAGGTCGTGGCCGCGAACACCGCGGCTTCGGTGATCAACGCCGGCGATGGCGCGCGCGAACACCCCACTCAGGCGGTTCTCGACGCGATGACGCTGATGGACCGCTTCCAGATTGCCTCGATGGCCGATCTCCGAGGACTTTCGATCGCCGTGGTGGGGGATATCGCGCACAGTCGCGTGGCGCGATCCAATCTCTCGCTCTGGAGCCTCGCTGGAGCCAACATCCGGCTGGTCGGCCCTCGTGCCTTTCTGCCGCCCGGCTTCGCTGAGGCCGGTTGGGATGTGCATCATGATCTCGAAAACGGATTACGAGGGACGGACGTGGTGTATCTGCTCCGCGTCCAACTCGAACGCCAGCATGGCCAGATGTACCCGTCGATGGGCGAATACCATCGGCGATACGGACTCACGAAGCATCGGCTGGAGCGACTCGCTCCGGACGCCTTAGTTATGCATCCGGGGCCGGTGAATCGCGGGGTGGAAATCGCTGACGAACTCATGACCGACGATCGATGCCTGATCCAGGATCAGGTCACGAACGGCGTTTGGGCCCGGATGGCGGTGCTCGACTTCCTTCTGGACCGACTCGAGAAAGTGAGCTGCTGATGCCGACCGACGCAAACCTGTTCTTGCGGGGAGCCCAGGTCATCGACCCGGCGAGCGATGTCAGCGGCCCGGCCCATGTCCGAATCGCGAACGGGCAGATCGCTGCCGTCGGACCGGATGTTGTCCCGGAGCCGGGCGACACCGAGATCGACGTGAAGGGGCGCGTGCTGTCGCCGGCGTTCGCCGATGTACATGTCCATCTCCGAGAGCCCGGCGGCGAGTCGAGCGAAACGGTCGCAACCGGCTGCCGGTCGGCGGCGGCGGGCGGCTTCGCCCGTGTCTGGTGCATGCCCAACACGAAGCCGGTCAACGACTCGGTCCTCACCACGCGCTATCTGCAGGACCGAGCGTCGGAGCACGCTCGATCAGGCGATCCCGGGGCGGGCGTTCGGGTCCACCCCGTGGCCTGCCTGACCAGGGGCATGCAGAGCGAGCGATTGGCAGACTTCTCCGCCCTCTGGGCGGCCGGCGCCGGCGCGTTCAGCGACGATGGATTGCCCGTTGCCAACGCTGGCATGATGCGCCGCGCAATGCAGGCGATCGTTGACTTGCCGCCGAATCAGTGGGGCGGGCGTCCGGTTGTGTTCGATCACTGTGAGGACCTTTCGATAACCGGGCCGGGTGTGATGCATGAAGGGCGTGTTTCTGCGGATCTGGGCCTGCCGGGGATACCGCGCAGCTCGGAGGCGGTCGGAATCGCACGCGACTGTGCCCTCAGTCTCGAAACCGGTTGTCGCTTGCATGTGTGTCATGTTTCGACCATTGATTCGGTCGAAGTGATCCGCTACTTCAAGGGGCGGGGAGCTCCAGTGACCGCCGAAGTCAGCCCGCACCACCTGCTGTTCACCGACGAGAGAGTGCGTCGAGCCGACAACCCCGGCCTGGGAGACACGCACGCGAAGATGAAGCCACCGTTGTGCGACGAGCGTGACCGGCAGGCTCTGATTGTGGCCTTGGAGGACGGCACGATCGACTGCATCGCCACCGATCATGCGCCGCACGATGCCGAATCGAAATCTCGTTCGTTTGAGGACGCTCCGTTCGGGATCATCGGCATGGAGACCGCGTTCTGCAGTCTCCACACCGAGTTTGTGGTTGGCGGTAAGTGGTCTCTGGAGTTCCTCATTGACAAACTCACCAGGGCACCGCGCGACGTGGTCGGCTGGCAATG
>JANSXG010000175.1 GCA_024743075.1 bacterium | reverse complement strand
CTTTGCCGACTACGAGCAATGGGAGAAAACCGCGATCGCCGAGGAGGAGCGTCTGAAGGCCGAAGCCGCCGACACCGTTGCGAGCCCGGCCCCCGAAGGCGAGTCGGCTCGATCGATCCTGACCCGTACCCTGCTGCTCACCGGACCGGCGATCGCCCTGATGGCTCTCGGGTCCAGCCTCGGCCTGCGGATGGCGGAAAAGCCGATGGAAGGCATGCTGATCGGCCTGTGCGTCGGCCTGCTGATCGGGATCGTGCTCCGGAATCGGCATGTCAACGCTCAGGGCGAGGACGACGGGGCCAGCCTCGATCCGATGTGGGTGCAGTATCCCCACGCCCGACGAGAGGTTCTGAAGGAAATTCTGTTCCTGACCCCTGCGCTCGCCCTCGGCGGCTTGGGCTTTTGGCTCGCATCACCAGGGGGACCGCTCGGAGCGACGTTTGCCGAGCCCACCCTTTGGCTCTACGCGCTCGGCGGGTCGCTTCTCGGCCTGCTCATCGGCGGCGGGGTCGTCTGGGCGGTCCGCATCCTCGGTTCGCTTGCGTTCGGCAAGGAAGCCATGGGCCTCGGTGATGTCCACCTCATGGCCGGCGTCGGCGCCTGCCTCGGCTGGATCGACCCGGTGCTGGCTTTCTTCATTGCGCCGTTCTTCGGCATCGGCTGGACCATCGCCAGCGTGGCGATCAGCCGCTTCGCCAAACGCGAGGGCTCGGCCCTGCCCTACGGTCCACACCTCGCCGCGGCGACCGTGCTGGTCCTGCTCGCCAAGCCGGCGATCGAAGCGATTCTCGGCTGGATCATGGGTGAACCGATCGATCTGCCGTAGAACGGAGATATTCCCGGACCGCAGAGCCGCGGTTTGGTATCTTGCCTTTGCAACGCACGGAATCCCGTCCTCACGGGAGACTCGCGAGCCGACCCGAGACCCCCACGCGATATGGAGATCGAACCGATGAGAAGTCTGACCGTTGTTTCCGCCACCCGATCCACCCGAATCGCGGTCGCGATCGGGGCCGCCGTCATCGGCATGACGCTGGGCGGCTGTAAGGGCAAGGGTGCCGATCTGGAGGCCCAGCTCGAGCAGTTCCAGGTCGAGAACAGCGACCTGCGCACCGAGAACCAGCGTCTGGAAGCGGCTCTTGCCGAGTGCGACCTCTCCAACGACGCCATCGCCACCGAGAACTCGCGCATCCAGTCGGAGAATGACCGGCTCCGCCAGGAGATCGCGGCACTCCAGAACCGTCCCGCCGCGAACAGCGGATTCGAAGGCATCGCCGGCGTCGGAGTGTCGTCACGAGCTGGTGAACTGGTGGTCGAGGTCGCGGGAGATGTGCTCTTTGATTCCGGGAAGGTGACGCTGAAGAACGACTCCAAGCAGCGTCTGAACGACATCGCCCGTGTCATCCAGCAGCGGTACCCCGGCAACACGATCCGGATCGCCGGGCACACCGACAACGACCCGATCCGCAAGAGGTCGTGGAAGACCAACGAGCGTCTGTCCGCCGAGCGCGCTCTCGCGGTGCAGGAGTACCTCGCGTCCAGGGGCGTCGACAAGAGCCGTACCTACGCCGCGGCGTACGGGCCGTCCATGCCCAAGGGCAGCAAATCCCAGTCCCGACGCGTGGAAATCATCATTCTCGCGCCGGGCGGCTCCTGAACCCGTTCGAGGTATTCTGATCCTGAACCCGCACGCTCCGGCGAGCGGGTTTATTGTTTTTGCACCATCATGTCCCCGACCCGTCCCGCTGCATCCGACCTCGCGTTGACTTCGCCGATCGAATCGGTACCGGGGGTCGGTCCGAAGCGAGGCGAGGCGTTCCGCCGGCTGGGTATCCCGTCGGTCGCGCACCTCATCGATCACCTGCCCCACCGGCACGAGTTCGAGCAGGGCGAGGACCAGATCGCCAACCTCGTGGTCGGTCAGGTCGGCACAGCAACGGGGCGCATCAGCGCTGCGCGCGTCGTCCCGCACGGTCGCAAGCGATTCGAGGCCGTGCTGATGGATGACATGGGAGGTCGCCTCGACCTGACATGGTTCGGCGCGACCTACCTTGCGCGAAAGATCACGCCCGGCGCGCGCCTGCGCGTAAACGGGAAACTCCAGCGCCGCGGACCACTGATCCAGATGGTCAACCCCGGGTGGGAGTTTGCCGAGGACGACGAGACCGAATCGGCGGAGAGTCGGCTCCGTCCGGTCTATCCGGCGAGCGAGGACCTGCCCTCGAAGCAGATCGAGAAGGCCGTCCGAGCGGCGCTTCCCCGAGTCGTTCACCTGCTCGAGGACCATCTCTCCGAGCCCTTCCGGCGCGAACGCTCGCTGCCGTCGCTCGCCGACGCCTACCGCATGCTGCATCGCGTTGACGACGCGGGCGTCGACAAGCGCGAGGCCGAGGCCGAGGTCCGCGAAGCCCGCCGGCGACTGACCTACGACGAGCTCCTGCTGCTTCAGCTCGGCGTATGCATGCGCAAGGCTCGCCTGCGCAACACGCTGAAAGCCCCGGAACTGCCGTGGTCGGAAACGATCGACCAGCGCATCCGCGCGCGGATCCCGTTCACGCTTACCCAGGGCCAGGAAGCCGTCGTGAAAGACCTCGCCGCGGATCTGCAGCGTCCGTTCCCGGCGAACCGGCTGATTCAGGGTGATGTCGGTGCGGGCAAGACTGTCGTTGCTCTCTACGCGATGCTGATGGCGGTCGCCGCGGGCCACCAGGCCGCGATGCTCGCCCCGACCGAGGTCCTCGCCGAGCAGCACTACGCCTCGCTGCAGTCCATGCTCGAAGGGTCCAAGGTTCGCATCGAACTGCTCACCGGCTCCGCATCCAGCGCCGACCGTGCTTCTATTCAGGCCCGGCTCGCCAGCGGCGACATCGACATCGTCGTCGGCACCCACGCGCTTCTCACGGGCTCTGTAGAGTTCGACAACCTCGCCGTGGTCGTGATCGATGAGCAGCACCGCTTCGGTGTCGAGCAGCGCGCCGCGCTCCGGGGCAAGTCCGGCTCCGAAGACTCCATGCCGCACACGGTCGTCATGACCGCGACGCCGATCCCCCGGACCCTCGCCATGACCGTCTTCGGCGATCTGGACACCTCGCTGCTCACCGGTCGCCCCGGCGGGCGCTCGCCCGTCACGACCCACTGGGTCGTCCCCAGCCAGTCCGACGAGGTCTACCGATCGATGCGGGCCCGCATCGAACGAGGCGAGCAGGCCTTCGTGGTGCTCCCGGTCATTGAGGGTGGAGATGGCGAGGTAGGCCTCCGGGGTGTGTGTTCCACCGCCGCCCGTCTCGCCGAGGGCCCGCTGGCGGGTTGTCGCGTCGCCGAACTCCACGGCCAGATGAAGCGGATCGATCGAGAGCGCGTGATGGACGACTTCCGCCACCATCGCACCGATGTACTCGTCGCTACGACCATCATCGAAGTTGGGGTCGATGTACCAAACGCGACCATGATGGTCATCGACCACGCGGAGCGGTTCGGCCTCGCACAGCTTCACCAGCTCCGAGGGCGGGTCGGTCGAGGCGAGAAAGAAGGCGTCTGCGTGCTCATCGGCGAGGCCATCACCGACGAAGCGGCCCAACGCCTGCGGACGATCGCTTCTGTCACCGACGGCTTCCGGCTCGCGGAAGAAGACCTCCGTCTTCGGGGCATGGGCGAGATCTTCGGCACACGACAGGCCGGCATGAACCCTTTCCGCCTCGCCCGCTTCCCCGAAGACACCGAACTGCTGCTCATGGCCCGGCGGGATGCCGCGTCATGGATTGATTCATCGCCCGAACTTTCCAAACCGGAAGAACAGCTCATCCACCGACGGCTGCTCAAACGCCACGGCGAAATGCTCGGTCTCGGCGATGTCGCCTGACCTCTCGCGACCTCCCGCGTACAGTTTCCCCATGCCCTCCAAGTCCGAACTCATCGAGAAACTCGAGCAGATGGCCAGCATGCTCGAACTGACCGGCGCGAACCGGTTCAAAGTCAACGCGTATGCAAAGGCGGCTCGGGCGATCAAAGGCGCATCGATCGATGTGCTCGAACACGCCGGCGATCCGAAGAAGCTCGAAGAAATCGACGGTGTGGGTAAGTCCATCGCCGAGAAGATCGCCGAATACGCGCACAGCGGCACATTCGACGAATTCGAAGAGCTGCGCGCCGAGGTGCCGGACGGCCTGATCCGCGTGATGTCGATCCCCGGGCTCGGCCCGAAGACCGTCCGACTCATGTGGACAGATCTGAAGATCGAGACGGTGGACGACCTGAAGAAGGCCATCGACGACGGCTCGCTCGAAGACCTGCCGCGCATGGGCAAGAAGACCATCGCGAACATCAAAGACGCGATCGAGTTCTCCGAGAAGTCCGGCGAACGGACACCGATCGGGCGGGCGATGCCGCTCGCCGAGGAACTCGTCGAAGATCTCCGCGAGGTGAAGGGTGTGAAGCAGATCGCCTACGCCGGCTCGCTTCGGCGCGGCGCGGAGACCATCGGCGATATCGACATCCTGATCAGCACGAGCGACTCGAAGGCCGCCCACGAGGCGTTCGCCGGACACGAGGGGGTCGAGAAGATCCTCGTCTCCGGCGAAACGAAGTCCTCGGTGCGAATGAAACTCGGGCGCAGGCAGATCCAGGTCGACCTGCGCACCGTTGACCACAACGCGTTCGGCGCGGCGCTGATGTACTTCACCGGCTCGAAGGAACACAACGTCCGCCTGCGCGAGCGGGCGCTCAAGAAGGGCCTGACCCTCAACGAGTACGGCCTGTTCCCGGAAGACGACGAAGACACCCCGCCCCAGCAGCGAGGCGTCAAACCGGTCGCCTGCGACACCGAGGAGAAGATCTACAACGCGCTCGACCTGCAGTGGGTGCCGCCGGAACTCCGCGAAGACCGCGGCGAGCTCAAGGGCGAACTTCCCGACCTGATCGAACTCGACGACATCAGAGCCGAGCTCCACGCCCACACCACGGCTTCCGACGGCGCGATGAGCATCCGCGAACTCGCCGAGCACGCGAAGCATCGGGGCTTCCACACAATCGCCGTCACCGATCACTCGAAATCGTCGGTGATCGCGAACGGGCTCGACGAGAAGCGCCTGCGCAAGCACATCGAGGCGGTCCGCGCCGCCAACGAGGAGGTAAAGGGCATCACGATCCTGGCCGGGTCCGAGGTGGACATCCTCGCCGACGGCACCCTCGACTACGACGACGAACTGCTCGCCGAACTCGACATCGTCGTCGCGTCGCCCCACACGGGGCTCTCGCAGGACCCGAAGAAGGCCACATCGCGGCTGATCAAGGCGATCGAGCACCCGCTCGTGCACATCATCGGCCACCCGACCGGTCGGATCGTGGGCAAGCGCGAGGGGCTCTCGCCGGACATCGGGGCGATCGCCGAGGCCGCCGCAGAACATTCCGTGGCCCTCGAGATCAATGCGAACTGGCGGCGCCTCGACCTCCGTGATCTTCACGTGGCCATCGCTCTCGAGGCGGGGGCCAGCATCGCGATCGACTGCGATGTCCACGCCGCGAGCGACTACGACCAGGTCCGCTACGGCGTGCTCACCGGGCGTCGGGGCGGCCTGACGGCACCGTCCTGCGTGAACACCTGGACCGCCGCTAAACTGCAGAAGTGGCTGAAGTCCAAGCGCTGATCGGCGCGGACCCGTCGCCCTGAGAAAGGATCTCCAAATCGTGGACCTGGAACCGGTCAAAGCCGACACCGACGACATCGAGATCATGGAACCGCTGTGCGCGGTCTTCCGGCGTCACCTCAAGTCGCTCGGCCAAAAGTACACTCCCGAGCGCGCCCAGATCCTCGACACGCTCATCCAGATGGACGAGGTCTTCGAAGCCGATCGCCTGATGGAAGAGATGAAGCAGTCCGGCTACCGCGTCTCAAAGGCGACGATCTATCGCACGATCAAACTGCTCCAGGACGCCGGCATCATCCAGCAGGTGCTCTTCCAGTCCGAGCAGGCCCACTACCAACTCGCCTATGGGCGTCGTCCGCAGGACCTGATCATCAACATGGAAACCGATGAGATCATCGCGATCTCGGCCCCCGAACTCATCGAGCTCCGCGACCGGATTTGCAAGGAGCACGGCCTCTCGGCGCAGGGGCACCGCTTCCACATCTTCGCGAAGCCGGT
>JANSXG010000018.1 GCA_024743075.1 bacterium | reverse complement strand
TAAGCACCGCTTCTGAGCGGGCTCTTCCACTCAGAAACGCACAACGCACAAAGCAATCGAGGCCGCCTTCGGGCGGCCTCGCTGCGTTTTGCATTCAATCGCGAACCGCGTCAGCGACGCCGACGCATCGCGCCGAGCAGCGCGAGACCAGCGAGGCCGACGGGAGCCGGTGCGGGGATCACCGAAACGTTGAACCCGAACGACAGCGTCGTCAGGTCCTGACCGGTCTGCTGCACCCAGAACGAATACTGTCCGGGACCGAGCGGTGTGTTCTCGCCGCCGATCATCGGAGCGAGGATGTCGTTGCCGACATCGGACTGCTGCGTCAGAATCCACCCGAGCAGCGGGGCCGGATTCGGGAAGTTCGGGTCGACGGTGATCTGGTCGCCTTCCTGGATGCCGACAAATGCCACCGAATCACCCCCGCCGGCGTCGAGTGTGAGAAGGTCGATCGAATCCAGTTGAAATCCATCGGCGATCGTGATTGTGAAGTAGTCGCGATCGCCAGACGTTTCGTTCGAATCGACCACATCCATCGTCGCGATGCTCTGGCCAGCACCGAACGCCGGAAACTGCGTTGGAGCGAGCCAGTCGTCCGACAGATCGCCGTCGACCGCTTCGTCGTAGACAAACGAGCCGGCCGAAGCGAGCGAGCAGACGAAAAAACCAAACGCCACGGCGCTCGCGGTCCGAGCACCCCACCCAAGATAAACACCCATCGCTCTCTCCGATCATGCGAATCTGTGTTTCAGGGCCCCGATTCGCGCAGCCCTGCACCGGATGCCCCGCTCCGCAGCGGGACGACAATGGAACAATGGCCCCAAAACTCCGCCCGGACAACCGGCGACCAGCGGGTTTCGGGTGATCCGGTAGGCGGGGTAGGGCCGAGTGCGCTGACTCGCAGTCGGTACACTCCACGGGTGCCGACTCCATCGCCACAGACCGGCGAACCGTTGCGACTGTTCCTGCTGCAGGGACCGGGTCGCGCCGGTGAATCGTGGCAGATCCGTGACGAGTCGGTCTGCGGGCGCTCCGAGCAAGCCGAGATCCGCCTCGACAACCCGCGGGTCTCGCGACGTCACGCCCAGTTCATCCCGACCTCGGGAGGCTGGATGCTCCGCGATCGCTCCAGCCACGGCACGCTTCTCAACGGGGTAGCCATCGAGTCCGGGCAACCCGTGCCCATCCGCGACGGCGACCGCATCGGCATCGGCCCGTTCATTCTCGGTGTCGGCGAGAGGCTCCCGTCCGCGACGCTCCTGCTGAGCGACGACGGAGCGCGAAGGCATTCGACGATCTCAGTGACCGGACGGGATCTCGATCCTCGCCCCGTACCGGCCAGCCGATTGCGGATGCTGTTCGAGAGCGCCGGCGAGATGCGCCGAGCAGCGTCGGTCGAGGAACTGGCGGACGCGGTCCTCGCGCAGTTGCTGCGGATGACCGGGTTCGAATGGGGTGCGGTCCTGGAGTTTTCCGCCGACGAATCCGCCGAGCGTTCGATCATCACCGATCGGAACCGGCCGGACGGCTCCGCCGTGAGCGGCTCGCTGCTGCGCGCCGCCCAAACGGGGACCGCGTCCCTCCTCGCCGAGCCGGATCTGCTCGGGAGCCACAGCATTGTCAGCTCGCGTACACACGACGCCATCGCGGCGACGGTTCACATCGGCGATGAACCGGCGTGGCAACTGTACCTGGCGAGTTCCGGGGATCGATCGAACCCTGACCCCGAAGCACCGATGCTTGTGGACGCGATGGTGCAGTTCGCCGGGCTGCTGCTGTCCGACCGGCAACGCGAGGATCTTGCGGTGCGCCAGACCCAGTTCCGACGCGATATCGAGTTCGCGCGAGAGGTTCAGAATCGGCTCCTGGGCGCTCCCGCCGACTCCCGAGCCGACGGCCTGGCGAGCATGCTGTCGATCCCGGGTCGCGGCGTCGCCGGCGATCTTGTCGGGTTCCGCGTGTCTCCTTCGAGCGCCCGCTACTTCTTCCTGGGGGATGTCTCCGGCAAGGGTCCGGCCGCCGCGATGCTGATGGCCGCGACGCAGGCCTATCTCGCGTCTCTCATCGACCAGGACCTTGGGATCAAAGATCTCGTCCCGCGTCTGAACGGGTACCTCGCGCAGGTTTCCGCCCCGAGCGAGTTCGTCACACTCTGGATCGGGCGCTTCGACCCCGAAACTCGGTTGGTCCGCTACTCCGATGCCGGCCACGGCTACGCCTTCAGAGTCCGCGACGGCGAGGTCTTGAGTCTTACGGAGGCCGGAGGCCCGCCCGTTGGTGTGCTCGCCGACACGTCGTACGACGTCGCCGAGTTCGAGGCTCCACCGGGATGCCGCATCCTCCTGTGCAGCGATGGCGTGGTCGAGCAGCAGAATGCGGAGGGCGAGCAACTCGGCACGCAGCGTCTGCGCGAACTGCTCGGAGAAACGCCGCTCGCCGAACTGGAGAACGCGATTATCGAACTGCTCAGCGAGCACGCGGGAGCCACCAGTTACAGCGACGATGTCACACTCGCGACCATCGAACTCTGACCGTTCGCTAACTGCCCACAACCGCGCTGGCGGCCCGCTCCAACCGATTCCAGATCGCGGTCCAAGCTTCTCCTGAGCGCTCCGGCGTTCGGCGCACAAACATCGCTTCGACGCCCTCGCGCTCGGCGGCCTCGCGCATCGAAGCGTACAGCGTGCGCGCCGCGAGCAGAGGAGAACCGTCCAGGTCCAGTTCCACGATCAACGACGAGTCGCCCGCTCCGATCATCGCCGCGGCCTGTTGGGAGAGGTGGGCTGCCTCGGCCCCGGCGTCGGCACGCACGATCACCAGCGGACGCCTGGGCTGGTAGTGGCGCCTCAGCATCCCCGGAGCGGGGATGGCGTCCTCTTCCGAGTTGTTGCTCGCGCCGGAGAACTCGCCGCTGAGATCGAACAGATCGCGCTCGATGCCCGCTTCGCGCAACGCTTCGGCGATCTCCCCCGGCGTGATCAGACCCGGTCGCAGTAGTTCGATGCAACGGTTCGATTGGTCGATGCGCACGACCGTGGACTCGATGCCGCCCTCGCACTCGCCACCGTCGAGGATGACCAGACTGTCGGCGTCGGGGAACTCGTCCAAGACATGTTTCGGGTTGGTCGGGCTCGTCTGGCCGAATCGGTTCGCGCTGGGGGCGGCAAGCGGACCAACGATCGAGATCAGGTCGCGTGCCAGCGTGTGGTCGGGGCAGCGGACCGCGATCGTATCGAGCCCGGCGGTGATCAGCGGGTCGACCGACTCGGCCTTCTCAAGCACGATCGACAGCGGCCCGGGCCAGAACCTCGCGGCGAGCACCCGCGCTTCTTTCGGCCATGTCGCCACGAGGTTGCGCGCGTCGTCTTCGCCGGCGACATGCACGATCAACGGATCGAAGAGCGGACGCTCCTTGAGCTCGAACACCGCGCGCACCGCATCGGCATCCGCGATCGGCGCGGCGAGACCGTAAACCGTTTCCGTCGGCACGGCGACGAGGCGTCCGGCTCGCAGCGTTTCGGCCGCGACCTTGATATCTCGGGTGATTGTGGGTGCCATCAGAGACCGAGCTTCTGAGAGAGGAAGTCGGCGACCTGGCTGATCGGCATGCGGGTCTGCTCGGCGGTGTCGCGGTCGCGGACGGTGACGGTGTCCTTGTTCGGTCCGTCTTCGACCGTCTCCCCATCTATGGTGAAGCAGAAGGGGCAGCCCGCCTCGTCCATCCGCGCGTAGCGCTTGCCGACGGATTGCTTCGCGTCGTACTCGATCAGCCCGTACTTGCCGAAACGCTGGCGCAGTTCGCGATGCAGTTCGAGGGCCACTTCGGGCATGCCGCCCTTGGCGACCAGCGGGAACACCGCCGCCTTGATCGGCGCGATCCGCGGGTGGAAGCGCATGAACACCTTGCTGGGCCGATCGGGGTCGGGCGTGTAGGCCTCGCAGATCAGCGCGAGCACGCCGCGATCGAGGCCCGCCGCCGGCTCGATGCAGTGGGGCAGGTACCGCTCGCCCTCGGGTTGGCCGTTGGGCGCAAGCTCGCCCCGTGTGGTGTCGAAGTACTCGAGTTTGACCTTCGAATGCTCCTGATGCTGCTTCAGGTCGAAGTCCGCGCGGTGCGCGATGCCCTCGAGTTCGCCGTAGTCGGGCGCGGTGAAGGGGTACTTGTATTCCACATCGGCGGTGCCGGCGCCGTCCTTGGCGTAGTGAGCCAGCTCGTCGGTGTCGTGCTCGCGCAGGCGCAGGTTCGCGCCGGCGAGACCGATCGACTCCCACCACGCCATGCGCGAGTCGCGCCAGAACTGGTACCAGTCCTTCGCATCGTCGGCGTGGCAGAAGAACTCGCATTCCATCTGCTCGAACTCGCGTGAGCGGAACGTGAAGTTGCGCGGCGTGACCTCGTTGCGGAAGCTCTTGCCGACGTTCGCGATGCCGAACGGGAGCTTCACGCGCGTGGTGTCCACGACGTTTTTGAAGTGGATGAAGATCCCCTGCGCGGTCTCGGGGCGGAGGTAGGCCTTGTCGTCCTCAACATCTCCCGTCGCGCCGACAACCGTAGGGAACATGAGGTTGAACGCACGCGGGGCGGTCAGCGTGCCGGCCTCCTTGGCATCGGGACCAACGACGCGCCCGTACACATCGAGATCGAGTTCGACCAGCGGAGTGACGGCGATCTGGTCGTCGGTCAGTTCGGTGCGGGCGTACTTCTCCAGCTTCTTGCGCGCTGCCGCTTCGGAAGCGTCGTCGCCTCCGATGAACGCGTACATCTGCCCCTCACCGGAAGCCTGGCTCATGACCTGCACGTGGTCCGCCCGGTAGCGGCTCTTCGTCTCGCGGCAGTCCACCATCGGGTCGTTGAAGCCCCCGATGTGACCGCTCGCCTCCCAGACCTTCGGGTTCTGGATAATGCAGGTGTCCAGCGGCACGATCTCGACGGGTTCGCCGTCGGGGCCGGTGGCGCCCGAGCAGCCCATCATGATCACGTCTTCCCACCACGCGTCGCGCAGGTTCTTCTTGAGTTGGGCGCCGAGCGGGCCGTAGTCCCAGAAGCCGTTGATGCCGCCGTAGATCTCCGACGCCTGGTAGATGAAGCCGCGTCGCTTGCACAGCGACATGATGTCGTCCATCGACTTGTCGGCGTTGTCGATGCTCTTGGGCTGGGGCGTCGCGTCGGACATGGAGAAATCTCGGCTGGTCGGCACAGGGCGCCGGGGAGTTCGAACGGGGTTCTTCAAAGGGGGGACGATGATACCGCAGGGCCCGCGTCGGCTGTCCGGAGCGGGGAGCCGGGATCAATCGATTTCTGGCTCGGCGCCGGCCCGGACCGAGGAGCCCGGGGCGCTGAACCAGCGCCGGACCACATCGCGCCAGCCGATCCGGTCGATCCGGTCCTGGACTTGCTCCTCGATGGTCTCGAAGTCCCGGATCTGCGGGGCAAACGCCAGCGGGCGGTCGGCATCCTCAGGGTTGATCTTCTCGAGCCCCAGCGAGCCGTCGCCGGTGACCGAGACGACCCAGCGGCCGGTGTCGAGCGATCGGTAGATGGCCTTCCCGTACTTGGCCGAGACCTGTGACCAGTCGATGGTCTCGAAGGCCGGGTCGATGACCATGGCTCCGCTGGGGGGCGTGTCTGCATCGAAGATCCGGCGAAGCCAGAGGCGTCCGTCCACCACGGCGTAGTCCACGTAGATCTCGCCGCGCGGATCGAACGGAGTTGCCATGGTTTTGGTCTGCCCGTCGGCCGTGCGAAGGTGCACGCTGAGGCGATCGCCCGAGACGAGCAGCTCGGTGACGGCGGTCCGGCGCACGGCGGTGTTGTATTCGCTGCGGAGGCTCTCGTAGTCACGAGCGAGGGCCTCGAGGCGCTCCAGATAGACCGACGCCGCGAGTTGCGAGCGGGCGACGCTGTAGGCCGTGGCGGTGCCGAGCCCGGCGATGATTACCAGCGCGCCGACCCCGACCAGGCGGATCAGGCCCAGTTTGGAGAGCAGCGATTGCGATGGTTCGCGAGCAGGCATGGTCGATTCCTATCGATGCGCACGGACAGCAAACGGCTGTGCGCACGAGGGATATCGACCAGACTCCACCGGCGTCGCCAAACGGAGCCTCGGGGTCAGTACCGACGCATCACGCCGACCACGATGCCCTGAATCTTGCACTCCTTGACGCGGATCGGCTCGAACTCCGGGTTGGCTGGCTGCAGGCGGATGTGGTCGGCTTCCTTGAAGTAGGTCTTCAGAGTGGTTTCGCCGTTGGGGAGCAGGGCGACAACGCGATCGCCGTTGCGGGCCGTGTCGCGGCGCTCGACGATGACATAGTCGCCATCGAGGATGCCCTCATCGCGCATCGAATCCCCATCCACGCACAGGGCGTAAGTGGCGTTCACCCGTCCGACGCTGGGGCCGAACAGTTCGGCGAGGTTGAGTTCGTCGTTGTCCTCGAACTTCTCGATCGGGTAGCCCGCGGCGATCTTGCCGATCAGCGGGAAGCTGACGGGTTTCTCCTCATCCGGCAACGCGACGTTGCTGGCGATCGACAAAGAGCGTGCCTTGTTCGGTTCGCGAGCAAGAGCGCCCTTCTTGATCAGGGCCTCGACGTGTTCGAACACGGTGACCTTGCTGACGCCGAGCTCGTCGGCGAGCTCCTGCATCGTCGGCGAATAGCCAGAGCGGACCCGCGAGTCGCGGATGAGACGCAGAATGGTCAGTTGCTTGGGCGTCAGATTCATACGAACAGGTCTCCGGAGCGGGTTGTGAAGCGTTGTCGGAAATCGACGTCTGGGTGGTCAGTGAAAGCGTCAGGCCCTGCGACAGGGCGCGTGTGCTGAGAAGAACGAGGCGTTGGCGGCGGAGCTGGCGGTCCGCGCTGTAGAGCATGCCCTCGGTGCGGGCGCGGACCGAAAGGTCGACCCGATCGGTGGTTTCAACTGGGCCCGGCTCGGGCTGTTCGATCGGCTCCAGACCGATGACGCGCCGGATCCGGCGCCACATTGGCGCACCCCCGCCGTGGGAATCCGCGGAGTGACGCTCGCTGGAGCCGCCGGCTGCGGCGCGACGGCTCGGTGACGCCGGCGCGTACGCGCGGCTGAAGCTGCCGCCGGGGCCGAGAACGAGCAGGGGAGATTGCGTCATGGTGCGTTGACCTTCTGTCGACCCTCGCGTGGCTTCGCTCGGAACGACCCTTGGATCTGCACTCGCCGCTCCGCAGCGAATCGGGACTGGGGTTGCCGGGTGGCCGGCACCGGGTAACCGGAAGGCGGTTTCTACCGCACGAGGCCCAAACAAACCGGGCTTGTTTCGAACAATACCCGATCATCGGGCAAACGCCAAGGGTCTGGGTGAAAATTTGAGAGGATTTTGTCAGGGGGAGGCCGAGCCGCCAGCCTTGGCGACCAGAGCCAGCACATTGCCGCGGCGCTCGACGATTCGCCGAAGCTCGAGCATGGTGACCTCGGCCCGGATGCGATGGGCCTCGAGCCCGGTCGTGCGGGCGATGTCTTCGACCGAGGCCGGCTCGGTGAGGGTGTCGACGATCTGGCGCTGGACCGGATTGAGCGTGGTCGGGTCGAATCGGGGCTTCGTGGGGTCCGTACGGCGAGGTGCTGCAACGTCAGGAAACTGAGCGGTTGCGTCGAAGAATGTCGGGTGGGTGCCGGCGTGCTGCAGGCGGGCAGCGGTCTCAAGGGCTTCGAGGACATGGTTCGGCTCGGTGACCATCGCGGCTCCGCCGCTCCGGATGAGGTCGAGCGAACCGGCGGAAGCGGGAGAATCGACGCGTCCGGGCAGGGCCATGACCTCGCGGGCATGCTCCTCGACCGCCACGCGGGCGGTGATGAGCGCACCGCTCCGGAGCGGGGCCTCGACCACGAGCACCCCGAGACTCAGCCCGGAGATGATGCGGTTTCTGGCCGGAAAGTTCTCCTGCGAGGGAGGCGTGTTCGGCGTGAACTCCGAAACAACCGCGCCGCCGGCATCGACGGCCTTTGCGAACAGGTCTGCGTTTTCCGGTGGGTAGGTGTGCTCGTGCCCGCACCCCATGACCACGACCGTCTGCCCGCCGACGCGGATCGCCGCCCGGTGCGCGGAAGTGTCGATCCCGCGCGCGCCGCCAGAGACGATGCACATGCCCGAGGAAGCCAGCGCCGCGCTGAATCGCTCGGTCTGCTCGATGCCGTAGGGCGTGCACTTGCGGCTGCCAACGATCGCGACTCTCCAAGTCGGTTCGGCACGCTCAAGTTGGCCCGCGCAGACCAGCACGAGCGGCGCATCGGGCAGAGCGCCCAGCAGGGGCGGGTAACCGGGCTCGCCGATGCCGATGACCGTCAGGCCGAGGCGTTCGGCGCTGAGCATCTGCTTCTCTGCTTCTCCGGCCGATTGCTGAAGACCGGCTTTGATCTTCCGGGCGAGCGCCGGTCCGACTCGTTCGAGGGCCTGGAGTTCATGGACTGAGGCCTCGAGCGCGCGCGAGACCGAGCCAAAGTGCTCGAGTAGGCGTCTGGCGATCACCGGCCCGACGCCCGAAGCGACGCGCAGTCGGAGCAGATCGAAGGTGGAGTGCGGGGCGATCACCCGCATACCGTACAGAACGCAAACGGGCGCGCCAAGCGTAAAGTTGTGAGGCGGCGGGGGACTTTGCACGATCCGCGCGTTCGCAACATGTCACCGTGCGGTAACAAAAAGCAGCAGAGGGCCGAGCGCCGAAAATGCCCGTCAAATCACGAAAAAAAGAGCCCGCAGGGCATTGGCCGCTGCGGACTCTTTGGGGGGGGGCATCTGAATACTCTCTGAGTATACAGATATATCTACTGGGGCCAGAGCGCTTATGAAAAATTGCTCACTTATGGGAAGATGCCCCGGAGCTTGTAGACATTGCCGATCTGCTCAAGCGCCGCGATGTACGCCGCGGTGCGCATGTCCACGTCAAACCGGTGGCGGGCGAGTTGGACTCGCCGGGCGGCCAGCACCATGTGCCGGTTGAGTTCTTCGTCGACGCGCTCCAGATCCCAGTACTGGTTCGAGCGGTTCTGGACCCATTCGAAGTAGGAAACGGTCACACCGCCGGCTGAGCACAGGATGGCGGGGAGCACTTCAACGCCCTTGTCCTGCAGAACGCGTTCGCCGGCGGGCGTCGTTGGGGCGTTGGCGGCCTCGGCGACCAGTTTGCAGTTCATCAACTTGGCTTTGTCCTCGGTGATCATCTGCTCGAGGGCGGCCGGGATGAACACATCCACCTGAGTGGAGTAGAAGTCCTCCTCAGAGATCGCGTCTGCGCCGTGCTTGGTCTTTTCGAAGCCAGCAACGCCGCCGTGGTTCCGCACGTGTTCGTCGAGGGCGATCGCGTCGAGGCCGTCCTCGTTGTAGATCGCGCCGGTGTGGTCCATGACGGCCTTGACCTTGCCGCCGCGCTCGGCCCAGAGCTTGCCGGCCCATGAGCCCACGTTGCCGTAGCCGATGAGCGAGCAGGTCGCGCCCTTAATCTCAAGCCCGATCTCCGGCAGCAGTTCAGCGAGGACGTCGATGACGCCCTGACCGGTTGCCTTCTCGCGACCCAGCGAGCCGCCGAACTCGATCGGCTTGCCGGTGACGACCGCGTTGGCGTTGGGCTTGTCTGAGATCTCCATGTAGGTGTCGGCGAACCACGCCATGACCTGGGCGTTGGTGCCGACGTCGGGGGCGGGGATATCCGTGTCGGGGCCGATGATGTCGGCGATCGCCGAGACGAATCGGCGCGTCACTCGCATCAGTTCGCCTTCGGAGAGCTCGCGCGGGTTGCACTTGATGCCGCCCTTGCCGCCACCGAACGGGATGCGGACGAGCGAGCACTTCATGGTCATCAGGCACGAGAGCGTCTTGACGTCGTCGAGACCAACGTGGTGGTGGTAGCGGATACCGCCCTTGTACGGCCCGAGCGCGTTGTTGTGCTGCACGCGGTAGCCCTTGAACAGGGCGTGATGCCCGTTGTCCATCTTCACGGGGAAGTGGACCATGACCTCGTTCTTGGGCTGTGCGAGGATGATCTGCACGCGGTGCGGCAACTCGAGGATCTCCGCGGCGTGGAGCATCGAATCGACGGTCTGCAGGTACAGGTTGTCGGGGTCGCGCTCCATGCCCAGTTCGTCGAAAACCGGGCTTCCCATCAGGTCTCTGCGGGGTGAGCGGATCGTTGCCTTAGACATACAAAGCTCTTCTTCGGTGAGGGTCAGTGTGGCGACGGGTCAACCCGCAACCGCGCGGCGGCGGGTCGGTCGTCGGTCTCGAACTCGGTTGATCGGCAGGGCCGGGCGGAGATCATAACGCAGGTCGGCAGGCCCCAGTTCGGAGAGGGCGTCCGGGATCCTTCGGTAAAGCGTTCTACTTTCGGAACCCACACGCTTTCTCGATCGCCGGTCGGTCCGGATAAGCCTCCAATCAACGGGGCAGACGCTCTAGATCCGTGTCGTAGCCCGCGATGATGATGGTGTCGTCTCCACCCAGGCGGCTGGTCGGGAGCGGGACATCGACGACGCGGGTGTCGTGCGTATCGACGCCGGAGGGGGCCGAGGCCTCGACCCTGCGCTTGATCGCCACGATCGTCACGTTGAACCGCTTGCGCAGGTCGAGTTCGGCCAGCGTCTTGCCTTTCCAGTCCGACGGGGCGGCCATCTGGATCAGGGCGTAGCCCTCGCCGAGTTCGACGTGATCGATCATGAACGGGCTCAGGAGCCGGTGCGACCAGCGGTCGGCGGACTCGTCCTCCGGGCTGACGACGCTGTCGGCACCGATCCGCGAGAGGATCTTCGCCTGCATCTGGTTCGCCGCGCGGCTGATCACGCGTTTGACCCGCAGCGACTTGAGGAGGGCCGTGGTGAGCGCGTTGGCCTCGAAGTTGTGCCCGATACCCACGACCGCACAGTCCACCTGATCCACGCCCTGCAGTTTGAGCGCCTGCTCGTCGGTGGCATCAAGGGCGATGGCGAGGGTCACCTGATCGCGGAGTTCTTCGACGATTCGCCGATCCGCATCGACCGCGATGACCTCGGCGCCCGACGCCGCGAGATTTTTAGCGAGGCGCGATCCGAATCGACCGAGCCCGATGACGGCGAATCGTTCCATGCGGGGCATCCTACCGAGTGGGGGAGGGGTTTAGTAGATCGGGACGTCCTCGGTGGCGTACTCGATCCGTGGGCGTGATCTCGCCCGCACGGAGATCAGCGCCGCGAGCAGCGCAAACACCCCGACGCGCCCGATGAACATCGAGACGAGAATCGTAGCGCGCCCCACCGGCGAGAGCTCATCCGTGATGCCCGTCGAGAGCCCGACCGTCGAGCACGCGCTCGTGGCTTCGAAGAGCACCTGGGTCAGCGAGAGGTCCGGTTCCGAGACCGCGAGGACACCCGTGGAGATGAGCAGCAGCAGCAGGAACAGCACGACGATCGTTGCGCTCTTGCGGACCAGCGCGTCCGGGATCGTGCGCCCGAACGCGGTGGTCACGCTCTGGCCCCGGATGTTCGACCACACCGTGAACGCGAGGATAGCGAAGACCATCATCTTGATGCCGCCGGCAACGGACACCGGCGACCCGCCGAGGAACATCGTGAAGATCAGCGCGAGCAGCGCGAGCCGGCCCATCTCACCGGTCTCGATGGTGTTGAAGCCGGCCGTGCGGTTGACCGACATGAAGTGGGCATCGAGCAGGATCAAGTGCAGCGGCTCGCTGGTCTGTGCGTATTCGCTGATGACGATCAGGACGTATCCGATCAGGTACGCGATCAGGGTCGCGCCGACGATGATTTTGGTGTTCAGGTTGATCCGGATCAGACCGCCGTTCGGGTTAAGGCGCCGATGCCGGAACTTGGCCACGAGAACGTCCCAGACGTTGCGGAGCACCGGGAATCCGATGGACCCGAGGATGATCAGCGGCGCGATGACGAGGTGAGGAATCCAGTGCCCACGCAGCCCGATCAGGCTGTTGTCGGTTGTCACGAACCCAGCGTTGGTGAACGCGCTGACCGAGAAGTAGATCGAGTGGTACACCCGATCGCCGACCGAAACCATATCCGCAGGCATGCCCATCCACTCTTCGGGCCATGCGAAGAACAGGATCGCCGCTCCCACGGCCTGCACCGCGTGCGTGAAGATGATGATGAACGTCACCAGTCGCTGGATCATGATCTGGCCGGACCAGCCTTGCTCGGTGCCCTCGGCCATCGATTGCGTCGCCTTCAGGCCGAAGCCGCTGCCGAACAGGCTCGCCAGCAGCGCCCCGAACACGATCACGCCGAGCGCGCCGACCTGGATCCAGATGAGGATCACGATCTGCCCGAACCGCTCGAAGCCCTCGCCCGTCGGGCGAACGACGAGGCCCGTCTGGCTGATCGCGCTCACGATCGTGAACGCCGAGTCCAGCCACGAGATCTCCTGCCCCGGTGGCGTGGCTCGCGGCAGCTTCAAAAGCACCGTTCCGATCATGCTGAATACTGCGAACGAGCCGATGAACACCAGCCCCGACGGGATGCGCGTCTGCACCAGACGCAGGTAGCCGCGCACGATCGCCGTCAGCGCGAGGATCAGCATCACCGTGACGAGCGCGGGCCACCACCAGATCAGGAGCAGTCCGACCGACGCCGTGATCCATTCCGGGCGGGTGATCGCCAGGTACTCCGCCTGTTGGTGCGGCGCCGTCTGCTTGAGAAGGCGCTGGTCCATGTAGAGCAGGGCGGTGTAGGTCAGCAGCAGCAGGATCTGCGTCGCCATCAGCAGGCCGTGGGCAACGAGCGGCTCGCGCCAGCCCTCGGCCAGGAGCGTCGGGATGACCGAACCGATCGCGACCGCGCTGCGCAGGCCCTGCCAGCGGAGAGGGGACGCGATCTGTCGACGCAACCGGCGATCGGGAGTCTTGGACACGCGCACAGCGTACCCAAGGGTGCCCGCTCATAACACCTCGTCACGCGTCAGGCCCGTTCGCGCAGCGCCCGACGGGCGCGGCGATACGCCGAGACGACGCGAGCCGGTGTTGCCCCGAGTTCCTCTGCTACCGAGGCGTTTGTCATGGGCGGACTGCCCCCGAGCCCGAATCGTGCGCCGACGAGCGCCCGATCCTTGTCGCGGAGCGGGGCGGCCTTATCGCGCACGAGCCCGAGCAGGCCCGGATGCACCTCGACCAGCGGTTGCCACGGCGTCAGCCGGCGCGTCCAGTCGTCGAGCTCGGCCCGACCCGTCGAGGCCCGCCCGATCCCCTCGGCGGCATCGAGCCCGTCCGAGTCGATCGCGCTCAACGACCTGTTCAAAGCCAGCGATACGGGTGACGCAAGACGCCCGAAGGTTGTCAGCGATTTGGCCGGTCGCACCGGGTGAAATATGCCGGTCGCCCGACACGCCGCATCCATTGCCAGTCCCACGATCCGCCGGATCTGGTCCGGACGCAGCGTGAGGAGCCCGAAGCCCAGACGCTGCTCGATCGTTCGTACCACCAGCGGCAATTGCGTCCGTACGAGCATCCGCTGCAGCCCGAGTGCCCAGCGCAGATCGGTCTCGATCGCGTCCACCGCCGTGCCGAGCGCCATGCTCGGCGCGAGATCGTCGATGGCGCGTCCCGCGCGGATCAGCAGCAGGTACCGGGCCGCGCCCATCTCTGCTTCACGCGATGCTGCGAGCTGGGGCATCGCCTCGACGGAGGCGAGCAGAGCCTTCGCCTCCAGAACCGGCGTTTCCAGCACAAACTCCGTCGCTCCCGGCGTTCCCAGAATCTCGTCCCCTACCCGATCGAGGTCGAACCCGTCCGGAGCGTCCGTCGGCACGATCCGGTCGCGCCACTCGCGCAGTCGCGACGCGTGCTCATCGACCGCGATCCGGAGCACGCTCGTCCGAGCCCGCCCGTACCGCTCGGCGATCACCCCCGGCTTGAGGCCCCAGTCCACCGCCCGCGCGATCACGCGGCTTTGCTGCTCGGCCAGGTTCGTCCGCACACGGAACACCGGCTCGCCTGTCGCCTCGTCTGCGGCCTGCAGCGCTCGTCGCACCGCGCCGACGCTCCGGCCGCTCCGCTCGCTCAGGCGATGGGCAATGGGCGCAAACTGACATCCCAGCCGCGACCGATAGCGCAGCGCTCGCCGGTAGAGCCAGTTCCGCTCTTCCTCGCCGACGCGCTCGAACGAACGCGCCCGTTCCAGCCGGTCGCCCCGGCGGTCCTCGAAGGCCTCGACCACATCCGCGCTGAACGCCAGTCGCGTCACGCCGCTCGCGTCCTGATACCGCCTCGCCACCAGCCCCATTCGCCGGTAACGCTCGATGCTCCGCCGGCTGACGCCCCAGCGATCCATCAGGTCCTCGGTCGAGAGCGTCTCGCCCCCGAGGTCCGCTTCGCCGATCTCGGCGACCTCGGACAGGTGTTCCAGCATCGAAGACAGGTCCGCGATCAGCGCCTCGCCGACCACCATCTCCTCCGGCGCATCCTTCGGGCGATACCCCGTGACCCGGAACACCACCCACTCCATCGGGTACGTCGTCTCCGCGTCGATCTCCATCGCCAGCGACTCGGTGCGCTCCACACACCGGCGCAGCGCATCGCGCGGCGTATATCGCAACTCGGCGACGAGATCGCTCAGCGCATCGAGCCGGATTGAGGACAGCTTCGGCACGGTGTCAGCGTACCGCAATCCCGGTGGGGATCAGCGGGTGCCGTTCAAACCGACGCCCATCGCGTCGGCTTGCGTTTCTCGATGATCCCCAGCGCCCCGCAGCGATCGAAGAACTCGTCCACCGCCTGCCGGTGCCGGTCGGTCAGCTCGTAGCGCAGCAGTTCGCCGAGGTAGGTCCGGGCGGTGTCGAGCGGCCAGCCGCGCAGCGATGCGCGCTGCCCGATGATCCAGTCCATCCGGGTCGCGTTGTGCCGGCGCTGCCGGTCGAGAACTCGCGCGATTGTCTGCAGACGCCCCGCCTCGACCGCGCCCGCCCGGCACATCCAAGTCGCGTAGACGAACGGCAGCCCCGTCAGATCCTTCCATGCCTCGCCCAGGTCCAGCTGGTGCGGGTACAGCGCCGCCGGCGGCGAGTCCGTTATCACCTTGTCGCCGATGATCAGCACCGACTCCGGCCAGTCGGCATCGGCGACCGATTCGCCGCGTTCGGACCGGTGCTCGTCCACATCGAAGTCCACGATCTGCGGTAAGGCACCCGACCGCTCGTGGAGCACGATCTTCGCGAGACTCACCGACGTGTGGCTGTCCACATCCGCGTGCAGCGTCTCAATCTCGTCAATCGGCCGGCGTGAGAAGATTCGTACCGTCATCGTCGGCCCGTCGCAGCCGATGATCCCCGCCGGAACCAGTTCCAGCGGCTCCGGCGAACGCTGGTAATCAATGATCGAGGCCAGCGCGAGTTCAACATCCTCGCCCAGCAGCAGATCGATCAGCCGGCTCGGGGCCGTCAGCGTCAGTTCGACATCGCCGAGCTTGCCCAGCCCCTCGATCAGCGGGAGCGTGTTCAGGTAACTCACCGCCCCAACCTTGGCCGGGGACCAGGTGGACGCGGACTCGCTCGATTCGGTGGCAGTAGGAGTGGTCATATCGCTGCTACTCTAGGTCGCACAGGAGCCAGACTCATGCCCGGCGCAACCGACAATCATCACCAGCCCGTCGCCCTCATCGGCGCCGGTGGCCACGCCAAGGTCGTCGCCGACGCCGTCCTCGCCTCCGGGGGCAAGGTCGCGGGCTTCTACGACGACGCAGAGGATCCCGCGGCCGCCGTGGTCGTTCCCGGCGCGACCCACCTCGGCCCCGTCGTCAGCGCACCCGCCGAGACCCGCCCGCTCATCATCGCCCTCGGCTCGCTCGACCTCCGGCGTGCCTCGATCGAAGCGTGCGCGAAGTGCGCCTTCGCCAGCGCGGTCCACCCGCAGGCCATCGTCTCGCCCGGAGCGTCGATCGACCCCGGTGCGCTTCTCGCCGTCCGAGCGGTCATCAACCCCGGCACCCGCATCGGTCCCCACGCCATCATCAATACCGGCGCGATCGTCGAGCACGATTGCGCCATCGGCGAAAACACCCACATCGGCCCCGGCGCGATCCTCAGCGGCGGGGTCACCGTCGGCAGCGACACCCTCATCGGTTCCGGAGCCATCGCTTTGCCCGGCGTGACGATCGGCTCGAACTGCGTGATCGGTGCCGGCGCGGTGGTCACGAATGACCTGTCCGACGGCTCGCGAGCCGTCGGTGTGCCGGCGAAGACCTATTGATCGCTCTCAGGGGCCTCGGCGTTGAACTCGCTCCGAAACGCCCGCGCACGCTCCAGCAGCGCGTCCTCATCCGCATCCGACGGCTCCATGGTGAAGTGCCACCGGATCCGCGTCTCTTTCGTCGCCGGCCACGCCATCGCGATCAGGTCGAACCCCGGCCACTCGTGCATCGGCGCATCCGTCTTCGCGCTCGTCATCAGCGGCTCGTACCCGTCCTTGCGCAGACGCACGTCGTAGGTCCCGAAGTAGGTGAACCCCACCTCCAGCGGCGTTCGACCAACCTCGACATCGTTCAGGTACACCTGCGCTCCGGTCGGCTCCGAGGTGATCTCGATCGTTCTCTGCACGCAGCCCGTGCTCGCCAGCAGGATCGCGCCGAGCCCGAGCACACCGAGACCGCACATCGCTCGTCTCATGACCCCGCCTCCTGCTTCGACCGGCGTTTCGTGTCTTGTGGCGTGTCGAATTCGTCGCCGCGGAACATCGAGCCGAGGTAGCTCTGGCGAACCATGGGGTCGTTGATCAGCTCGCGGGGCGTGCCCTCGCGCAGCACCAGCCCCTCGTCAATGATCGAGGCCCGGTCGCACACCGAGAGCGTCTGCTGCACATTGTGGTCGGTGATCAGTACCGCGATTCCCAGATCGCGGAGACGCCGGATCTCCGCCTGCAGGTCTTCCACCGCGAGCGGGTCCACGCCCGAGAACGGCTCGTCGAGCAGGATCAGGCGCGGGTTGGTGACCATTGCACGCGCGATCTCCAGTTTGCGACGCTCGCCGCCGGAACAGGTCCGGGCGGCCTCCTTGGCCTTTTTGGCGAGGTCGAAACGGATCAGGAGTTCATCGCACTTCTTCTTCCGCTGGGCCCGGGTCATCCCCGGCTGCGTTTCGAGGATCGCCATGAGGTTCTTCTCGCAGCTCAGCCCGCCGAAGATCGAAGGCTCCTGCGACAGATACCCCATCCCCGCGCGCGCCCGGCGGTACATCGGCAGGCGCGAGATGTCCCGGCCCCGGAACATCACCGTCCCCGAATCGGGCTCGATCATCCCCATGATCATCCGGAAGCTCGTCGTCTTCCCGGCCCCGTTCCGCCCGAGCAGCCCGACGATCTCGGCTTCGCCGATGGACAGACCGACTCCCTTGACGACCGTCCGGTCACCAAAGGTCTTGCGCAGGTCCTGGGCCTCGAGCAGAGCGGGCATGGGGGCAGTGTACGCGAATCACGCTTCGGATCGCCCAAACGGCGATTCTGTTACCGGATCAATCGCAGGCACATCGGGTAGCGGTAGAAATCCCCACGATACGCCGCGACCGAGGCCAGGATGCTCCCGACCAGTCGCAGCACCCACAGCCCGAAGAACGCGAGTCCGCCGAAGATCATTGCGAAAATGACCCCGATCCCCAGCGTCACGATCGAGAAGATGATCCCCGCGACGATGATGCCGATCGAATAGATCAGCAGCGAGATCTGGAAGTTCAGTGCCTCTTTGCCGTGGTCGTCGAGAAATTCCGAATCATCGCGCCGGACGAACCACATGATCAGCGCCACGATCGGGCCCAGCAGCATGAAGTCCAGAAGGCTCAGCAGCCCGGCGAGATGGTTGAGCATCGCGTACTGGCGCTCGCTCGAGTTCGCCGACTCGTCGCGCAGGCGTCCACGCCCGGCGTGCCCGTGCCAGCGGTACTCGCGGTTCTCATCGCGATAGGGGGTCGTCCGTTGCTGTGCCATCGTCGCCATGTGCTCCTCCCGAGGCATCTCGATCGACGCCCCGGACCCTGCTTGGGAAATTGCCCGGCCCGGTTTCACGAATTCGCCCGCAGATAGTCGCAAACCCGCTCCGGCGCGTACAGTTGCCGCTATGCCCGCGCCCGCTCCGAACCCGCGACCGACCATCGCCGTCTCCATGGGCGACCCCGGTGGCATCGGGCCCGAGGTCCTCGTGAAAGCCCTCGCCGACGCCGAACTCCGCCAGTCGGCCCGCTTCATCGTCCACGGCCTCTCCGCCCCCATGCACACCGCCGCCGACGACGCTGGTATTCCCCCATTTTGGTGGAGAGTCCGGGCGGGTTCGCCGCTGCTCGAGACCGCCGGCTCGCACGATGTCGTGCTCATCGACCACGATGAGACCGCCTCACGCCTCGGCTGGTCCGACGGCGAGCGCAAAGCCACCAAGGCCTCCGGCGCTCTCTCCTTCCGATTTGTAGACGATGCCATCTCGGGGGCCAGAGGCGAACTGCCCGCCCACCCGAAGGCCGACGCCGTGGTCACGGCTCCCATCAGCAAGCACGCCTGGGTCCTCGCCGGGCACAGCCGCTGGCCCGGTCACACCGAACTGCTTGCTGAACGGTTCGGCGCCACCCGCAGTCGCATGATGTTTGTCGCTCCGAAACTGCGTGTGATCCTCGTCACCGCCCATGTCCCGCTCACGCGAGTCGTGAACGACCTGACCATCGGGCGCGTTCACGACACGATCGACCTCGGCGCCGAGGCCTGCCGGGCTCTCGGTATCGAGCGCCCGCGCATCGCCGTCGCCGGGCTCAACCCGCACGCCGGCGAAGAGGGCCTGCTCGGCGATGAAGAGAAGCGCATCATCGCCCCGGCCATCGCCCACGCCCTGCGCAACGGCATCACCGTCGAGGGCCCCTTTCCCGGCGATACGGTTTTTAACGCCGCGATCAAGGGGCGATACGACATGGTCGTGGCGATGTATCACGACCAGGGCCTGATCCCCGTCAAACTGCTCGCCTTCGATTCCGCCGTGAACGTGACCACCGGCCTTCCGGTCTGGCGCACGAGCCCCGACCACGGCACCGCTTTCGACATCGCCGGCAAGAACCTCGCCGACTGCGGCTCGATGAAGGAATCGCTGCGCCTCGCCGTGCGCCTGGCGTCGAGCGAGATGATCAGTCGATGATCACAAACTGCGAAGCGATCGATGCGCTCTCGGGCATCCGCGCGAGTTCGGCCATGATCGCGAATTCGTTGGTCATCTCCTGCACCGACTCGTTGTAGTTCACCCAATGGAGGGTGAGCCCAAACATCACGAGGCAGCAGATCCAGGCTCCGAACTCGGCCTGCCTTGTGCGGCGGCAGAAGTAGATCGCCCCGCAGCAGACCGCCAGGGTCAGGAGCTTGTACATCACGAGTTGCTGGGCCGAGCCGATCTCGACCATCTTCCGCGCGATCGGGTTTGCCTCGACCATGCCCGAACCGCGCATGTATGTGAGCGTATAAGCAAGGTCGGCAAGGCCCATGAGTATCACCGCCAGCAACACGAGATTGATCCGGCGTGCCCGCGAACGCAGCGCCGGGCAGTCAAATTTCCGGGCGAGCCGGACCGGCAGCGACCGCGAGGCGAGGTCGTCGATCGTCAGGCTGGCGGGGATCGTGCTCATGCTCGTTCCTCGACGCGGCGGGAATCTCGCCCGGCCGGGTGGACAATCCGTCGTATCGGCCGATTTCAGAGGCCGAATCAGCCGCCGGGCCCGGATCGCCGACATACAAAACAGACACGGAGAACCGCATATGCCCGAGCGACGCGAGTCGGCACGCCAACAGACCTATACGAATCAGGCCGTCGGTCTGTTGCATCGCCCCGCGAGGGGTTTCTATCGGGCCGTCCCGATGCTGCTCCTCGGTGCGGTTCTCGGGCTCGCGCCGCAGCCCGCTTTCGGTCAGGTCGAGACGCCCATTTATGTGGACGATGCGCCGAGCGCCGAGACCGCTATGTCCCGAGCGCAGGAACTCGCCTCCGTCGGGAACGTCAGCGAAGCCATCGCGGTCCTGCAGCGAGCGCTCAACGAGTTCTCCGGCTCGGTGACCGAGTCCGACCAGTCCGACATTTTCATCAGTGTCCGCGAGCGCATCCATCGGTTGCTCCTGGACGACCCGGACAAGCTCGAGCGATATCGCACGCTTCAGAACGCGCAGGCCGAAGCGTTGCTGAGAACCGGTGACCTGAAGCGCGTCGAACGCCTCTACCTGCTGACCACCGCCGGCTGCGACGCTGCGCTGCGCCTCGCCCAGCGTCAGATTGAGGATGCGCAGTTTCAGAGCGCGGCCCTCACGCTCCTCCAACTCGACCGCCACCCAGATCGAGCCGATGACCGCGCCCACGCGGCGTTGCAACTGCTCGCGCTCAGCGCACGCTACTTCGGCGACAAACCCGCGGACCGCGCGCTTATCCGGCGCGCCGAATCGGCGATCGCTTCGTGGGCGTCCGCGCTCGGCGTCGATCCGCCTTCCACGCAGCCCGTGACCGCACCCGCAGAGGCGTTAACGCGCAGCGCCTTCGATACCGCGCCCGCCGGTGCCCTCGAAGGCATGCTCTCGCGACCACTCGCCAGCGACCGACTCGGCGAGCCCAACGACCTGCTCAGCAACCTGAGTTCGCGCAACGCCAGTCGACGCCTGCCCCCGGACGCGCTCATCCTCCACGCGGTCCCAACCATCTACCGTGATTCGGTCATCGTGAACGATTCGGTCACCATCTCCTCCTGGAACCGCTTCACCTTGAAGCTCAACTGGCGTGTCCGGGTCGACGCCCCCATCGTCTCCGAAGCCATGGGCACCGCCTACGGCGTCGATGACCTCTCCAGCGTGCAGGTCGTCGACGACACCGTCATTGCCGTCACCGGCCTCTCGATGAGCGGACGCAGCGCACCCGAACGCTACGTCATCGCGCTCGACGCACGCACCGGCCAGCAGCTTTGGGGCACCTCGCTCGCTCAGCTCGGCGTCGCCGAACTCGCTACCTCCGCCATCCGCGGACGCCCGTCCATTGATCAGGGCGTCATCGTGCTCAACGCCGTGCGCCACTCGCGCGAGCAGCGTGTCATTTCAACGGTCGTGTTCGGCCTCGATCTGGGTACCGGCGAACTCCTCTGGACGCGACCCGCCGCGTCCATCGGCGTCCAGCCCTACGGCTGGAACGTTCCCGCGGTTGACGCCGGCGTTCCAGGCAACGGCCTCGTCTATCGCACCGATACCGTCGGGGTCACCACCGCCATCGAAACCGTCACCGGGCGCACACGCTGGATCCGGCGCTTCGACACCGGCGGCATGTACGGCGGGCTCGCCGCGTCACCATGGATGAACAACCGCCCGGTGCTCCACGCCGGCGCGGTCTTCACCGTCGCGCCGGGCGGCAACCGCGTCTACGCCCTCGACGCCATGACCGGCCGGACCCTCCAGTCGACGCCGGCCTCCCTTTGGGGAACCCCCGCGTACCTTCTGGCCACCGATGAGCACATTGTCGGTGTGTCGGAGAACGAGATCTTTGCGCGCCCGTACGACGCCGACATCTACCGGGCCACCGAGAGCGATGAACGCTTCGAGGACGAATCGCAAGCCCGTCCCGTGAACGTTTTCTCTTCGAACCCCCGCGGCATCCGCGGGCGTGTCGTCGCCGCCGGAGACAGACTCATCGTTCCCACCGACAGCGGCGTCATCGTCGTTGATGTCGCCGAGGCCTATGCCGCGGCCAGAAACGGGCAGCCGGACGGCTACGCCCCCAACGAGATCCGTCTCGAGCGGCCCGGCCAGATCGCCGCCGTCGACGGCCAACTCGTCGTTGCCGATGATCGCTCCGTCCACAGCTACTCCCTCTGGTCCGTCGCCGAGCGTTACCTCAGCCAGGCGATGGAAGAAGACCCGACCGACCCGGACCCCGCCATCACCTTCGCCGAGCTCTCCTATCAGGCCGATCAGGGCGACGCGATACTCCCCGCCGTGGATCACGCCCTCCGCGCCCTCGGCGCCGATCCGCTCTCGGAGGACAACGACGGTGCACGCACCCGCCTGTTTCACGTCATCCTCGAGATGATCAACCCGCAACGCGCCGAGCGGGCGGTGATGACGCGACTCACCGACGAAACCCGCGCCGAACTCATCAACCGCCTCTCGCTGACCGCGTCACGACCCACCGAGCGCGTCGCCTACATGATGGCCGCCGGCGACTACTACGAGACTTCCGGCCAGATCGGTGAAGCCATCGACATGTACCAGCGCACGCTCGAGTCCGAAGAGCTCGCGAGCGCTACCGTCGAACTCGAACGCACCGGTGTCCCCGCCGGAGTGGAAGCGACGCGCCGGATGCGCCGGCTCATCGCCGGCGCGGGGCGCGAGGTCTACGCCCTCTACGACGCCGAGGCCGAGCGCGCCGTCCGTGAACTCCCCGACGACCCCGGCCCCGACGACTTCGAGTCCGTCGCCCGACGCTTCCCGCTCGCCGAACAGACCCCCGAGCTCTGGACCCGCGCCGGCGAGTCCTACCTCGCGAGCCAGCGCATCCCCCTCGCGGTCTTCGCCCTTGAGGAAGCGGCCACCGCCGCCGAGATCATCTGGCCGGCCGACGACCCGCGGGTCGCCGCCGTCTACTCGCGCGTCGTCGCCATGATGCTCGAGCAGGGGCGCGTGAACTCCGCCGTCCAGCGCATCCGGCGCGCCGCCGATCAGGGCATCCCGCTCGCGATCGCCATCGACGGCAATCAGCTCGACACCGAAGGTGTGCGCGAGTTCGCCGTCACCCTCGCCCAGCGACGCGAGCGTCGCCCCGTCATCGGCGAGAAGATCACGCCCGGCTCGACGCTTGAGGGCTGGGTCGCCGCCAGACTCGAATCGCCCGGACGAGAGGTCCGTGCCGATCGGATTGTGATGCGCCGCACCGACTCGCGCATCGGCGTGTTCGCACAGTCCGAAGACGGCGTCTCGCTCACTCAGCTCTGGGGCGATGTTCGCGACGAACTGCCGCTGCGCATCGACGGCGACCGACTCATCCTCGCCACCATCGTCGACCGCGCCGAGAACATCGACCACCTCATCCGCGCACGCGACCTCGACACCGGCGAGATCCTCTGGGAGTCCCAGCCCTTCCGCGCTCAGTTCGGCGACGAAGCCATGCCCCAGCCCGAGATTTCGCGCATACCCAGCGTGCAGACGCCGCTGCGCTCACGCGTCCGCATGAACGAGATCACCTACAACTTCGACGGTTCGATGATGACCCTCTTCGAACGCAGCGGGCGAGCGCTCGCCATCGATCTCTCCGACGGGCGCACCCTCTGGACCCGCACCGAGCTCATGGACATCGTCCACGACATCGATGCGAGCGCCGGCCTCATCGTCGTCGCCGGGTCAAACCTCCGCGAGAACCAGTGGTTCGACGTCAACCACCGCCCGGAAGACCGCGACGCTGTCGTTCACGTCCTCGAAGCGCGCACCGGACGCACGCTCCACACCCGCGAAGAGCCCGTCGCCATCCGCTGGGTGCGTGTCACGCCGGAAGCCGAAGCCATCCTTGGCCTCGAAGACGGCATCGTCTCCCTCGACGCCCATCGCGGCATGGTCCGCTGGCGCAACGAAGCCCAGTTCCTCTCCTCCAGCCGCACCGGCCTGCCGATGGCCGGCAAGTTCATCGTCCGCGGCGCGGACAACCTGCTCTGGATGATCGACCCCGCCAACGGCATCGTCGGAAACGACCCGCTCGATGTCCGAGGCCGTCTCGATCGCGGCTTCGGGCGCATCGAGGTCACCGATCTCGCAAAGAACTTCGCCGTCGTCACCGAGCGCGGGGTGGTCATCCTTGATTCCCAGGGCGAAACCGTCGGAGCCGATGTCTCCGCCGAAGAGGCCATGGTCATTCCCGCGGCCTTCGGCGCAGAGCACTTCGTGCACATCACCCGCGACGGCATCCCCGTTGATGAGAACTTCTACCGGTACCGACTCACCGTCTTTGACCTGCCCGACGGCAAGGCCGTCGCCGAAGCCGGCATCGAACTCCAGGGCGACCCCGCCACCGTCTCGCTGCTCGACGACATGATCATCGTCTCGGCCTATCGCAACAGCATCATCCTGAGCGCGCCCGCGCCCCAGAACCCAGACCGCAAGCCGCGCCTCGACCCCGCCACCATCCGGCCCATCATCCCCAGCGATGTGAAGCCCGGGCGGGCCGGTGAAGACGACGAACCGGACGACGCGCCGCAGCCGCCGCAGGTCCGCCCGCTCGAGGCGCTCCCGCCCGGCTGATCCCGCGCGTACTATTCGGCGATGATCCGCCGACGCACACTTGCCCTCGCACTCGTTTCCCTCCTGCTCGCGGCTGTCCCCGCCTGCAGGGACAACCCCGACGAGTCTGATCCTTCACCGTCCTCGGTCCCCTTCTCCATCGAAACCCGCGCGAGCGCCACCCCGCCGGACGACCTCGTGCGGTCCACGCGCACCGTCGAGATCACCGAGGGCGAGTCCGCGGCGATCACCTTCGTCACCCTCCGCCCGCCGACCGACCCCGAAACGCCCGCCGCCACGCTTGAAGACACCGTCACCATCCGCTTCGCCGCCGGACTCGATCGCGGCGCCGCCGGCGTCGAGATCTACGACTCCACCGAACAGCGCAAACGCGACTTCTCCTTCTCCCTCAACAACCCCGACCTGCCCCGCGGCTTCGCCCACACCATCGAAAGCATGCGCCCCGGCGAAATCCGACGCGCCCAGATCCCCTGGCGACTCGGCTACGGCGAAAACGGACGAGGCGAAATCCCCCCCTCCACCGACCTCATCTTCGCCGTCGAACTCGTCTCCATCGATTGAACCCCGTTCCGGTGTGGCATGCTCAAGCTTTGCTTGAGCATGGCTCCGTCCCCCGTGGGCATCCGCTCCCCGGCGAGCCGGTATCCCCACCCATGCTCCGAACCCTCGTTTTCGTGCCCGGGCTCCTCACGCTCCTCCTCGTCGCCGTCCCCGCCTCCGACGCAATCCAGGCCCTTGACGAGCGCTCTCTCAACCTCGCCGATCAGCAGATCAGCGCGTACATCCGCGAGGTCTTTCAGGACCGCGAGGGGAGTTACTGGTTCGGCACCAACGGCGACGGCGTCGCCCGCTACGACGGCACGTCCCTCGACTACTTCAGCGCCGAGCAGGGCTTCGCCGGCGCTGCGGTGCGAGGCATCGTTGAGGACAGCGCCGGCTCCCTCTGGTTCGTCACCGACGCCGGCGTCACCCGCTACTCCGGCGGCACCTTCACCAACTACACCGACGCCCACGGCCTGCGCGACACCGACGGCTGGTCCATCTTCATCGACAGCACCGACACCGTCTGGGTCGGCACCATGCAGGGCGTCGTCCGCTTCGATGGCACCCGCTTCGTCCCCTTCGACATCCCACGCGCCACCGTCGAGAACCCCCAGCCCCGCTTCGCCCCGACGCTCGTCTGGGCCATCTACGAAGACCCCGAAGGCCACCTCTGGTTCTCCACCGACGGCGAAGGCCTCCGCAAGTACGACGGCCAATCCTTCACCACCTACACCACCGCCGACGGTCTCGCCGGCAACAACATCCGCAGCATCTACCGCGACCGCCGCGGCGACACCTGGTTCGGCGCCACCACCGGCCTCACCCGCTACGACGGCACGACCTTCCACGCCTACACCGCCGATGACGCTGTCGCCGACGGCTGGGTCTGGACCTTCGCCGAAGGCGCCGCCGGCGATCTTTGGATTTCCGTCCTCGGCACCGGACTCGTCCGCTACGACGGCAAGTCCTTCACCACCTACACGCACACCAGCGGCCTCAGCCGCAGCCACGTCCAGAGCATCTTCCTCGATCGCGACAACCGCCTCTGGCTCGGCTGCTCCGGAGGCCTCTACCGCTTCGACAACGGCGCACTCATCAACATCACCAAAGACGGCCCGTGGCCGGAGATGAAGCGCACGCACGAAAGCCCACTGGCCGCGTTCGAGCGCCTGGTCGATGGCGAATGGCAGCTCGGGTCCGAGAGCGGCTGGAGCCAGTTCGATCGGTGGCAGTGGGGGCCGGGCAAGCGATCGATCATCAGCCAGACCTACGGCACCGACAACGAAGGCGCCCCCTGGCGCGTCCTCTCGGTGTATTTCCACGACCCGCAGCAAAACCGCATCGAACTGCTTGGCATGCACCGCGATATCCCGGGCATCGGGCGAGGATTGAGCGAGGGCACCATCTCGTTCGACGGCGACACCGCCGAAGGCGTCTTCGACCTGCACCAGTCCGCGAGCCCGACGGGCAACGCGGCTCATCGGAAGATGGCCCTCAAGTGGTCGTTCACCGAGAACGCGCATTACATCGACACCCTGCTCGAGAACTCGGGGAGCGGGTTCGCCACGCTCGCCGAGTGGAAGCGCGTGCGTTCGGATGACCTCACCCCGTTGCCCGCGGTCGCCGAAGCCGACGCGAAGCCGTCCGGTGAGTTCGCGGCGTTCACGCCGCTCGCGGGTCGCGCCTGGCGCTCGACAATCGAGTCACCGAGCGGAGAAGCCGTTCGCATCCGGACCCAAGTCGAATGGATCCCCTATGTGCATGTGATCCGTGCGCGGATCAGCACACAGGCCGAAGGACAAGAACCAGCCGCGATCCTCGAAGCGTTTCTCTACCGCCACCCCGTCGCGGGCACGCTGCACGCGATCGTCCTGTCGAGCGATGGGACGGTGTACAGGGGATCGCTCAGCATCAATGAATCAGACGAACTGCGTTTCGATCTGCGATCGACCGGCGACAGCCGCGTCCTCTTCGAGATCGACATCGAAGCCGACAAGCCCCGATCCCGCGTCTGGTCTGTCGAGCAGACCGGCCGCCGCCTGCGTTGGGACACAACACATCACCACGACTAAGCGGATCAAACCCTGAAGATCGCCCCAAGCTTCTTCCCCAGCATCACGCTCGCGCCAACCAGCGTCACCGTGAGCAGCGCCATCCCCCACACACCCATCGCGCTCGCGATGCCGTGACCATCACCAAGACGCTCGCTGAACGCGTAGATCGCCTTCGTGATCGGGTAGTCGCCCTCCTGCTGCGCCAGGATCAAGGAGTCCGACACCTCCAGCATCGCGAAGCTGAACGCCAGCAGCCCGCCCGCGATCAGGTTCGCCATGATCAGGGGCACGATGATCTTCCGCACCGCCGTGAAGGTCGACGCCCCGAGGTTCACCGCAGCCTCTTCCAGTTCGCCCGAGGTCTGCTCCAGACCAGCCACCGTCGCGCGCACCACATACGGCAGGCGACGGATGCCGTACGCGATCACCAGCAGGATGATCGGGTTGGGCATGCTCCCGACGATCGAGATGTTGATCAGCCCGTCCTCGCCGAACAGCTTCACGCCGAAGATGGGGTCCATCCCCTCCAGCTTGATCGATAGCGCGACGAACCCGAACGCCATCACCAGCCCCGGCACCGCGAGCGGGAGCATCGCCAGCGAATCCAGCAGCATCCGTCCCTTGATCTTGGTCCGCACGATGATGTAGCCGATCAGGATGCCCAGCACGATGTCCAAAATCACCGCCAGCGACGCGTACTTCAGACTGTTCACGATCGAACCGAACGCCAGGGGGTGCCCCAGCGCCTGCTCGAAGTTGTGCAGCGTGAACTCCGTCGGCACCACCGACTGGTACCACGCCCCCTCCGCCGAGAACGCCGCGAGCACCACACCGATGTGAGGCACCAGCGCCGCGGCGGTCACCACCCCGAACAGCCCCGCCGCGAACAGGCCCCAGCCCTTCGACAGCTGCGCCTCCTCGCCGGCGCGCGAGGCCTTGGCGTACATCGCGTACGCCTTGCCCCCGAACACCAGCTTGCCGAGCACATACATCCCGATCGCCGCGACAAGCATCACAACCGTCAGCGCGTAGGGCTGGGCCGAGGTCGTCACTTCCTTGATCCCGCTGAAGATCTGCACCGGCGTGACCGTGTAGAAGTTCAGCATCAGGGGCGTGCCCAGTTCGGTGAACGCCCAGATGAACACGATCGTTGAGCCCGCGAACAGACCCGGACGAATCAAAGGCAGCGTGATCTTGAAGAACCGCTTCCACGGCCCGATGCCCAGGTTCTCCGCCGCCTCGTCGAGCGCGGGGTCGAGGTTCGCGAGCGCCGCCGTCGCGTTCAGATAGATGATCGGGTACAGGTGCAGCGCCTGGATCAGCACCACCATCCAGAACTTCGTCGACTGGTTGCCCAGGAAGTCGATGCTCGTCCCGAAGATCGTGTTGATCGTCCCCTCGCGACCCATGATGGCCTGCAGACCGATCGCCCCGACGAACGGCGGCAGGATCAGGGGCACCAGGATGATCGAGTTCCAGACCGACTTGAACGGGTAGCGATACTTCGCCGACAGCACCGCCAGAGGCAGGGCAATCGCGATGCTCAGCGTCGTCGTCCCAACCGCGATCAAAAAGGCATTCCGAAGCCCCGCCACCAGCACCGGGTCCATGAACACCAGCTTCAGGTGCCGGAGCGTGAACCCCTCCTCGCCCGGCGACGGCTTGAAACCGCCCTCGACCGTCAGCCAGATCGGGTAGATCAAAAACAGCCCGAACACCGCCAGCAACGCGGCGAGCAGACCGTACTGAAAGACCTTGCGCATGGTGGCGTGGGAAGACATCGCGGGCGGGAGTGTACCGGCTCACGCAGGGCTTTCGAGCCCTGATCGCCCCCACGCGGCGATGTCGGCCGTCCAATAACGAAATCTTCTCACCGGCCACAAGAAATTGCGCAAAACACTGGGTTAAACTTGGCGCAGACCTTGAACCGGGCAATGATGATCTGACTGGCGACCAGACCTGCTGGGCGATGAATCTCTTCCTGTACATGGGCCTTCGTTCGCGAGGGCCCGTGTCGTTTTTGCTCCTTATCACGCGCTCCACGTCGGATAGGATGAAAGTATGAACCCGCAACAGGCTCAAAACGCCCTCCAGCGACGCCAGGACCAGATCGAGTCCCGGTCCCGTCGCGTCGAGGTCTCGCGCCTGTTCGCCTCCACCCAGCGTGACCTGCAGCGCACCGAGAAACGCGTCGCCGGCTCCGCCGCCCTCTGGGAGCGTGCTTGCCCGCCGGAACTGCTCGATCGCACCAGCGTCGTCGGCCTCCAGCGCGGTGTGCTGACCATCGGCGTCCGCGACCATTCCACCCGCTACATCCTCGACCGGATGCTCCGCTCGGGGCTCGAGACCGACCTCATCCGGCGCTCCGCTGTCGCGATCAACAAGGTCAAACTCGTCGCCCGGCCCGACGCCTTCGTCGACCCGAAGGTCGCCGCCATGCGCGAGCGACGCTCCGGTTCCCCCAGCAAAGGACCCCGCCCATGAGCTGCTGCGGCAACAACAAGTTCGGCTGCCAGTTCGACGCCGACGAAGAAGGCCCTTCCGAGGCCGACATCGCCCGTTTCGGTGCCGACGACATCCCCTGCCCCGACTGCGGGACCGCCGTTTACCACGACTCGCCGCTCTGCCAGAATTGCGGACACGCGATCACTCGCGAGGAAGCCGCCGGCTCCAGCAGCGGCAAGCAACTCCTGATCGGTGCCATCGGCCTGGTCACCGTCACGGCCTTCATCATGGTCGCGGTGCTGTAGGGGCCTCCACCGCTCTTCGACAACTGCTCCCTTGCGGACCCGCAAGCCGGCCATTACTTTCCCTAAGGAATAGTGGGAGCTGGCCGTGTCCATCGGTTGCGCACGCCTTTGCTCCGCGACTCGCAGACCGAGGAAAGTCAGAATGAGCCAGCACCCGCAAGAGCCGAACTACCCCATGGGCCAGGGCAACCAACGCAGCTTTCTCGTCGCGCTGCTGCTCTCGATCTTCCTCGGATCGCTCGGCGTCGACCGGTTCTACCTCGGCTCGATCGGCCTCGGCATCCTGAAGCTCATCACCGCCGGCGGCTGCGGCATCTGGTACATCATCGACATCATCCTCATCGCGACGGGTAAGGTCCGCGATGCCAACGGCCAGCCGCTCGCCCAGTAACAACACTTCAACCGCCAGTCCACGCTGGGTGCTGATCAGCGCGAACCTCCCGCTCGCGCTGTTCACCGCCTACGCGATCTGGGTAGCCGCCGGCGGCCCGCGCCCCGGCTCCGGCTGCCTCGTTCGCCCCCTCCTCGGCTGGTGCCCCGGGTGCGGCCTCACCGGTGACTACGCTCGCATCCTCACCCTGAGCCCGCCCGACGGCTGGTACATCTGGATCATCCTGAGCGCGTTTGCGCTCAACGCGCTGTGGTCTGTTCAAAAAGCAAAGCGGGTCGCCCGAGGACGACCCGTGATCGACGCACCTGTTGCTGAAGCCGATTAGCGCGCAGACGCCGACTTCGAGCGCTTCGACTTCCGTTTTCCAGCGCCCGCTCCCGGCTTGCTGCCGGATCGCTTGCCGGGCTTGCCGCCACCGCGGTGCGCATCACGCCCGCCGACGCGACCTTCGCGCTTCGGCCCGTTCGAGCCCTGGCCACGATACGAACGCTTGCCGCGGAAGTTCTTTCGCGCCGGGCGATCGGCCTTGGCCTGCAGTTCGGTCGCGAATGTCAGTTCTTCGAAGTCCGTGCCGAACTCGATGGTCGCTTCGGTCCGCTTGAGCACCTCGCGCAGAAGGCCGGTCTCATCGCGGTCGCAGAGCGAAATCGCGATACCCGAAGCGCCCGCCCGCGCGGTCCGACCGATCCGGTGAACGTAGGTTTCCGCGTCCACCGGCATGTCGTAGTTGAACACGTGCGTGATCTCGTCGACATCGATGCCGCGCGAGGCGATGTCGGTGGCGACGAGGACGGTTGTCCGACCGGACCGGAAGGCCTGCATCGCGCGGGTGCGTTGGTTCTGGCTCTTGTTGCCGTGGATGGCCTCCGCCCGGATCTCGGCCCGGCGCAGGACTTTGACGAGTTTGTCCGCGCCGTACTTGGTACGCGTGAACACCAGCGAGCGGCCGGTTTCGTCCTGCTTGAGCACCCGCTCAAGGATCTGGGCCTTGTTGTTCTTCTCGACCAGGTACACCCGCTGCGCGATCGCGTCGGCGGTGGTGGACTCACGGACGGTCTCGATCGAAACCGGGTCAGTCAGGATCGAGTCGGCCAGCGTGCGGATCTCGCGCGACATGGTCGCCGAGAACAGCAGGGTCTGACGGTCGGCGCGGATCATCTTCACAACCTTGCGGATGTCGTGGATGAAGCCCATGTCGAGCATCCGGTCGGCCTCGTCGAGGACGAGCGTCTCGACGGCGCTGAGGTCGATGTGGCCCTGATTGATCAGATCGAGCAGGCGTCCGGGCGTGGCGATCAGCACATCGACGCCGGCTCGCATCGCCTGCACCTGGCGGTGCTGGTTCACGCCGCCGAAGACGACGGTGTGACGCAGGGGGAGAAACTTCCCGTAGGTGACGAAGCTGTCGAAGATCTGCATCGCCAGTTCGCGGGTCGGGCACAGCACGAGCGCCCGCGGCGGGCGTCCCTGGCCGCTCTTCTTGCGCTTCCCGTTGCCGGTGCCGTCGGAGAGCTGGTCAAGGATGGGCAGGGCGAAGGCACAGGTCTTGCCGGTGCCGGTCTGCGCGCAGCCGAGGATGTCCTGGCCGCCCAAGGCGACCGGGATGGCCTGTTCTTGGATGGGTGTGGGGGAGGAATAGCCAGCCGCGTCTACAGCGCGAACGATGGGCTCGATGAGCCCGAGATCAGAAAAATGCATGCGTTCCTAGGAGGTTGAAATCCGGATTGATCGGGAGTCCGGCTGTTTGGATACCGCCGCCGCTCCGGGTGCTGCTGCACCCTCATAAAGCAGGAGGGGGGTCGAATCGTTGTCGAGTGGGCCCGATCATCCACGGATCCGTAGAAAGGATACCCGAATGTTAGGGAGAAGTCGAGCGGTCTCGATTCGGGCTCGGTGTTGTCACCGGGGCACACACACGGGCCGGAAAACAGGTGTGCCGAAACGCTTTGATCCGGGTGGATCCGGAGTAGGGTGAAGGGGGCGGGCGTCCTTGCACGGGCGCGAGCACAGAGGAGTTGAGCTATGCAGAGCAAACGGATTGGCGCGGGGATCGGCGTGGCTGCCCTTCTTTCGCTCGGGGCATCGGCACTGAGCCAGACCTACTACCAGGCGTCCGATGGGACGATCGATTTCGAGAAGGCCGCCTTCGCGGACCCGACGGATCCGGCCAACTGGGATTCGATCACCCCGGCGGTCGCGATCACGCGGGCCAATGTCGAGGGCATCTACAATCCGATTCAAGAATCCGGTTTCAGTTTTTCGGGCAGCCCGCTGGGGACGCTGTGGTACTTCGGCGGTACCGTGCAGGATGTCATCGACGGTGCGCTGACGCTCGACGATTTCAATCCGTGGTATCTCGCCAGGCCCGGCCTCACGCCGGAGATCGTCGGGATGGACGCGGTGGTCTACCTCGAAGCGGAAGACGCGTACTTCGACCTCATGTTCACCGATTGGGGTGTCGGTCCGAGCGGCGGGGGCGCGTTCGCGTACACCCGCGCGATCGTGCCGGCTCCGTCGACCGGCGCGGTGATCGCTCTGATCGGCATCGTCGGTGTTCGCCGTCGCCGATGAGCGGGTTTATGTTTCGAATATTTCAGCTGCTGACCGCAATACTGTTCTTGAGCGGCGGGTCATCAGTCTGCGCGCAGGACGCTCGGTCGGACCGTTCGGATGGTCTCGTGCCGATGGGCATGAACCTGGCCGGGGTGACGGACTGGAGCACGGCGTGGCCGTTCGTGGACGTGTTCAAGCACTCGAGGGGCTGGATCGCGCAGCGCGTTCAAGGCGACGAATGGGACACCGGCGAGCGAATCGAGACCACCGCCGAGGGCTGGCCGCTGCTTCGGCCCGGTCAGGCCGCGGCGACGCTGAT
>JANSXG010000189.1 GCA_024743075.1 bacterium | reverse complement strand
GCGAAGCACGCCCGCGCATCGCCGGCGAACGATGCCACCAGCCGGTGCGCGATGTTCGCCTGGAAGATGTCGCCCGCGTGGATCGCCTCCACCGTCGCGCGCACCGCACGCTCGTAATGCCCGCGCCCCGTGCTCGATCGGAACGCGCCGACCCGGTAGCCGCCCGGTGCTTCCCGCGACTCCAGCGCCGGCGCATCGAAGCCGGTCCACTCCCCGCCCGCCCCCGACACCCACCCACGCTCCACCCGCTGCGCGATCGGCGCGATCACTTGCTTCTCGACCAGTTGCCCATCCGTCAGCCGACGCACCGCCCGCGCTGCGCACGCGCTCGGCTCCATCGTCACCCCGTGCTCGTACGCCACCGACGCCACGTGCACCGGCAGCGCGAGGTCATCGCCCGCGCGCACGCACGACGCCTCCAGCGCCTCCTCCAGCGTCACGCGCGACGGCTCCCCGATCACCGATACCCCGCGCCCAACTCCGCTCACCAGCGCGCACAACCCCAGCCCCCGGGGCCAGCCCCGCAGGATCGCATCGGCACTCAGATCGGTCGCAGCACTCGGCACGCGGAGATCATACGCGCTCAGCGACGCTTCCCGTCCTCATACTCAAACACCTCATCCAACCGCCTTCCCAACGCCGCGGCGATCTGGAACGCCGCCTCCAGCGACGGCGAGTACTTCTCCCCCTCGATCGCGTTCACCGTCTGCCGGCTCACCCCGATCGCGTCGGCCAGATCCTGCTGCGTCAGCCCGCACTCGGCGCGCAGCTCGCGGATGCGGTTGCGCACCTTCGGCTTCTTCTTGCCCACCTCACATGCCCCGCCGGTAGTACAGGATCTGGAACCCGTACTGCATCAACTGCGACGCGTACAACGACAGCAGCAGCACGTGCGCCGTCAGCACCTCCGGCACCGACCCCACCATGCACGCCAGCGTCGCGAGCACGCCCACGCCCAGCACCCACGACGAATTGCTCTCCGATCGCCACGCGATCATGCGGTCCCGCTCGTCCTCGTCCTCGTGCTTCCCTGTCACCGCCGCGAGGATGTGCCCGACGATCAGGATGATCACCAGCCAGACCACCGAGATCGCGAACACAGCCGTGTACGGCTCAAGCCGGTCCACACCACGCATATACATCGCCGCGGCGATCCACACATAGGTCGCGAGCGCCACCGTCGTCCCGACGAACTGCACCCACACGCTCTTCTCTTCAACCGACGGTCCCACGATGCCTCCGATCCGCCGACCGACCCGGCCGGCCTGTCAAGCATACTTGACATCGGAGTCGTGTCAAGTGTTCTTGACACAAGAATATCAATTCCGCAAAAACAAGAGCCCGGGGCGCGAGCCCCGGGTACTCCTTCGTTCAGTCACTTCTCCTCCCTCTCCCCTTGCGGGAGAGGGCCGGGGTGAGGGGTCAGCGGCACAGCCGCTGCGGTGGTGTACGAACCGACAGAAGCTTCGACCGCCCCCTCATCCGTCCGCTTCGCGGCCACCTTCTCCCGCGGGGGGAGAAGGAGCCAAATCACTCCGTCCCGCAGTACTCGCTCATCGGCGGGCACGAGCACACCAGGTTCCGGTCGCCCCAGGCGTTGTCGATCCGCCCGACGCTCGGCCAGAACTTCGCATCGCGCAGCCACGCCATCGGCCACGCCGCCTGCTCGCGCGTATACGGGTGGTTCCAGTCGTCCGAGCCGATGACATGCACCGTGTGCGGCGCGTTGCGCAGCGGGTTGTCCTCGGCGTCCATCTCGCCCCTGGCGATCGCGTCGATCTCGGCGCGGATCGCGATCATCGCGTCGCAGAAACGGTCGAGCTCGGGCTTCGACTCGCTCTCGGTCGGCTCGATCATCAGCGTGCCCGGCACCGGCCACGACATCGTCGGGCCGTGGAACCCGAAGTCCATCAGGCGCTTGGCGATGTCATCAATCCGAACGCCAGCATCCTTCTCAAACCCGCGGCAGTCGATGATGAACTCGTGCGCGACATACCCGTTCTTGTCGGTGTACAGGATGTCGTAGTGCTCGCTCAGCCTCTTGGCCATGTAGTTGGCGTTCAGGATCGCCACCTGCGTCGCCTTCTTCAGCCCCGCCGCCCCCATCATCGCGATGTACACATAGCTGATCGTCAGGATGCTCGGGCTGCCGTACGGCGCTGCCGAGATCGGGCCGATCGCGAACTCGCCGGCGGTGTCCGGGCGCTCCACCGGGTGCGTCGGCAGGAACGGCACGAGCTGCGGCGCGACGCCGATCGGGCCCATGCCCGGTCCGCCGCCGCCGTGCGGGATGCAGAAGGTCTTGTGCAGGTTCAGGTGGCACACATCCGCGCCGCACTTGCCGGGGCTGGTGAGGCCGACCTGCGCGTTCATGTTCGCCCCGTCCATGTACACCTGCCCGCCGTGAGAGTGGATCAGGTCGCACACCTCGCGGATGGTCGATTCGAACACGCCGTGCGTGGACGGGTAGGTGACCATCAGGCACGACAGCTTCTCGGCGTGCTTGGTCGCCTTGTCCTTCAGGTCGGCCATGTCGATGTTGCCGCGATCGTCGCACTTGACCGGCACGACCTGCATGCCCGCCATCACCGCCGACGCCGGGTTTGTCCCGTGCGCCGAGGTCGGGATCAGGCAGACATCACGCTGGTTTTCCTTGCCTTCCTGGCGCGCGTTGTGCTCGTGGTACGCGCGGATGACCAGCAGCCCCGCGTACTCGCCCTGCGCGCCCGCGTTCGGCTGCAGGCTCACCGCCTCGAAGCCGGTGATCTCGCTGAGCCAGCGCTCCAGCTCGCGGAACATGTGCGTGTAGCCGCGCCACTGCGTGTCGGGAGCGAACGGGTGGATGCTGCCGAACTCCGGCCAGGTAACCGGGATCATCTCGCTGGTGGCGTTGAGCTTCATCGTGCACGAGCCGAGCGGGATCATGCTGTGCGCCAGCGACAGGTCGCGACCCATCAGCTTGAAGATGTAGCGCAGCATCTCCGTCTCGCTGTGGTAGGTGTTGAACACCGGGTGCGTCATGTAGTCGCTCGTCCGCTCGAAGGAGCCGAACTTCAGGATGCCGTCGCGCTCCGCCTCGGCGAGCAGATCGTCGATGTGGAAACCGGTGTAGTGCCCGAAGTTGAAGCAGGCCAGCAGATCGGCGACCAGCGCCCGGTCGGCGGTCTCGTCGAGCGTGACGCCCAGCGTGCCGTCGGCGTACTCGCGCAGGTTGATCTGCCGCTCGCGTGCCGCGTCGGCCACCTGGCGCGACGCGTGCGCACGGCCCTTCCCGAGCCGGATCCGGATCGTGTCGAAGATCGGCCCGTCACCGAGCGTTGTGTGTCCCAACCGCTCCAGGCCCTTGACGAGGGCGCAGGTGTACGCGTGCGTACGATCCGCGATCCGCTTCAGACCATGAGGCCCGTGGTACGCGCCGTAAAACGAGCTGATGATCGCCAAGAGCGCCTGCGCGGTGCAGATATTGCTCGTCGCCTTGTCGCGCTTGATGTGCTGCTCGCGCGTCTGGATCGCCATGCGCAGCGCCATGTTGCCCTGCGCATCCTTCGAGACACCGATGATGCGCCCCGGAAGCTTGCGAGCGTGCTCCTCGTGCGTCGAGATGAACGCCGCGTGAGGACCGCCCAGACCCATCGGCACACCGAATCGCTGCGCCGAACCGACGCACACGTCCGCGCCCCACTCGCCGGGAGGCGTGATCACCGTCAGCGACAGCAGATCCGCCGCGGCGACCGTCAGGCAGCCGGCTTCCTTGGCCTTCTTCGCGAGATCCGAGTAGTCCTTGATCCGGCCGTCGGTTGTCGGGTACTGGACCAGCACGCCGCACAGGCCGCCCTCACCGTGGTTGAAGTCGATCTCGGAGATCGGCCCGATCTTCAGATCGACGCCGAGCCCGCGCGCCCGGGTCTCCAGCAGCGCCAGCGTCTGGGGGTGGCAGTCGTCCGACGCCCAGAAGCCGGTCTTCTTGCCGCGAGCGATCGAGATGCACATCCCCATCGCCTCCGCCGCGGCGGTCGCCTCGTCCAGCAGACTCGCGCCCGCGAGAGGCAGGCCCGTCAGGTCGGCGACCATCGTCTGGAAGTTGAGCAGCGCTTCGAGCCGGCCCTGCGCGATCTCCGCTTGGTACGGCGTGTACTGCGTGTACCAGCCCGGGTTCTCCAGCACGTTGCGCAGGATCACCGGCGGCGTCACTGTGCCGTGGTAGCCCATGCCGATGCACGAGCGGTACACCTTGTTCTTGCCCGCGATGGTCTTGAGCGCCTGCAGGAACTCGCTCTCGCCGCGCGGCGAGGGAATGTCGAGCTCGCGATCGAGGCGGATGTCGCTCGGCACCGTCGCGTCGGACAGCGCGTCCAGCGAATCGAAGCCGAGTGTCTGGAGCATCGCGTCGATCTCGTCGTGCGACGGACCGATGTGGCGATCGATGAACCCGTCGGCGAAATCGAGGACGCTTCGGGTGCTTCCGGCTGCGGAGTGGGCGATGGTCACTTTGGGCTCCGAGGTCGAGGAGGACTGGGTGGCGATGGTCATGGGTCGTTTCCGGGATAGCAGCACGGGCCTCGCGAGCGTGTCGCGAGGCTGGTGTCGGCTCTGATGGCCGATGGGCTGATTGGAGGCGAAAACTGGGCTGGCCGGCGACGATTCGTGTTCGTTCCGGCCGCGGGAGCGCGATCGAGCCTCATTCTAAGCGGTTCACCCCGTCCGGACCATGACTTTGAAGGCCGTGTTCAGCCCGTATTTCGCATCGGTTCAGGGCCTGCCCGGTAGGATTGCCTGCATGGCCCTTGGGGCCGGACCGCACTTGAGGAGTACTTCGAACATGTCCACTGACCGATCACGCCCCGTCGGGCGCACCCGCACCCTGCTCACCCTCGCCCTGCCGGCCATCCTCACCGGGGCCGCGGCGACCGCCATCGCCTCCGAAACCGAGCGCGAGGGCATCCCGAAGCTGCCCACCTCCAGCGAGTATGTCATCCGCGACACCCTCGCCGAGCTGCACCCCGACGTGTTCACCTACATGCAGCACCTGGTGACCCTCTCCAACCCGTTCATGGAAGGCCGGGCCGCCGACACACGCGGCAAGGAAGTCGCCGCCGAGTACATCCAGTGGTACTTCACCCGGATGGGCTTCGAGCCGGCATTCACCGATGTGACCGTCGACTACGACGCCACCGACCACGAGGAAGAGGGCGACAGCTACCTCCAACCCTTCTCCGTTCGCGGCACGCGCGAGGCCACAAAGGCCGTCGCCGTATTCGAATCGGGCGATGACCGCTTC
>JANSXG010000285.1 GCA_024743075.1 bacterium | reverse complement strand
CGTAGAGTCGGACGCGCGTGCGCAGGGCGTTCTCGCTGAGGTCGAGGTGCTCGGGCAACTCACTGCCCGCGGCGGGGGTTGGGTTGGTGAGGATGTCGGGTCCGTCGCCGCCGAGGCGCGAGCGGTCGCGGAGAAACGGTTTGGCGTAGACCGAGCGAACGCCGATAGGGAACAACGCATCGAGGATTGCGCTCGCAGCGGTGGGACGATTCTGAGGGGTGCTGAGGGTTTCGGCGGATGTATTCTCGTAGGTGATCACGACGGCACCTTCGCCGTACCGGTCGATGAACAGGCCGTCGAGACCGTCGGGTTCACCGCCGAAGACACGCCAGAGGTCGAGCCGCGAATTCGCGGCGCAGGACGGGCGTCGGCGCAGCGCACGCATCACGAGGTCGCGGAGGCGGTCCGGCGAGATGGTCAACGCCCGTTCTCGCGGTCCCGACGGATCAACAGGCGCTGCTCGGTCATGTCGTCGGCGGCGTAGAGCGGGCCTTCGCGACCGACGCCGGAGTCTTTCACGCCGCCGTAGGGCATCGGGTCGGTACGGAATGTCGGGACATCGCCGGCGACCACGCCGCCAACCTCGAGATACGAAAACGCGCGTTCGATCTCGTGTTCGTCGCTCGAGTAGACGCCGACCTGCAAGCCGTAGCGGGAACTGTTGGCGATGTTGATGGCCCGATCGAAGTCGTCGGCGCGGATGAGATAGGCGACCGGTCCGAAGGCCTCCTCGCGGGCGAGGTTGCACGAGGTCGGCACGTTCTCGAGCAGGGTCGGCATGATGGTGTTGCCATCCCGATCGCCGCCGATGAGCTTTGAAGCCCCGCCGTCGATCGCCTCGTTGATCCACGACTCCACGCGATCGGCGGCGTCCGAGTCGATAAGCGGCCCGATGAACGTGTCGGGGTCGAGCGGGTCACCGGATTTGAGTTGTCCGATCTCGTCGACGAGGCGGGATTTGAGATCTTCGTAGGCCTTGTCGCCGACGACGATGATTCGCTGCACGCTGATGCAGGACTGGCCGGCGTAGCCGTACGCGGCGGAGGCGATGCGTTTGGCGGCCGCGGCTCGGGTGGATCCGTCGGACGCGCTGGAGATGATGACCGCCGCGTCGCCGCCGAGTTCCAGTGCGGTACGCATCTTGGTCGCCCGGGACTTGAGCTTCCAGCCCACCTTGTCCGAGCCCGTGAACGACAGGAGGCCGAAGCGTTCGTCGGAGGAGAACGGGCCGGCGTCGTCGACGTCGCAGGGTAATACTGAGACACCGGCGGGGTGGCGACCGGCTTCGAGAGCGATCTGTCCGAGCAGCAGCGCGGTGAGCGGCGTGCGCTCGGCTGGTTTGAGGACGAAGGGACAGCCGCAGGCGATGGCCGGGCCGATCTTGTGCGCGACGAGGTTGAGCGGGAAGTTGAAGGGCGTGATGAACGAGCAGAGGCCGATCGGCACGCGACGGATGACGCCGGAGATGGCCGGGCTTTCCGAAGTCGGATTGAGGCGGCTCTCGCGATCGGCGAAGCGCCCCGAGCCGGTGAACTCCTCGCGGGCGACGCGCGCGGACTCGCGGAGCGTCGCGACGCAGCGGT
>JANSXG010000196.1 GCA_024743075.1 bacterium | reverse complement strand
CTCCCGCTCGTCGGCCTCGGGTTCGATCCGTTCTCCGGCAACCTGTTCCTGACCACCGAGACCGGCGCACTGTTCTCCATCAACGCGAACAGCGGCGCGGCCACCTTCGTCGGCGCGACCGGCCTGAGCCACCCCTACGACATCGACTACAACCCCGCCGACGGCAACCTGTACATATCCGATGCCGGAACCGGCCAACTCTTCACCGTGGACCGAACCGACGCGAGTGTCTTCCCGAGCACGCTGCACAGCGGAGTCAGCCTCTCCACCGGCCTCGCCTTCGCGATCCCGACCCCCGGCACCGCCGGCCTGCTCGCCCTCGCCGGCCTCGGCGCAGCCCGCCGCCGGCGCTAATCGCCCCGATCAACGCCGACGCGCTCTCGCAGCACCCGCTCAGCACAGGGAGCGGGTGCTGTTGTGTCCGGGCCGAAGCTACGGAGCGGTCGGGCTCAGACCGTACGGTCATTCACCGCTGCCGCCGGTCCGTTCGTCTTGACCGACTCGATGCCATTCTCCATCGCCGACGCCGACGAATACATCTCGCTCCTGCCGATCACCTCCCCGTTCGTCGCCTTGAGCACGAAGTACGGTTCACCCGACATCGACATCTTCCGCTCATACTGCTCATCACTCGGCGCGTTCATCTTCACCGAATCGATGCCGTTCTCAGCGCTCGCCTTGGCGGTGTACCGCTCGCTCGTGAGGATCACCTCCCCGTTCGCGGCCTTGAGATTGAACATGAACTGATCGTCGCTGGACTTCTTGATTTCAAACGCGGCTGCCATGACGCCTCCTGATCCGGAAGAAATGGGTGATACACCGGATCCTACGGAGCCGCCCGATCCCGAAGCCGGTGAAATTTCCATCATCTTTACCGCGATGAGAACCCTGAACGCGAGTTCAGGGTCTCCATCACTCGGCAGCACCACTCAAAGAACCGCAGCAGATCATTCACGCCCCATCGTCCCGCCGCGCCCTATCAAGGTCGGTCGTACTCGATGAACTGTTGCAAACGCTCGGGCAAATCGCTCGGCGCGGGCAACGCCATCCGGCCCCACGCGCCGTAGAGCGGCTTGTCCAGCTCGACGAAGTGCAGGTAGAAGGCGACGCGATTCGTCTCTTTCGGCCGCAAGCGATCCGACTCGATCGGCTGCCCCGCGTCGTCGAGCCAGACCTCCATGTACGGCACCTGCGACATCATCCCCTTCTCAGCATCCTGCGTGAACAGATCGATATCCGACCGTGTGATCGGGCGATCCGCCTCGATCTCGATCACATGCAGAGCTTCCATGTTGTCGCGAAAAATCTCTGCGTCGTAAGCAATGTCCTCTGCACGCTCCTCATCGCTCATGTCGTCGTAGTACCCGTCCTCCTCGTAGATGGAGATCCAGTACTTCTGCAACCACTCATCGCTGAATTCGATGGGATAAACGCCGACGATCTTCGCGCTCGAGTCAGATTCACTCTGCTTCTGTGCAGGGGTGGGAGTCTGATTCTCGGATGCTTTCTGAGAAGCACAACCAGAGACGAGGGCAAAACCGCCGATGATCATACCGATGGTGATTGAGAAATCACGAAGTGCTTGGTGCGTTCTATTCATCGACACATAGTACCGACTGGGATCCCAGATCCGGTCCGGGTTCTGTTTAGTTAAAGCCGCTCGCTGCGAAATCAAAAACGCCCGGGCCAAACCCGGGCGTCCATTCAATTCACGACCTGTCGCGAACCCTCACAGATTCCCGCGCTTGTCCTGCTCAAGCTCCAGCGCCTCGAACAGCGCCTTGAAGTTGCCCTTGCCGAAGCTCTGGCTCCCGCGCCGGCAGATGATCTCGAAGAACAGCGTCGGGCGGTCCTGCAGAGGCTTGGTGAACAGCTGCAGCAGGTACCCCTCGTCGTCCGCATCGACCAGCACGCCGAGCTCGCGGATCCGCTCGTGATCTTCCTTCACCGGGCTGTGCCCGTTCTCGGTGAGCATCGTGTTCACGCGGTCCCAGACGATGTCGTAGTAGGTGTCCGGGATCTCAAGGAAGTCCACGCCGCGGTCCCGCAGCGCCGCCACCGAGTGCAGCTCGTCGTTGGTGCGCAGCGCCAGGTGCTGCACCCCCGGCGTCATGTTGTGCCACTCGAGGTACTCGAGGATCTGGCTCTTCTTCTTGCCGTCGGCCGGCTCGTTGATCGGCATCTTGATCAGGTTGTTGCCCGAGGCCATCACCTTCGACATCAGCGCCGAGTGCTCAGTCGAGATGTCCTGGTCGTCGAAGTGCTTGAACATCTTGAACTCGAGCACGTTCTCGTACCAGTCCACCCAGTAATTCATCTTGCCTTCTTCGACGTTGCCCACGCAGTGGTCGACAAACATCAGCCCGCAGGGGTTCTTGCGGTTGAAGGTGTTCAGCGCGTGCTCGCCGACGTTGCGGAACTTCGGCGCAAACGACACCGGCTCATACGCCATGGACGCCTTCTTGATCCGCGCCAGGTCGTACCCGCCCGTGCGGCTGACGAACGAGTGAATCGCCCGACCGTAGCTCTGGATGCCCGCGTACGTCACGCTCCCGAACTCGTCGCTGAGCGTGTACGGCTCGTAGGCCGACTCGCCGCCGTTGGAGATCGCCCGCTCGTACGCCGCCTCGGCATCGTCCACGTTGAACGCGATGTCCTTCACGCCGTCGCCGAACAGCGCCGCTTCCTTGCTCGCCGGGTGATCCGGCGTCAGCCCCGACACCAGCAGCAGGCGGATGTTGCCCTGCGTCAGCAGGTACGCCGCCTCATCGCGCGAGCCCGTCGTCAGGTCCCGCACCTGCTCGATCTGGAAGCCGAACGTGTGCGCGTAGAACACGGCCGCCTGCTTGGCGTTACCGACATAAAAGCGGACGTGGTCCACATCGATGAGCTGCAGCGGATCGGTCGCGGTCTTCGAGCCCGACGCGGTGTTCGGTGCGATGGTCATGGTGCGTCTCCCGACTATGAAAAAGGTCTTTGGGGTTGTCTTGTGTTGGTACTGACAGCATAGGCGACGCCGTCGCCCTGCCCGCCGATTATCTCCGCCAGACCCGTTGTCAGCAAGAGAATATTCGGGATTTTATCAGTTAGGCCGAATATTGTTCTTGCCGGAGAGCCCGTTCCCGGGCAAAATCCGGGACCGCCGGCTCTTATTCCCTCCGGAGCACCCATGACCACCGCCAGCGAATCCAAGCCCGCCCAACGCCGCCGGGCCCGCGCCAGGGTCCGCTTCGACGCCGTCGATCTCGCCATTCTCGAACTGCTCCAGACCGACTCGAAGATCACCAACGCGATGCTCGCCCAGACCGTCGGCATCTCCCCGGCCAGCATGATTGAGCGCGTCAAGAAACTCGAGACCTCCGGGATCATCAAGGGCTACGTCGCCCGCCTCGACCCGCGCGAAGTCGACAAGTCCATGACCGCCATCGTCAGCATCACCCTGCGCGAGCACGGCGAACAGCGCCTCCGTGATTTCGCGAGCGCCATCGATGGCTTCGACGAAGTCCAGTCCGCCTGGCACACCACCGGCGAGGAAGACTTCATCCTCCGCGTCATCGTCACCGACATGGCCCAGTACGAGGACTTCGTCGTCCACCGCCTCAGCACCATCCCGAACATCGCCCGCGTCCGCACCAGTTTCTGCCTGTCCACCCTCAAGGACACCACCCGCGTCCCGCTGGACGCGGTGGGGGACCCCGACGCCGCCCTCGACGGCGCCAAGTAGCCGCTACGCTCACAGCAACGCGCTGAACAGTTTCGCCGTGTTCTGCGCAACCTTCGTCATCCGCGACCGCTGCGCCCACTCCTTCGCCGTCAGCGCACGCGACTCGCGCATGTACCGATGCTGCAATCGCACCAACTCCTCCGACACCGTGCCCCCGGCCATCAGCAGGCTCAGCTCGTAGTTCACATCGAAGGAGCGTCGATCCATGTTCCCCGACCCGATCAGCGCGATCGCACCGTCGACGCTCAGACTCTTCGCGTGCAGCAGCCCATCCTGATGAAGGTGCAGGTTCACTCCCGCGTCCAGCAGTGCCTCGTACTGCGCTCGCGAAGCCAGGTTCACCAGCCGGTTGTTCGAGCGCTCCGGCACCACCACATCCACCCGCACACCCGCCTTCGCCCGAATCTGCAGTGCCAGCAGCGTCGGCTCGTCCAACACCAGGTACGGCGTCGTCATGATCACCCGCTCGTCCGCCTCGTTGATCGATGCCAGCATGATGTCCCGGAACGCCCCCGGCCTCAGCGAAGGTCCGCTCGGAACCGCCACCGCCAGCGTTTCCCCGGCCCGCTCCACATCCGGGAGCAGATCATCCGACAGCGACTCGTCCGTCTCCGCCGCCCAGTCCTCGAAGAACACCGCCTGCAACTGCGTGACCACCGGTCCCTCGATCCGCATCATCAGGTCGCGCCACGCCCCTTCGAACTTCCCGCCGTAGTCCGCATCAACGATGTTCTGCGAACCCGTGTAACCAATAGTCCCGTCGATCACCGCCAGCTTCCGGTGGTTGCGCACATCGATCCGCGCCACGCGCCGGCGCAGCAGGCCCGCGTGCAGCACCTCAACCACCTTCACCCCCTTCCTGCGCAACTGCGGCGCAAGGCGCTCCAGCGCTGCCGGCGATCCCTGGCTGTCCATCATCACGCGGCACGCTACCCCGCGCTCGCTCGCCCGCGCCAGCGCATCCGCGACCCGCAGCCCCGTCGTGTCCGCCGCGAAGATGTAGAACAGCAGGTG
>JANSXG010000126.1 GCA_024743075.1 bacterium | reverse complement strand
GATTCGCCTTCATCGGGAAGGACGTCTTGGGCAGGTTCAGGGAATCCTTGTAGCGGGCTTTGTCCGCCTTGGCCTGGGTCTGGTTCATGATTCGTGCTCTGAAAACGCCGGGAATCGGCGGGAATGGCGAGAGGTCATCCTATCCGATCGGTCGACGAACGCAGCGGAAGAGCGTCGGACGCGTCGGATCGACGGTCGGTCCGTGGGGTCTGCCCCGGTTGAGGATGCCTCGATGAGCCGGCCTGATAGCGCGGCGGGATCTCCAGCCCTCAACGGGGCGAGATAATTCGCGTCGGGCGAGCGAGGAATGTCGCGATCGGTCGCGTCATGGTCTGAACTCTATCGGAATTCGGAGACCACCGGATCACCCGGAGCGGTCCGGGAACAAAAAACCCGGCCTCAGACGGCCGGGTTGCGGGGTGGTTCTGTGTCGCGGGGTTTACTTCTTCGGAGCGGTGTGCTCGAAGATGGCCTGCGTGCGAAGCACCACGCCGCCCTGCGAGATCATGTGATAGCTCTGGGCGTGGACTTCCCGACGGAATCGCTGGACATCGAGGATGGTCGCGCAGCGACCGCCGTCGGCCTCCTTCCACTCGAACAGCATCGCCTCGTTCTCCCGTGCGAACTCGGTGAGCTCGTCGTAGGTGTCGCGATACAGGGCTTCGGGGAGCTGCTCGGTCTGAACCGTCGAGACATATTTGACGTTGTCGCCAAAGTCCTCCTCGTGGTCGCGCTCGCCCGCGCAGGGCAACTCCGTGACCAGACCCCGGTTCGGGAAGTTCTGGTCGGCGGCGGTGATCAGTTCGGTTGCGCAGACACCCTGATGCACGAAGCGCATGAGGTGGGCACCGGGCATAATCCAGCCTTCGAACTCATAGTCCATGTGGGTGACCGTGCGGCGGTCTTTGATAGGAAAAAGTTCGGGATGGAGTGCCCGTCGGTAGAGGAGCAGGCGGTAGGCCTGCAGGCATGAAGATTTCGTGGGAGAAGTCATAAGACCTCCTGGCTAGATGGACTCAAACTGGCTGGTTGAAGGAGGGAGGCGGTGCTGGGTCACACGCGAGCCTCAGTCTAAGCCGCGTGCCCTCGGATTCAACAAAAAACTTCCGAGATTCTTCCGTCTGCTCCGTATATCTGGGTGCGGACCTTGCGGTAGATCTTGCGCTTCGCGTCGCAACCCACCACAATGTGTAGGAATTGAGACTCGCTATTCTGGATCTATACGCCTTCTCTCCGGGTGCGGTTCGAGGACACCGGTGGCCGAAGATAGGAAAGTGCATTCGTTGCTCGCGAGACTCCAGGAAACCCGGCGATTGCCGAAGCGCGCCCGACAGGCCGCGCTGGTCGCCGCATTGCGCGTCGGAGAAGCAGACGAAGTCTCACTCGCCGTCGCCGAGGCGCTGGAATTCATTGCAGCAAATGGGTATTCCGAGGCTTTGGGCGAGGCCCTGTTCGGGGCGTGGGGTCGCATGGGCGCGGAAGCGCGGGCCAGCCTTTGCCTCGGCCTCGGCGACCGTTTCGTTTCGGAATCGCTTCGCCTGCAGCCGGATCGAGCGCGCGCCGTCGCCGCGTCCTGTCTGGCGAGTCCGGAATTGCACGAACTCCTTCGTGGTGTCGGGCCGGATCCGATCATGGATACGGGCTTCGTCCGTCTCGCGTTGTCGATCGATGGCCTGGGTGGCGGGCACTGTCGGGAATCGCGTCACGCCCTTTTCCGGGCCTGTGCGATGCTGGACGATCTGGGTCCGGCGGTGCGATCCGTGGTCGATCGCGAACTCGTGGAGTGGGCAGGGCGATTCGATGAGCATCGGGATGTCGGCGTGCTCCGCGCGGTCCTTCGAGCGACACACAGGTGCGGTCCGAAACTCAACGCGTGGCTGACTCGGGCTCCGCTGGAGGAACACCTGCCGCTGCGTTCCGCGGCGTCGAAGGTCGAAACAGCGACTGCCGCTCCTCTGGCGATCAGGTGGCTGGGGTGGCCATCGCTCGTGCCAGCGGCACGAAAGGTCTTCGAGCGGGTTGCGTCGAATCCGACGCCCGAAACAGTGGAAGCGATTCTGGAGCCCTGGTCGCTGCTGCGCTCGCGTCATCGGGCTCGTCGGCTGCCGACGGTTCTTTCCCGAAGCTCGTTCGCTCGCCTCGTGCGCGTGCCCGGACTCTCGGCACACTCGCGACAAGGGCTTGTCGCCATCGCCGCTTGCCTCGGCGTTCGGGCGCTCGACGACCTGCTGGCTTCGGGCATGGTCGCCGACCCCGATCCCGGCGTGCGTCTGCGTCTGGTCTGCGCAATCTCCCGCGCTGAGGCTTCGGAGCCAGCTGATGGAGCGTTGCAGGACCTCGGGTTCGATCGCTGCGAGCCGATCGCGCTGGCGTCGGTCGGCGCGATCTCACGCGTGCAAAGTCGTCACCGGCGCCTTGCGAGTGTGGTGCGGCTTCAGACGCTCTCGCGTTCGCCGCTGCGCTCGGTTCGCGACCACGCGGAACGAACAATCGAGCGCTTCGACCTGTTCGGGTCGGTGCGATCGCGCGACGCCCGGTGGTTGCCAGCCACCCTCGCGTCGTGGATGGCTCGGCGTTCGCCTGACACGCTGCGCGACGAGTTGAACAGCGCTCTGGGCGATGCGAGCCGCGTTCGAGCCGCGCTTTCGCTGGTGCGGAGGCTCGGTCTGGCGGATCAGTCCGTTGAGCAGGTCGCCTGCGTGGCGATTCACGCTTCGGATCCGTCCACGAGAGCGCAGGCGACGCTGCTTCTCGGTCGCGTCAGTCGAGATTCGGACGCCGCCGAGCGAGCGTTTCGGTCGCTTGCGGAACTGCTGGGCGACGATGCCGACCGGGTTCGGGCCGATGCGATCGAGGCGATGTCACGATTGCGGGGCGATGGCCTGCGACTGGATCGGTTCGCGGTGGACGACCGCCCCCGGATCCGCGCGAACGCCGTGCTCCATGGCTGTCGCTACGCCGACACGGAGCCCGATGGGACGCTCGCGGGCGCTCCGATACGACAGCTCGACGCTATGCTGCGCGATGATCGCCCCGAGCACCGCATCAGCGCGCTCTGGGTCGCACGACGCATTCGCCCGGTCGAGATGGCCACGGAGATCGCAGGCATGGCCCGCAAAGATCCGGACGCGATTGTTCGAGGGCGCGCGCGTCGCTGCGCAGGTCGCTTGCTGTCGCTGATGGAGCCCGGAGCCCGGGAGGTCGGTGTTGGCTGATCGTCTGGTTCAACCTCTCTCCGGCGCGATCCAGTTGGGGCCGCCGCGGCTGTTCGAAGACGACGGCCTCGCGTCGAGCGCGCCGAGTTCTTGGTTGTGGTTTGTCGGCGCGGTCGCGGTGGCACTGTGCGGCGCGATCGCGCTGCGTCGGCTGTGGCGGATGCGCCTTACGGATGAACGGCTGGCGTTCCTGTTGATGAGCCGGCGGCTGGGGCTCGGACGCGGTCAGCGCGATTCGATCGAACGTCTGGCCCGACGGAGCGGCACGGACCCGATCGGGCTAGTAATGTGCGAATCGGCCTTCGCGCTTGCCGCGGCAGGAGGGCGGTTCGGCGATCCGACCGCGATCGAACGCAAGCCGGTATTGCTCACCGGTGCGGAACTCTCGGAGCTCGGTAGCGCGTGTGAGAAACTGTTCGGTGCCGGAGCGATCGATCGCCTTCAGCGCGATGCTGAGACGGACGCCAATGAAGGGGAGCCGAGCGATGCTCAAAGGCAACGCGGCCAGTGGGTCGCCTGATCGCGCGAACGGGCCGGATCCGGACGGTCGAGAGCGCCGCGTGGACCGACGGGTGGCGACTTCGCGCGATGTGCCCGTGGTTCTGCTCGCCGGAGACCGTACGCTCGGGCCGGCTGTGAAGATGCGATGCGTGAACATCTCGACTGGGGGCATGCGCATGGAAGGGCCGGCGCCGCTCGTCCGCGGCGGTCGAGCTGCTGTGGAACTGGTCTCCGGTCAAAGCCGGCGCCGGGCGGTGGTCGGGATCGAGGTGGTCTACAGCCACGTCAATCATCGCGGCGACTGCGATGCGGGTGTGCGGTTCGTGAAACTGCAAGATCAGATCGTGGAATCCAACTTCATCGATCCGAATGGGCGGCTGCGATCACTCGAACGGATCGGCGACGAGCCGGGCGATGATCGGTGAACGCGCGATCATCCTGATGGGGTTGCGCGGGAGCGGCAAAACCACCGTCGGGCGCCTGCTCGCCGAGCGTCTGACGCGTCGGTTCATCGATCTGGATGATCAGACGCTTTCAATCATCCGGTCCGCACACGGGGTCTGTTCGATCGCCCGCGCGTTCACGGAACTCGGTGAAGCGGCGTTTCGGCGGGCCGAGATCGAGGCGCTCGGTCACGCGCTCACAGAGGCTTCGCACCTGCCGGTCGTGCTCTCGCTCGGAGGCGGCACGCCGACTGCTCCCGGCGCATCAGAACTGCTGCGACAGAGCGGGGCTGAGCTGGTGTATCTGCGTTACCCGCCGGATACGCTCGGAGCGCGTCTGCGAGGCGAGATCGATGATCGTCGCCCCGCCCTGACAACGCAGGGCGACCCGATCGCGGAGATGGAGGCGGTGTTTCGGGCGCGCGACCCGCAGTACCGGGAGTTGGCAACGGTTGTACTGGATCAGCCTGGTACACCCGAGGAAGTCGTGCGAGCGCTGATCGATCGGCTCCGCCCCGAAACCCCACACATGGGCTAGAACTCAAGCGGCGCGGGCGTAGTGACCGCAGGAGAGCTGGGCGAGCAGGCGCTGTTCGTCACCGGGATGGCAGAAATTCCTGAAGACGCAGGCCATCCGGATCGGCCCGCCGTTCTCAAGATCGTCCTCTTCGAGCCAGACCACGTTGGCCATCGCGAAGATCGCCCGTCGACCCCGATCGCTGGTCGGGCCGGGGAGCTGGATGCGGACCGCGATGGTGGTGCCGGGTTCCAGAGGTTCATCGAGTTCGAATCGCATGCCGCCCAGTGAGATGTCGTAGGCGTGTCCGCTGATGCGAAACTCGTTGTCATCGAGTTCGCGTACACCGATTTCGGTGTACATCGACGGCAACTGGTAGCGGGTATGGATCCGGCGGTTCCGGGCGTCGGTCTTGGTTCCGATCATGGCACGCCTCCCTGCGTGGTTCCCGCCGGCTTTTCGGACGGCGGATAACCTCTTCATCGGCTGGTGAAGCAGGGGGGTTGAGATCTGGTGATCGAGCGGCGGAGATTTTTCGGTTGAAACCGAGTCGGTGAGGGGCCAGCGAGTCAGGCGGATGACGGATCGGAGGAATCTGGAGACGCAAACACCTGAAGGGCGATTCGCGAAATCTGGACGCCCATTTCGCGCTCGAGGTGGGCCAGATCGTCGGGTGCGATCCGATCGAGGAGCTGGCGACCGACGCTCTGGGGCACATCGATCAGCCGACCGTCGGGTGTGACCACGTGCAGGTGCTCGTCGATGTCCGCGTCGTACCGCGCCGCAGTGGCGCTGCCGGTGGTGGAAACGATCTTTCGGCACAGCCCGGCGCTGCAGAGGGCTTCCAGTGTGTTGTACACCGTGGCCAGGCTCATGCAGCAGGCTTCGGAGCCGGAATTCACCAGTTCGTGCAGTTCTTCGGCGGTGGGGTGGCTCTTGCAAGCGTCGAGGGCGCAATACACGCGGGCGCGCTGCCTGGTGCAGCGGAGGTCGTGTTCGGCGAAAAGGCGTCTGGCCTTGTCCTCTGACGGGTTGAGCTGGTCCACGAACAGATTCCCGGAGTGTGCGGATTCCTCGAAGTATTGGCGAAAACCAGCGAGAAATCGAGCATCGCTCGGCTTTTGCATGAATTTCGGGTCCGCCGGTCTCGCCCCGGCCTCAGGCGGACTCGGTTGCGTCGGCTTCCAGACGGTCGCTCTCATCGACGGATGCGGTGTCGAAAACCATCTTGTAGTGCTCGATTCCGGCTTCCATGAAGCGGTCGCCGGTTCGGACCCAGCCGAGGCTGGCGTAAAAGGCGGCGGCATCGGCGCGAGCGTGGCAATAGAGCTTGGTGAGGCCGAGCTCGCCGAGTGCCCGGCGCTCGAGTTCGATCACCAGCCGCCGACCGATGCCCTCGCGTTGACGCTGCGGGTCGACCGCCATCTGCATAAGTTTGCCCGTGTTTGGCTCATCGTCCGGGTAATGCGGCAGCAATAGGGCGCAGCCGATCACCCGTTTGCCCTTGGGATGATCGACGACGGCGACAAAGTGCTCGAATCGGGCCTCGAAACCGGGAAACTCGTCCTCGAGCATTTCCATCGTGTAGTTGATTGGGTCGAGGAGGATGCTCTGGCGCAGAGCGATTTCCTGCTGGTAGAGGGGGTGTTTCTGATCGATGCGCAGGTATTCGATCACGGGGCGTCCTCCATCGGGTCGGCTCCAATGATAGCGTTTACTTACAACGGGTGTAGGCCGCTTTCGAGGCGGGAATCTCGGGCGTTCGAGCCGAGCTACAGTCCGGGCCATGGCCGACGACCACGCCTTTCTCTGTGAGTTCTGCGGGTACGACCTCACGGGCGCCGATCCGAGCGGCGTCTGTGGCGAATGCGGGAAACCGGTGGCTGAGAGTCTGCCGGACACTCGGCGGGGCACCGTGTGGCAGAACGGCGGCGGGCCGGTGTGCCTCATCCGGACGGGCGTGGCGGTTGCGCGTTCGCCGCGTGGCGTCTGGTCGCGGGTGCGGATCGATGGGAGGTCCTCCGCGTGGTTGCTGGTCGCGAATGCGGTTTTGGCCGGGGTGTTGTTCGGGGTTGGGGTGGATTCGTTGGGGTGGGCCCCGGTGTTCGCGAGCATCGTTCTGGCGTTGTCGTTCGTGGAGTACCTCGGCCTGCGTACGTTCGGCAGGAAGAACCGGTGGCGCGTCACGAACGGGGTGGCTCTGACCGTGGTGGGGCATGCGTCGTTCGGCTGGCTCGTCAGCGCGATCCTGTCGAGCGCCGGATGGCAGTTTGGGAGGACGCTCGGCGGCGGCCTCGGGCTGCCGCAGGGCCTCTGGTCGCTGGCGGGCGCGACCGTGGTCAGTTGGTCGGTCGTGCTCGGTATCGCCGGGTTTCTGTGCGGATTGGCGGTATTCGAGGTGCTGGTTTATCTCGGCGTGCGCAGATGCAGGTTTGCGAACCCGCCGTCGGCTCGTGCGTAAGCGGATACCATCAGGGTATGCAGAGTCGTCGTCCAACTCGTCAGGTGGTGCTCGGGGACGAGCGTGTGGGTTTCGTGCGGATCGGTGGCGGGAAGCCGACATCGAGGCACCCCGATGCAACGCTGGAATCCGCACCGGAGCACGGCGGTCCGGCCCCGGTGAGCGTCCAGACGATGACTGCGGGCTACACCCACGATGTGGACGCGTGCGTCGCGGAAATCAACCGGATGGCCGCGGCGGGGGCGGACATCGTGCGGGTCGCGGTGCCGGAACGCAAAGACACTGAAGCGCTGAAGCACATCCTGCCTCAGGTCTCGGTACCGATCGTGGCGGATGTTCACTTCCACTTCAAGCGGGCGCTCGAGGCGGTGGAAGCGGGGGTCCACAAAATCCGGCTGAACCCAGGCAACATCACCGAGCGCGAGCAGGTCAACGAGGTGATCGACGCGTGCAAGGCGGTCGGCATCCCAATCCGCGTGGGTGTGAACGAAGGGTCGATCATCGAGCGCAAGGACAAGCAGCGCCGTATGGTTGAGCTTGGCAAGTTCTTCGCCGATCGGGGCATGGGCAAGCGCGGGCACCTGATGAGCATCATTATCGCGAAGCTCGAGGAGTACCTCGACATCTTCTACGAGCGGGATTTTCATGATGTCACCATCAGCGCGAAGTCGATGGACGCCGCGTTCGTCACCACGGTGTATCGCGAGATCAGCGACCGGTTCGATCACCCGCTTCACCTCGGCGTGACGCACGCGGGCCCGAAGGAAACGGGGACGATCCGCTCGATCGCGGCGCTGTCCGGTCTGCTGACGCAGGGCATCGGCGACACGCTGCGCATCAGTTACGCCAACGACCCGGTCTACGAGGTCGAGGACGGGTTGGAACTGCTCTATTCGCTCGGGCTGCGTGAGCGGAAGGGCGCGGACCTGATTGCCTGTCCGACCTGCGGGCGCATCCAGGTGGACCTGTTCACGCTCGTGCAGGATGTGCGTCAGAAGCTGCGCAGCGAAGTCCGCGTGCCGATGAAGGTCGCGGTGATGGGCTGCGTTGTGAACGGGCCCGGCGAGGCCGAGGGCGCGGATGTGGCGGTCTTTGCCGGCAACAAGCGGGGTATTATCTACGTACAGGGCGAGCGCGTCGCCAATATCCCCGAGGACGAGATCCTCGATCGGCTGCTCAAGGAGTGCCTGACGTTCCAGGAGCGGGTCGAGAAGGGTGAGGCGAAGCTCGGCGAGAAGGTCGTTGACATCGTGCCACCGGACCCGATCGGTGAACTCGGCAGTGGTGTCGAAAAGATCGCGGCGGGGGACGTTGAACGCATCGGACGACCGACGAACCTGACCGTCGGCGAGACGCGCTGAGCATGCGGCCGCTGCGCGTCGTCTGGTCGAGCGATCACGAGATTGTTGTTGATAAGCCCGCGGGTATGCCGTCTGAGGCGACATACCGCAAGGACGGCAACTCGACCCAGGAACTGGTGCGAGCCGGGGCGTTCGAGTCGGCGGGGTTGAGCGATGAGGCACGAGCGCGACTTGGCGATGCGGTTTTGCCCCACCGGATCGACGCGATCACGGAAGGCTTGCTGGTGCTGGCTCTGAGCAAAGAGGCGGCGGGCTGGCACGGCAAAGATATCGCGGCGCGCTTGTGGCGGAAACTGTACGTCGCGGCACTGCCGCGGGTTGATAATTCCGATCGCCTTCTGGGCGTGCAGAAGGCGTATCTCGTGCGACAGGGGCGGCGTGCCGAGCGCGTGCGTGCCGGTGGCAAGCCCGCGTTCATGGATGTGCTGGCGGTGGAGCAAAGCACGAACGATTCGGACAGAATGCACGCGCTGATCGATCTCAAGACGGGTCGCTATCACCAGATCCGCGTGATGATGGAGGGCCTGGGCTGTCCGCTGATCGGTGATCGGTTCTACGGCGGTCGCGACGGCGAGTTGCTGCTCAAGCACGTCCTCGTCGGCCTGCGTCCTTACGCGACCGAGACGATGAGAGCGTTCAAGGCGATCGATGGGCTCTCGGAGCGGGGCGTGTCGGAGGGGATCACATCTCGTGTGGCGGAACTGCAGCGCGAACTGGATGGCAGCCCGTTCCGGGTCGATTCAGCGAGCGATTGAAAACGCGCTGGCGACGAACCGGCCGGTTTCACCGGCGAAGTCCTCGGACATCGGCGGGAGATCGAGCCAGCGGACGGAGCGCTGTCCGGCGCCTTCCGTGACCACGGATCGGAAGCGGTGGGGGTCGCAGAGCGCGGTGCAGTTGGTCGAGGCGAGGATCACGCCGCCCGGGCGGAGCACATGGCAGGCCTTCGAAACAAGTGTCGGGTAATCCCGCTCGGCCTGCCACGCCGGGATCTTGCGTCGTTTGTTGGGCGCGGCGAAGGTGGGCGGGTCGAGGATGATCAGGTCGAAACCAAATTGTTTGCGTCTGGCGAGGTCGAGGAACGACATGGTGTCGAAGCGCGTGAAGTAGTGCTTGTCGGGATCGACCGCGTTGATCCGGTAGTTCTCTTTGCCCCAGTCCAGGTATCGGGCGGAGACATCGATGTTGGTGGTCTCGACGGATTCGTCGACCGAGGCCGCGGCGGCGCCGAATGCGCAGGTGTAGGCGAAGGTGTTGAGTACCTTGGGGCCGTGTCCGGCGGAGCGGATGAACCCGGCGCACCAGTCACGGACCCACGCCCGGTTGGCTCGCTGGTCGAGGAAGATCCCGGTGGAGAAACCGTCGTAGAGTCG
>JANSXG010000114.1 GCA_024743075.1 bacterium | reverse complement strand
CGAGCGAGCGTCGTTGCAGCGTCAGGCCGCGTTCGATTCGCAGACGAACCCCGAGAAGTACTACACCTCGATCGAGACCGTTCAGAAGACCGAGTTCGCCGGCGAACCCGCCTACGAGGTCAAACTCACGAGCAAGGACGGCGCGACGGTCACGCAGTACTACTCTGTCGAATCCAGCCTGCTCATCGGTCAGTCGTCCAAGGAACAGACGCAGATGGGCGAAGTCGAATCGACCGTCACGATGAGCGATTACCGCGACGCCGGCGGGGTCAAGGTGCCGTTCAAGACCGTCATCGAGATCCCGTCGATGGGCATGACGCAGAACCTGACGATCACCAACGTCGACACCGAGACCGAGATTGACCCGGCCGTCTTTGCGATGCCCGACGAGATCAAGCAGCTCAAGGACCAGCAGAAGAAGTAAGTTTCACCGCTTGACCTCCCGACTCTCTCTCGACCGACCGGCGCATCGCGCCGGTTTTTTCGTGCCCCGGCGCAACAAAAAGCACCGGCATGCGCCGGTGCTGGAGAGAGAGATGCGAGACAGAGCGATCAGTTGGTCGCGTCGGTCTTCAGCATCGCGTCGAGGATCTCCTCGACCTTGTCATTGCGCGCGTCGGCGACCACAACGGTGCCGTCGCGACCGATGATGTAGTAATCCGGGTAGCTGTTGACGTTGAAGGCCTCGTTCGTCGAGCCGCTCGTGTCGGCGGCGACCGGGAACTCGATGCCCTTCTCCTCGACGACTTCACCCATCTTCTCCACACCGCGCGGGTGACAGACGCCGATGAAGACCACGCCCCTGTCTTTGTACTTCGCGGCGATCTCGTTGTTCTTCGGGATAGAGGCGATGCACGGACCGCACCAGGTCGCCCAGAAGTCGACGACCACGATCTTGCCCTTGAGCTTGTCGGGGGTCAGCGCCTCGGAGTTCATCCAGTTCTCGACGGTGAACGCCGGGGCCTTCTTGCCGTGCATGGCGTTGAGCGTGCCGCGCTTCTCTTCGGAGCCCTCCAACCACGAGGCCTGCACCGTTACCGCCGGTTCGATCCGGGGCAGGTTCGGGTTGGTCAGCGGCGTCATCGGCACCGACGCCTGCTCGGTCTCACCGGCCTCGATCTCGATCATCTTCTTCATGACGTCTTCGACGTGGGCCGAGGAGATGCCCGCTGCGCGGACGATCCCCTTCGAATCGATCGCCACGTAGTAGGGCCACCACTGCACGCCGTACGCGTCCTTGGTCTTGTCGTCGAGATCCATCGCGGTCGGGATCTTCATGCCGGCCTTGTCGCCGGCCTCGACCATCTTGTCGCCGCGAGCGGTGTTGCACACCGCGATGACGTTGATCTTGTCTTCGTACTTCTCGGCGAGCGCCGAGACCTTCGGAGCCGCAGCGAGGCACGGGCCGCACCAGGTGCCCCAGAAGTCGATGATCAGCGGCTTGCCCGCGTAGTCCTCGATCTTCTTCGGCTGTCCGCCGTCGCGCCCGTTGTGCCAGTCGCCGACCACGAGATCGGTCGCCTTCTTGCCGACGATCGAGTTGATCTTCTCCCAGTTCGCTTCGTCACGGGCCCAGAACCACTCGGCGGGGAAGTTGTCGTTCGGGACGGCCATCGCCTTGGCGGCGTTGTCCGCGGTATCGGCGGGCACGTCCGCGCTGGCAGCCAGCGCCGGCGAAGCCATCACCGCGCACCCGAGGGTCGCGGCGGTCAGAAAGCGAGTCAGCATGATCTTCATCCTCCATCATTGGGAACAGCACGCACACGCGGGCGAACGGTCACCCGGCACGATCGATCTTACGGGCAAACGCGCACCCCAACGCCAGAATTCCCGATCGCCAGATCGCCCAGAAACCTGCCACAGCCGCCGGAGGCAGGATATCGCCGCTGGCCGCGAGGTCCAATCAAAATCCAAACAACATTTCCGGCTACCTGACGATCTCGCGGGGTTTCCCTTGCCCGCGACCCTAAGGGACCGTATATTTCAATTATTCCTGAAACTCCTGAACGCATGCGGGAGATGCCATGACCCGCCAAACCGATCGCATCGTCATCACCGGCGGAACCGGCCAGGTCGGCAACGCACTGACTCACCACCTGCTCGATGCCGGGTACGCCGTGGTCACGCTCTCGCGCCGCCCGCCGGCATCCACGAAGCCGCAACTCAGACATCTCCGCTGGGACGCGCGCACGCTCGGCGATTGGGCGAGCGAGGTGGACGGAGCACTCGCCGTCGTGAACCTCGCCGGACGGACCGTGGATTGCATCAAGACCCCCGACCACTGCGACGAGATCCTCCGCTCGCGCGTCGAGTCGACGCGAGTCCTCGGCGAGGCCGCCCGGGCCGCGGCGACCCCGCCGAAGGTCTGGGTGCAGATGAGCACCGCCCACATCGTCGGCGACCCGCCATCGCTCTGGTGCGACGAGTTCTCCCCGCCCGGCTACGGGCTCGCGCCGCACGTCGCACAGGCGTGGGAAGCGGAGTTCGATCGGGCCTGCCCCGAGGGCACCCGCAGAGTCATCCTGCGCACCAGCTTCGTTCTGTCAGCAAACACCGGCGCGATGAAGCGTCTGCGCCCCCTCGCCCGTTTCGGCCTCGGCGGCACGGTCGCCAGCGGCACGCAGGGCATGAGCTGGATCCACGAGCGCGACCTCGCCCGACTGTTCACCCGCGCGATCGAAGACGACACCATGCAAGGCGTCTACCTCTCCACCGCGCCGGAGCCCGTGTCCAACAAGCGCTTCATGCGCGCCCTCCGACGCTCGTTCGGCATGCCCATCGGCCTGCCGACACCCGCGTGGGCGGTGCGCATCGGCTCGAAGTTCATCCTGCGCACCGATCCGGAGCTCGCGCTCTATGGGCGCTACTGCGCTTCGACTCGGTTGAAGCAACATGGATTTGAGTTCGAGTTTCCGACGATCGAAGATGCCTTTGCGGACCTGTACGGGAACTGAACCGTGCCCTGACGGTAGCATCGTGACGGAGGAAGCCATGACGCGAGCCGGCGAAAAATGGAAGCACGAGAAACTGCTGATGATCGGCTTCACGCTGATCGTTGCCATCGGTGGCCTTGTCACCGCGGCGGCATGGTTCATCGAAACCAAGGTGTTCCCGGGGCCAACCGAGTCACTTGCGGAGTACCCGGCGTACCAGAGTTTCTATCCGTCGCCCGCGTTCGACTTTCTCCCTCAAACGATCCCGATCGACGCCGCGGATGCCGCCGTCCAGCTCTGGCCCGGTGTGCTGCAGGCACCGACCTCGATTCAACTCCGGTTGGTCTGGCCGGATCAGAACGCGTTCGCCTCCGAACTGCAGCGACTCGAGGCCCTCGATCAGACCCAAGCCATCCGCGCTGCAGAGTCGCCGAATGAAGAGTTCATGCTGATGGCACAAACGCATACCAACACGACGCGGTTGCAGTGGATCGGCAACCTCCAGCAGTGGCTTGCGCATGCGCCCGACCGAAGGATCATTCTGATGCACTGCGATACCAGCCACGAGCAGACGGGTGCGGTCGCGATTTGCCCGGCCACACTGACCATCTACTACTGCGCGCAGTTCCAGTAGTTCGATGCTGATTCCCAGGACCCGCCCAGCCCGTCTGCCCGTATAAGTGAGACATGCAAAGACGCACGCTCCTGAACCTCGCACTCGGCGCCGCCCTCGTCCTTCTCACCGCGAAGGCCGTGCTCGCCTGCTTCTGGGACCGCGACACGCTCGCACAGGAGGCGGCGGGCTTGCCCGGCGTGGTCGAGGTGCTGCTCGGGCGGATCGACCGCTGGCCGCCGGAGTACTACGCGATGCGCCTCGAGCGCGTCACCAAAGAACTCGAAGCCGACCCCACCAACCTTGCCCTCTACGACGATGCGGCGGTCGCCTCCGACCGGCTCAAACGCTACGACGAGGCCATCGAATGGATGGCCGGCAAGCGAGCCGTCCTCGACACGCTCCCCGAGAACAGCGCTGAGCGTATAGAGCACGAGTACCGCTACCTCGCCAACCTCGGGACGCACCACGCCCACCGCTGGATCGCCAATGGCGGCTCCGCCGCCGACCTCACCGACCTTGAACGCGCCATCGAACTCATCCGCGCCGCGATCGACCTCAACCCGGATGCGCACTTCGGGCGCGAGAAGGTGCAATTGGGGTTTCTTGAGGCGCTGCGGCACACGCGGAGAAGCCGCGTCAATGAGATCAGAATCCCGGTTGGCGTCTTTGTGACCGAACGGAGTACGCCGCAGGCCCTCGCGGAGCGTTACGGCGACTCGGACGAAGCGCGAGAAGAGTCCAATCTCGTTCAGTATGTGCCGCGGGCTTACCGGTGCTGCCCGGAGCTCCGTTTCATGGGTTCTGATGTAATTTTGACCGCAGACGAGGCGATTGAAGGGCTCATCGGCCTCATGACGCTCGGCGACGCGTGGGCCAGTGTGGATGCCCATGAATCGCTGGCAACCGCCATCATGGCGCACCGTAATCGACTCGTCGTCGGTCATCTGGCGGCATCACGATCGGCGGAATTGAGTGCAAACGGCGCACGCTCGATCATCCACCCGAATCGCGATCCCAAGGCATCACTCTGGCTCGCGGGCGCCACACGTAGCATGGTGTCGCATGCTGGCGGAGTCGACAGGTACTTCGACCAAACCCGGCCTCTCGTGGATCAGATCAATTCCGATCGCATGGCCTTCATCCAAAACCGTCTGGCGCGGGGCATACACCCCGACACACACTCGGACTTCTGGGACGGCTACCGGCAATCGGACATTCCGGACCCGCCCGGCAGATGGGCACTCGTCAAAGTCCGTCTTTCCATCATCGCCTTCGGCGTCCTCTTCTTCGCTCCGTTCGTTCTCATGGCGACCTTCCGCTGGCGTGCCCACAAACCGTGGTCGATGATCGCATGGCTCATCGCAGGAGCCATACTGGTGGGCGGCCCGATGAGTCTCCTGCTCACGCTCGGACCCAGGATTGTGCCTAGCGACCCCGGCGACTTTGAGCGCTGGGAGTCTTACGAAGCCTTCCAGACCGCCATGCAATCCAACCAACCCTGACCGCTACCGGCTCCGGGTACCATGGCGACTCACCCGCCCCGAGCCCGCGCCATGCCCGCCCCCATCACGATCTCATCCGAGTTCCTCGCGCAGTACGACGCCGAGCGTGCCGCCAAGCTCCGACGGCGCGCGGTCTGGTACAGCATCACGGTGCTGTCGTTGGTGGGCATCAGCTGGCTGATGACGCTCTACGACGTCCTGACCGGCGTCGCGTTCACCGGCGGCGACACCGTCAGCGTCGCCGAGGTCTTCACCGATGTGCTCTACACGACGATGTTCGTCGGCGCGCTGTTCTACTTCGCGCGCCGTGTACGCCCGCGCGGTGAGGTCGTGCGCACGTTTCAGTGGCTCGTCGCCGTGTCGGGCGTGGTCGCGGTCATGGTCTCGCCGCTGATCATGAACACGGCCATTCACCCCGACGCCACGCTCGAGCAAACCGCCGAAGCGCACGCCGGCCAGGCGTTCACCTCGCTGCTGACGGTTTTTCTGGTGCACCTGCTCGCCTGCGTGTTCGTCGCGCTCTCGCCCCGCGAAGGGCTTATGCCGCTGATCCCCATCCTCGGCGCGTTCGCGATCTGGGTCGTCTTCGTTTCTGTCGGCCCGATCGGTCAGAAGGCCACGCTCATCCTCCTCTCGCCGCTCATCGGCCTCCCCGGCCTCTCCTGGAGCTGGTGGCGCTATCGCAGTTTCGCCGAGCGGTTCAACGCGCGTGCCGTGCAGAAGCGGTACGCCGAGGTCACGCGCGAACTCACCGACGCGCGTCGGATCCACGAAGCGCTCTTCCCGCCGCCGGTCAGCCGCGGCCCGGTCCGCATCGCCTACCGCTACGAGCCGATGCGACAGATCGGCGGCGACTTCCTCTTCGTCCGCCCGCTCGCGTTCCCGCCCTCGGCACCGACCGGTCCGGTGCTGGTCGTGATCATCGACGTCACCGGGCACGGCATCGTCGCGGCGCTGGCCGTCAATCGCCTGCACGCCGAACTGGACCGGCTCAGCGCGGGCGGGCGGATTGCCGAGCCGCTGGAGGTGATCCGCGCACTCAACACATTCACCTATCAATCGCTGTCGGGGCAGGCGGTCTTCGCGACCGCGATCGCCCTGCGCATCGAGCCCGGCCCCGATCCGGTCGTCCGATGGGCCAGCGCCGGACACCCGCCCGCTTTTCTGCGTTTGCCTGATGGACGCGTCCGGTCCCTCGACAGCACCGCGACAGTGCTCGGCGTGCTAGGCGATCACGACTTCGAGTCGACCGAGGAGCGCGCCCATTGCCCGATCGGCTCAGCGATCATCGCCTACACCGACGGTGCGAATGAGACGACCGACGCCCGCGACCAGGAGTTCGGCCTGAGTCGCCTGCGCGGGCTCATCGAGAAAGGCGCGTGCGGCGAACTGGCCGACACGATCGCCAGTGCCGTCGAAGCGCACCGCGACGGGCCGCCCGCCGACGACACGCTGATCGTCGAGGTGACACTGCGAGCGGACGCCGAGGCCGACGCCTGACGGCTTGGGGTAGACTCCCGAGCGGAGGCACCATGGCACATTCAGACCCGCTGACCATTCTGATCGAAACCAATTCGTGGGCGACGCGTAACCTGATTGAGGCCTGTCGCCCGCTCTCCCACGAGCAGTTCCATCAGAAGTTCGAGATGGGCCTCGGCTCGCTGCACGCGACGATCACCCACATCCTCAGCGCGATGCGCGGCTGGACCGATATGCTGGCCGGGCGCGATCAGCGCGAACGCCTCGAGTCCGGCGGCGAACGCAGCGCTGATGAACTGCTCGACCTGTTCGAGGAAATCGACCAGGACTTCCGCGAGGTCGTGAAGGCCCACCCCGTCGACGGCATCGCGACCTCGGAGCGAGGCGGCAAGTCCTACTCGTTCACCCGCGGCGGCGTGCTCACCCACGTCACCACCCACGGCATGCACCACCGCGCCCAGTGCCTGAACATGCTCCGCCACCTCGGCGTTGAGCAATTGCCCCAGAGCGCGGTGGTCGAGTGGATGCTGTTCGTGGACGGGGCCGCCCAGCCGGTGTGATACACTCCCACCGACCGTTTGTCGCACGGGGCGCTGGCATCCGCCGGCTGAGACGCACCCGTTGAACCTGATCCGGTTCGTACCGGCGGAGGGATTGCGATCCGGGCAGCGCACACGCGCACGCCCGCTGCACCCGAGTCCGGCGAGCCCTCACGAGAGGCACGCCATGATTACTCCCAACAACACCGACACCCACCCGTACCCGAAGCTCCGCCCGGAACACCTCGGACCCAACTCGCCCGCCGGCAAGGCCGCGCGGATGACCGTGGGCGACAACAACGCCGACGAGTTCGCCGGGCTCGATGTCAACGACCCGATCTTCGACGCCGACTCGCCGACGCTGTCGGACAAGTTCCCCGCGCCGTTCGGCAGCGCACACAACCCCTCGTCGGATCGGGCAGGCACCTCGCCGGGCTCGTTCGCGAACAAGCCGAACATCGGCGGCCCGCGCATGTTCTCCTCGCCCGACACGCCGGGCATGCCTGCGCCGAGCGCGAAGACCGCCTGGGACTTCCTGCCCGACGGCTGGACCACCGAGGAGACCGACTCGCACGAGACCGGCTGCCTCGGCCACAACATCGGCCTGACCGCCGACGAGTACCTCTCCGGCAAACTCGCCACCACCTACATCCGCGCAGTGCCGAGCGACCCGGACTTCAAACCGGTGACGCAGCTCGAGTCCGCGCGCCTCGGCATCATCACGCCCGAGATGCGCCGCGTCGCCGAGCGCGAGCCGCACCTGACCGCCGAGCAGGTGCGCGACGAGATCGCCGCCGGGCGCCTGATCATCCCCGCCAACCGCAAGCACCTTGCGAACAACCTCGACCCGATGTGCATCGGGCGCGCCAGCAAGACCAAGATCAACGCGAACATGGGCGCCTCACCCGTGTCATCGGGCACCGATGAAGAGGTCGAGAAGCTCCGCTGGGCCGAGCAATGGGGCGGCGACACCGTCATGGACCTCTCCACCGGCGGCGACCTCGACGCGACCCGAGCCGCGATCCTCGAGCACTCGACCGTGCCGATCGGCACCGTCCCGATCTACTCCATGATCATCGGGCGAAAGCTCGAAGACCTCGACGAGCAGGTCATCATGGACACACTGCGCCACCAGGCCGAGCAGGGTGTCGACTACTTCACCATCCACGCCGGCGTGCGCAAGGGCCACCTCAAGTTCGTGAAGAACCGGCTCATCGGCATCGTCAGCCGCGGCGGGTCGCTGCTCGCCAAGTGGATGCTCGTGCACAACCGCGAGAACATCATGTACGACATGTGGGAGCCCATCTGCGACCTCATGCGCGAGTACGACGTGTCGTTTTCGATCGGCGACGGCCTGCGCCCCGGCGGCCTCGCCGACGCCACCGACGAGGCCCAGCTCCTCGAACTCGCCACCATCGGCGAACTCACCGAGCGCGCCTGGCGTCGCGGCGTGCAGGTCATGGTCGAGGGCCCGGGCCACGTCCCGCTCGACCAGATCGAATACAACATGAAGCTGCAGCGCACGCTGTGCCACGGCGCGCCGTTCTACATCCTCGGCCCGCTCGTCACCGATGTCTTCCCCGGCTACGACCACATCACCAGCTGCATCGGCGCGACCATCGCCGCCTACCACGGCGCCGCGATGCTCTGCTATGTCACGCCGAAGGAGCACCTTGGCCTGCCGAAGCGCGGCGATGTCAAGGAGGGCTGCATCGCCTACAAGATCGCCGCGCACTCGGCCGATGTCGCGCTCGGCATCCCCGGCACGCGCGACTGGGACGACGATCTCACCCGCGCCCGCGCCGCCCTGAACTGGAAGCGCCACTTCGAACTCGCCTACGACGAGGACACCGCCCGCGCCTACCACGACGAGGACCTCGACGTGGACACCGACTTCTGCGCCATGTGCGGCCACGACTGGTGCTCGGTCCGCATCTCCAAGGAAATCCAGGAGTTCGCCTCGGGCAAGGCCGACGGCTTCGAGCGCGGCAAGCCCGTCCGCTCGGACGCGCTCACCGAGGATCAGAAGAAGATCCTCGAACAGCGCGGCTACCTGAAGCCCGAAGAGATCCACAAACTCGCCGCGAAGGCCAAGGCGAAACTGCAGGCCGAGGGCAAGGTCGCCGAGGGCGGCAAGGCGACTTGCCACAGCGACTTCGTCGACCCCGACGAGGCGAAGAAGCTGCAGGGGGAGAAGCTGGTGCAGTTGAATACGGCGCCGGCGCATGGAATTGCGAAGGAAGATCGGATCATTTAAATGATGAGATCTCCAGGCCCTTCCAAAATGCCGGGTTGATGCAAAATACTTGATCTTTGGCACCTAGACGGTTTACCCACCCGGCGAGCCGACGGTAATCATAAGCAAAGTCATAGATGTATCGTTCCTCCTCCTTGTCGATGTCAACAACCCCAAGAAAGCCGGAACGGAGCAAATATTCTACTGCTTTAGGACGAGCATCCTCCGATATGCTGATTGGCTGAATTAGCTTCGCAAAATCGTTTTCGTTTATCCATTGCGACGAGCCAATAAAACAATAGAGTATATCTTCGACATCGGAGAACACGTCACGAATCTCAAAGCCAATGTCTCGTACCAAGTCGCTTGAGTACATCTCTTCGCCGTGCCGAATGTCGTCCTCGTCGATCTGCGTCTTTCCCATGTTGACCGCGTGACTCAAGCATCGCTGGAACAAATCGATGAGAGATCGTGGTCTCATTATTGACCGATCAATCATGTAAGACGATGTGTCTTCCCCATCTATGTGCGATACGCATACTGACGTCCAGACATCTTTAAAATCACAATCGGTCGAGAAGTGGTCGCCTGTAAAATATATCAATCGTTTTCTTAGAAGCTCTCTGAGCTGCTCTTTGTCGACCCAGTCAATGGACGCCGCAGGCAACTTCCCTCTGTCCGACGTGTTATTGATGACAAGATCAAACACATCGCTACGGATAAAGACGATCCCGCCACCTCGAATTCCGGACTTCTTGAGGCGGAGGCTCATTCGATTGATGGCTTCGATGAGACAGCGGATCATCATTGCGTCGTCTGAAGTTAACCCTTGAGCAGGCCAGCCTTTGTCTAAGTTGTCAAACAAAATCCAAAGCGATTGCTTAAGCTCTAAGTAGTCCATGACCTTGTCACGCAGGATGCTGAAGTCGTGGCTGTACAAGAACTGAGTAAGCTGATCACTGTCTAGAAAACCCTTGCTGGTGGCTTCAGCGAGTTCTTTTTTATTGATCGACTCAAATCGTTCTTGTATTGCCACAATTAGTCGAGAGAGTCGCTCGGCAAAGTCCCCTGCGGATATATAGTGTGGGCCGGAGTATTCCTTCTCAAGATCTCGATACTGATCGTATATCTCATGATCATTCCGATAGGTGTGCTTATCCTTTTGAAGTATCTTGTTTGCGATTTCAAGGTATAAAAGGTATTCCCAGAATGCGACGATGGAGTGCTCTCGCGTGCCTCCAGGAAGCTGGGTAAGGACTACATCCTTGAGTTTGAGGAGCTGGTACCCTTCTGGCTGGAGATCCAGAACTACATTCTTGCGATCTCGGCGAATCTTGTCGCGAACTTGCGCAAAAACCGCAGTCTTGCCACTGCCTTTTCTGCCATGCACTACCTGAACTTCGCCCCGAAGGCATCGCTGATACTCATGCGTTTCTAAGAAGTAGTGCTTAAGATCTTGCAGCTCATTCTCGGCCGCCGAGGCGCCAAGTGATACCGATTCGAGGAAAGATCGGTCCCTAGGCTTCGCCTCGTTCTTATCGGATCGAACTTCAGAATTTACTTCTAAGGCAAAGTCAGAGATATATTTCTGAATATCCGAGATATCTGACCAAGAAGAAACGAGATCCCTGTAATCAAGCGGAACTGGACTCGTTCCGTGTTGTAGGCACAGAACTATTTTTCTCGAAGCATGAGCTAGGCCAAGGACAAAGGCATTCAGGTAGTTGTGTTCGGTAGCGTTTTCGTAGACTTCCCCTACTAAGTGAAGGACTACGCCGGCAGAGGCACTGATTTCGTCCACGGCGCGAGGCAAGACGAAGCTCGGCGACTCTAGAGGATCAAACATCTTGAAGCCGAGATTCGTCTTTTTCAGTCGAGAATAGGTCTTGGTTTCGAAGTCGTCGCGGACGACCGGTCGCATATAGTAGATCGGAGAATTTGATCGTATGTTTTGGGTTCGCCAGATTGGCGGTTTGGTACTGGGCTTGCCGCAAAGGAGTCGGGCTAGTGTTGTTGAGTTTTCATATTCTTCGTAACCGATCGTAGATATGGTTCGATTCAGTCCGAGAGCGTCTGTCCATGCTGACTTAATGCTTTTATTTTTG
>JANSXG010000194.1 GCA_024743075.1 bacterium | reverse complement strand
GCCGCCCGCCGACATGCCTCCGATCGCCACACGATCCAGGTCGAAAGCCCCGTCGAACCGCGCCGACGCCAAGTCCTCCAGCACCAGATCGATTTCCCGCGCCGCCTGCTCGGCGAGCAGCAGCGTGGAGCCCGGTGCCTGCAGTTGCGGATCGCCCGACCGCTCGCCGTGACCGGGCAGGTCGATCGCGCACGCCGCGATGCCCATCCGCTTCCAGCGCAGGTACCGCCCGGCATCCAGTTCCTTGTTCACCGTCCGCCCGTGGAACCACAGGCACACCGGCGCGGGTGTGGGGGAAGCGCCATCCTCATCCCACCCGTCCTCCGGGTGCGTCAGTAGCGCCGGCACGCCCCCGTCGTCGTAGGGCGTCGTCTCGGCAATCAGGCGCGCGGTCACCGCGCTCTTGCGCAGCCCGGCGGGCAGCGTCACCGTCGCGGGAGCGGGGGGGATATGGGGCTCATCATTGGACATGCCGAGTTTAGCGCGCCGCAACGCTGGGGTCCGGCACGAACGGGTTGTACCGGCGCTCGTCGCCGATCGTCGTCGGCTCGCCGTGCCCCGGCATGCACACGGTCTCGTCCGGGAAGCGGTACAGGATGCTCTTGATCGACTTCTTGAGCTGGTCGTAGTCCGAGGTCGGGAAGTCCGCCCGACCGATGCTGCGGTGGAACAGCACATCGCCCACGATCGCGGCGTTCAGCGCCGGGCAGTGCAGCGTCACCGACCCCGGCGAGTGCCCAGGCGTGTGGTGCACGGTCCAGGTCGTCGTCCCGAGGTCGAGCGTCTGGCCGTCCTTGAGCAGCACATCCGCCGGTTCGGTCGTGAACGGCTGGCCGTGACCCGCCGAGAGGTTCTTCTCGGCGTTGCTCGTCCAGTCCGCCTCGTCCTCGTGCAGGTAGACCTTCGCGTCCGGGAAGGCCTTGCGGACCTCGTCGATGCCCGCCAGATGGTCGACGTGGGCGTGCGTGAGGATGATCTTCGTGATCTTCAGCCCGAGCTCTCGGGCCTTCTCGATCATCGGCTTCGGCCCCCACGAGCAGTCGATCACCCAGCCTTCGCTGGTATCCTCGTCGAAGACGAGGTAGCAGTTCGTGGCGTAGTGGCCCAAGGCGAAGGCCTGGGCACGAATGGTGTTGGTCGGGGCGTCTTGGGACATAATCCTGCCAGTGTAGTTCACTATGTAAAGGAATATCGATGGCGCTGATCCGGAATATCGACGAAACTCCCGCCTCGCCCGTACAGATGGACGGCGTCACGGGCGTCACCATGAGCCTCATGGTCGGTCGCGCCGACGGCGCCCCGCACTTCGCGCTCCGCAGCTTCATCGTCGAACCCGAGGGCCACTCGCCCCGCCACAGCCACGACTACGAGCACGAGGTCTACATCATCAGCGGCACCGGCGAGGTCCTCCTCGAAGGCGAGTACCGCCCCCTCAGGCAGGGCGACGTCGTCTACGTCCCCGCCGACGAAGAACACCAGTTCCGAGCCGGCAAAGACGGCATGCGCTTCCTCTGCCTCGTCCCCGTCGAACGAAACTGCGGCGGGGAGACGCCGGGGAGCTGATTCACCCAAGGGTGGCACCGGTCTGAGCGAAGTGAAGGCCGTTATCTCAACTGACCCCTAACTACGAGGTATCCGTGACTGATCCCACCGACGATCGCGATAGACCATCCCCCGATCACAAGCGCCCGCCCGAGCCCGCGATGCATCAAGCGGCGAAGATCGGGGATGTTGACGAACTCTCCAGCCTCTTGAGCGCCGGCGCCGACATCGAGGAGCGCGCTGATATCGAGTTCGACCACGGTGGCTTCCTGTACGGGCTGACGCCTCTGATGGTCGCTGCACGCTCCGTCAATGGGGCATCGGTCGAAACGCTCAAGTGGCTGGTCGAGCACGGGGCGGATCCGATGGCTCGGTCGGTTGGCGGCGTGACCGCTGCATGGTACGCGGCGGGCGATGGTGGCCGTTGGTACCCGTGTGAGTCCGCTGTTTTGGATCATATGGAACGCCTTAGGTATCTCCTCGACCTCGGGATCCCGGTAACCGACGGCAGTGACCACGGCCGCACGCTGCTGATCGAGGCGTGTCGCGCTGGCGATCCCGATCGAGTCCGTTTGCTGTTGGAGCGTGGAGCCTCAGCAGATGCGGATCCGGCCCTTGCCGATACGATGCCTCGAATGCCCGAGATGCCTTGGGACGCACTGCTCGCGAAGTCAGATGTGCCGCGTGGTCAGATCATGCACTTCGCGATTCCGATTTTCGCCGCCGCGGAATCCGGTTCCGCCGATTGCGCGCGGTTATTGCTGGATGCGGGCGTAGACGCGAACACACGGGATGACGAGGGGCGAACGCCTCTCATGAAGGCGCGTGGTGACGGCGTCGTTCGCACGCTTGTCGATGCCGGTGCAGACCTCCAAGCGCGTTCGAGTCGAGGCAAGGATGTGCTGGACGAACTGCTGAATGACGCCGATTCGGAATCGGAACGTGAAGGGGTTTTCGCGGCCGCCCGCGCGATGCTCGACTTGGGGGTTAATGCAGAAGCACTTGATGCGAAGCGTTTCAGCAGACTGAACAAAGCGGCATTCAGCCGGAACACCGAAGCGGTTGACTTCCTTATCCAGAACGGATCGAGCCCGAGGGAGACCGATGATTCCGGTCGAACCCCGTTGCATCAGATCTGCTGGCACGGACAACACGACGATGACGAGCTGGACGGCGCATGCGAACGAATCATTCGTACGTTGGTTGATTCGGGGGCGGATATCGAAGCACGAGACAGCGAGGGCTACGCCCCCCTTCATGATGCGGCTGAAGGAGACTGGCCAAGTGCGATCGCCATCCGGACTCTACTGGACCTCGGAGCGTCCGTGGACCCTATCTCCGATGACGGTGACACACCGCTTCACCTCGCAATGATGCGAGGATCAATCGAGTGCGTCGAACTCTTGCTCGAACGAGGTGCGGACATCCACAAGAAGGGCCGCTTCGGAAAGAGCGCTATAGAGTCTGCAGCCGCTCGGCTGGCGTCACTGCAAGAGCCGGCGCCGGACGCGAACCCGCAAACACCCGCAGCAGTACCCCTGTCCTACGGAGAATACCGGGAGCAGGCACTCAAAGAAGCCACGGCCATCCACTCGCTGATCACCGGTGTTCGCGGCAGATAGCGGCCGTGCGATCACGCCTCGCTCGGCTTCTCGACCTTCTCCCCCGCACCCCCGTCGTCCTTCAGCAACTTGGTCATCAGCACCGCGATGCCGATCAGGAGGAACGCGTCGGCGACGTTGGAGACGTAGGGCCACACCTCGGTGCGTCCGAAGATCTTCCAGCCGAAGGGCCACTCCACGTCCGGGAGCGGGTGCAGGAAGTCGCGGACGCAGGCGTACATGATGCGGTCGTAGAGGTTGCCCAGGCCGCCGGCGATGACCATGGCGATGGCGACGTGCGCCACATACTCGCGCCGGTCGCACCATCTGGCGAACAGCAGCAGCGCGAAGCCGAGCGCGACGACCGTGAAGCCGATGAAGAACCAGCGCTTGCCCTGACCCGAGCCGAAGACCGCACCGGCGTTCAGGATCAGTTTGAACTCCAGCACCGACGGCACGACCACGACCGGGTCGTGCAGCGGGACCAGCCGGTCGGGCGGACGCGGATCGTTGAGGTCGATACCGTTCGCCATCCGCTCGAGAACGCGCTCGCGATCGAGCTGGACCGGCGTGTCGGCGATGTGCGCGAACGCAAGATACTTGCTCCCGAGGTCGGCCCCGAGCGCGATCAGGATCGTCACGAGCAGCACGATCCACGCCTTGCGGCTGCGCCCCGCGGGGATATGGACGGGCTTGGGAGCGTCCGAGGGCGCGTTTGGCGACGCGTCCGGCTTGGGCTGTTTGGGCTTGCGAGACATCACGCTCCGTCGGTCAACGCGTCCTGCGTGGCGCCAGCGGCGCGGCGGCGACGGACGCTCAGTAGCCGAGCATTTCCTTGCGACGCGCGCCCTCGATGCTGTAGCGGGCCCACGGCGTGTTCTCCAGGCGCTCCTTGCTGATCGGCTTGCCGAGCAGCTCGCAGATGCCGTAGGTCTTGTTCTCGATCCGCATCAGCGCGTCGTCGATCTCCTTGAGCAGCTTGCGCTGGCCCGCGGCGAGGTCGAGGTTCAGCGACTGGTCGTAGGTGTCGCTGCCCGCGTCGGCCATGTGCTGGGGGAGCTTGGACAGCGAACCGGAGCCGCGCCCGATCAGGGCCTCGGTCTCCATGTCGGTGACGTCGCCGGTGACCTGCGCCCGCTTGAGACGCAGGATCTCCTTGAACTTGTCGAGCTCGCGCTTCCTGAACGGCGTCTTGGTGAGCTTCGTGTAGTCCTCGCTGGCGGCGAGCGTGGTCTGGCGCTCGTGGAGCGGTCGCAGCCCGGCGGCGGCGGCGAGCTTCGACGCCGCGCTGACCGAGGAGTTCATGTCGCTCTCGTACGAGCCCTTCCAGCGGTCCTTGGCCGAGGTCTTCTTCGAGGATGACTTCTTGCTGGTCGACTTGCCAGACGAGGCGGCTTTCTTCGCGGACGGCTTGCGAGCAGGCGCCTTCTTCGACGTGGTCTTCTTGGTCGTCGTTTTCTTGGTGCTGGTCTTCTTGTTGGAAGGCTTACGGGCGGTCGTCTTCTTCGTCGTCGACTTCTTGGACGGCTTGCGGGCCGGGGCTTTCTTGGTGGTGGTCTTTTTCGACGTGGACTTCTTCGAGGACGTCTTCTTGCTGGACGACTTCTTGGAGGTGGTCCGCTTGGTCGTCGAGGTCTTCTTCTTGCTGGTTTTGCGAGCGGGCGCCTTCTTGGCGGTCGTTTTCTTCTTCGTGGTTTTCTTCGAGGCAGATGACTTGGCGCTGGTCTTCTTCTTCGAGGACTTGCGCGCGGGTGCCTTCTTGGTTGTCTTTTTCTTGGACGGCGTGCGTTTGGCGGCGGTTTTTTTGGCCACGGCGTGC
>JANSXG010000188.1 GCA_024743075.1 bacterium | reverse complement strand
TGCGGTGTCGATCACATCCTGCAGTGCCGCTCCCGTGGCGCTGGTGACGACCGCGACACGCCTCGGGAACGCGGGCAGTTCGCGCTTGCGGGCAACCTCGAACCAGCCCTTCTCGCGGAGTTCGGTGACGAGGCGCTGGTACTCGCGCTCAAGACGACCCTGTCCGACCGGTTCGACGCGATCGGCGTAGAGCTGGATGCGCCCGCCCTTGGACCAGTACTCGACGCGCCCGCTGACGATCACGTCGTCGCCGTTGCCGGGCACCACGGATTGACGCCGTGCGCTGCTGGCGAACATGACGCAGCCGATGACGGAGTGCTCGTCTTTGAGCGTGAAGTACCAGTGGGTCTGGTTCTTGAAGCCGGAGATCTCGCCGCGAACGCTGACTCGCGCGGGCAGACCCTCACGAAGGGCACCATCGATCGACGCCGACAGCTGCGAGACCGACAGCGGGCGGTTCTCGCCCGCAGCGGTGTCGGCCGCGGTATCGCGCTTCGCGCCGCGGGCCTTGCTCGGATCGAATGGCAGTCGCTCCACAGGCGGCCTTACAGGTTGATCGGGATGCCTTCTTTGCGGTACTTCTCGAGCAGCAGCTGGGCCTCGCGCAGGACCTTCTCCAACCGTACGGCGGCGTCGTTGACCGAGCGGTAGAGGTCGGGGTTCTTGAGCAACATGCCGAGCGTCCCTTGCCCCTGGTTCACCTGCTCGGTGAGGTCCTGCAGATTTCGGAGCGCGGCGTTGAGCTGGCGCGAGGACTCGATGAACGCGACGGTTGCTTCGTCGACCGAGTCGGACGCGACATCGACCTCTTCCGACAGTTTTATGGCCGCCTCGTCCCACGACTTCGCGGTTGATCGGACGGTTTCGAGCGTCTGGCGTGCCTCGATCGCGACCTCGTCGATCGTGCCGCGCAGCCCTTCATCGGACAGCCACTCGAGCGCTTCGTCGACCGTCGCGTCGATTCGGCGGATGCTTTGGGCAAGATCGATCGGCTCGCCGTCTTCCGTTTCGAGCGTGCTCAACAACGCGTCGAGTCGCTGGCCGACTTTCGTGAAGGTGGCGGCCATCTGCTCGATGGACTCTGCCGTATCGCTGAACGACGCGATCCGCTCGTCGAGCAGGTCCGCGATCTCGTCCAGCAGTTCCCCGGCCGACGCCCGTAAGGTCTCGCCCGGTTGAAGGAATCCCGGGTCCGGCTGGCCAGGCTCGCTCGGAGCCGTCCGCAGCGACAGGCGTGTGTCGCCGACGAAGCTCGTCACAATGGACACACGCACATCGCGCGGGATCTTCACCGAATCCAGGATCGATAGCTCGAGCAGAACGCCCTCGCGCGGGTCGATCGCCGTCATTGACGAATCAACCCGGCCGATCTCCACGCCGTTCATCGACACTGGCGAGCCGGGTGTCAGGCCGGCGGCGTTGTCCAACGCCATGACCACTTCATACCGCTGCGGCTCCTCGAAGCGGAGCTCGCCGAACAGCAGGAGCATCGCGGCCAGCCCGATGAGTCCGATGATGCCGACGAGTCCGATGAGCAGGTCACGGGTCGGTTTCACGCTGTCGCTCCGATCTCGGATCCGCGCCCGGTGAGGAAGCCCTGCACCTCGGGGTCGTCGCTGGCCATGACCTCTTCGAAGGTTCCCTCGATGCGGACCTTGCCACCGAGGAGCAGCACGACTCGATCGGCGACCATTTTCACGCTGTGGAGGTCGTGGGTGACGACGAGGCCGGTGATGCCCAGTTCCCGTTTGAGTTTGTTGATGAGCATGTTGATCCCCCGGGCTCGCACCGGGTCGAGGCCGGTTGTCGGCTCATCGTACAGGACGAGCCGGGGCCGGAGCATGATGGCTCGCGCCAGGGCGATACGGCGCTGCTGCCCGCCGGAGAGCTGGGCGGGGAACTTCGTCTCCGCACCGGCCATGTCGACCATCGCGAGCGTCTCGCGCACCCGCTCGCGCCGCTCGACCTTGGACAGGCGAGAGTGTTCCTGCAGCGGGAACAGCAGGTTCTCCGAGACGGTCATCGAATCGAACAGGGCCGACAGCTGGAAGAGGAAGCCGAGTTGCGTGCGTACCGGGTCCATGTCGGCTTCGGGAAGCCCGTCGACCCGCGTGTCGTCGAACCATATTTCGCCGGAGTCGGGAGGCATCAGCCCGACCAGGAGACGGAGCAGCACAGACTTTCCCGATCCCGACGGCCCGAGCACCACGGTGGTCGTGCCCGGTTTCGCGTACAGATCGACCCCTTTCAGGACGTGCGCGGAGCCGAACGACTTCGTCACGCCGCGCATGCGCACGCTCGCGCCGCGGCCGGTGGAATCTGGATGGGTGTGCTGTTCGGACATTCGGGCCCGGCTCGAAGAAGGGTTGCGACGAGAGCGTATGATCTTCGGCCAGCGTCGTCGCCCTTTGCCCAAAGGAATCGTTCTCGAAAGCGGATTCACGTATGCCTGACCGATCGTGCCCCCGCGTCACCGAGCGAGAGGTGATCCACAAGGGTCGGAAATTCAACTTCGAGCGGGTGAACCTCGCCCCGCGGGGCGAGACTCCGGTCTGGCGAGAGGTCGTCCGCCACCCGGGGGCGGTCTGTATCCTGCCGCTGCTCCGGGACGGTTATTCCGGCGAGGACCGGGTCGTCATGATCCGCAACCACCGATTCGCGATCGGCGGCACCGACGGGTCAACGCTCTGGGAACTCCCCGCCGGAACTCGCGAGCCCGGCGAGCCCGCCGAAACGACCGCGAAGCGTGAACTGATCGAAGAGGCCGGTTACGAAGCCGGTTCCATCGAGCCGCTGCTGTCTTTCTATACCACGCCCGGTATGACCGATGAACGGATGGACGCGATGCTCGCGACCGACCTGACGGAGGTCGGTCAGCGTCTGGAAGAGGACGAGCGGATCGAGGTGCGTGTGCTCGGCGCAGCAGAAACTATGGCGATGATCGACCGGGGGGAGATCCTCGACGGCAAGACCGTGACGACGCTGCTTTTTGCCGCACGCAAGGCTCTGATGCGCGTCGGAGAGGATGCCGATGTTCGCTGACGGGTCCGGCCAGCGCGACGACTTCCGCGAGCGCGGGCGATGGGGCCAGTTCTTCGCGCGCGTGCTCGAGAACCCGGACAACCCGCTGGGCTGGTCGGTGCGCCTGTTCGTCGCCTGGGGCATCGATGTGCGCGTGCACCTGATCACGATCGTGTTCATGGTTGGCGTGGTGCTTGCCTCGATCCCGAGCGTGGGGGAGCGGGGCTGGCTGCACCTCGCCACGCTGACGATGAGCATGATCGCGCTGTTCATCGTGGTGCTGCTCCACGAGTTCGGTCACTGCTTCGGCGCCCGACGCTCCGGCGGCAGCGCGGACCGCATCGTCATGCTCCCGATCGGCGGCCTCGCATTGGCGATCCCGGCCAACAACTGGAAGTCGCACCTCATCACGGCCATCGCGGGCCCGGCGGTGAACATACTGATGTTTCCGCTCACCGCGATCGCGCTGGCCGTGTCCGGTGAGGCTGACTCCGTTCTCTTTAACCCCTTTGCGCCGTTGGCGACCGTCGGCGCGATCGATGCGGGGGGCAACTTCAGCGCGTTCGCCCTGCAGTCGCTCTGGTGGCTGCACTACATCAACATCCTGATCCTCGGCTTCAACCTGCTGCTGGTGTTCTTCCCGTTCGACGGCGGGCGGATCGTGCAGTCGCTGATGTGGCGCAGGATGGGCTACCTGCGCTCGATGACCGTCGCGGTCTACATCGGACTCGTGGGCGCCGGCCTGATCTTTGTGATCTCGCTCGTTCTCCAGGAGACGATGCTCGTCGCCATCGCCGCGTTCGGCCTGATCGCCTGCTGGATGGAGCGGATGCGCCTCAGGGCGGCCGATGAGATCACCGGCTATATGCCGTCGGATATCGCGGGCCTCGGTGGCGTGTCTTACTCGCCGGAACTTGAGGAGAAAACCGCGGAGCGCGAATCCAAGAAAGAACTCAAACAGCGCGAGCGAGAAGCGGCCGAGCAGGCCGAACTCGATCGGGTGTTGGAGAAGATCTCTGTTTCCGGATTGGAGAGCCTGAGCGCGTCAGAGCGGCGCGTGCTGGCCAAACAGACAAAAAAGCGGCAGCGCGACTAGACTCGCGACCGATATCCACGGTTCGGGGCAATTGCGGCCCCGCCGAGTGACCTGCCAGTGAGGACCAGCCCGGGATGGGGATCTACGATCGCGACTATGTGAGGAACCGGCCCGTGAACGGCGGGGGGTCCCGGACCGGGGGGGGGCCATGGTCCATGACCACCATCCTCATCGCGATCAACGTCGGCGTGTTCATTCTTGATCTCATGCTGGTCAACGCCGGCGCCACGGTCAGCATCGCCAGCATGCCGATCCAGACTTCTCAGCCGCCGAGCTGGTCGAGCAGCCCCGCGCCACCTCTGTTCGCGATCGGTCACTTCTCGACCTACACGGCGTTTACGAACCTCGAGTTCTGGCGCTTCGTGACCTTCCAATTCCTGCACGGCGACATCACGCACCTGCTGTTCAACATGATCGGGCTCTACTTCTTCGGCCCCGCCGTCGAACAGTACCTCCGCTCGCGCAAGCGGTTCCTCGCGTTCTACCTGACCTGCGGCATCTTCGGCGCGTTCCTCTACCTCATCCTCAACCTGATCGGCAACCTCACCAACGCCAACATCCCCGGGCTCCTCCCGGCGGCCGTGGTCACGCCCCTCATCGGTGCCTCGGCCGGGGTGTTCGGCATCCTGATGGCCAGCGCGTTCATCGCGGGGAATCAGGTCATGTATGTCTTCATGGTCCTGCCCATGAAGATCAAGACCGGTGCGTACCTGTTCGTCGCGATCTCGGCTTTGAACCTGTTCGTGCTTCAGGGTTCGAACCAGGGTGGCGAAGCGGCTCACCTCGGCGGCGCGGCCGCGGGCTTCTTCTTCATCCGGCGCCACGAGATGCTCCACGACTTCTTCGACATCCTCGGCCCGAGCAAGAAACGGGGCGGGAAGAAGAAGCCGTCGAACACCAAGCGCAAGCCCAGCGTTGACGACGCGACGGTCAATCGCATCCTCGACAAAGTCCGCGACGAGGGCGTGCAGAGCCTGACCGACAAGGAGAAGCAACTCCTCGACAAGGCCGGGCGCGAACGCGAGTGATGACCCTCGTCGATATGATCGCGACCGTATGACCGGGTCCGCGCTCACATTCGAGGTCTTCGCTCGATCGAAGCAGTCCGGCGCCCGGCTCGGGCGCGTGCACACGCCCCACGGCGTGTTCGACACGCCCGCGTTCATGCCCGTCGGCACGCAGGGCACGATCAAAGGGCTCTTCCCGTGGGAAGTGCAGCGGACCGAGTCCC
>JANSXG010000094.1 GCA_024743075.1 bacterium | reverse complement strand
GCTCCCTGACGCAGGCCCAGCACTTGGGTCGCTCGCGCATCTCGGCCGAGAGCCACATGAATAAAACCTGCCGATTCGAGAAGACGAATCTCCGCCGCGGCCTCAGAAGTCTCCTGACGGCGATCTTGGCTGCGCGCTTGAGAAAAGGCCCAAATGTCGTGATCCTCACTTGCTCCCTTCCGGAGCTGGCCGATCCCGGAGCAAGCGAGGGCCCGCCAATCACGAAGCGCGAGTCAAAAGCACGCATGCGCGCTCTTTCTTACCGGCACCCCTTTTCACCCAAGAAGCTAAGGCCCGGGCCGTTGCCTCTCGGACGAGACGCTGCGTCCACCAATGGGCTGCTCCAGCCAGAAAGCCATCACCGACCAGTCAAGCGATCGGAGACTAGAATGTTCCCGAAGGCGGGACCTCCTCGTCAACTGGCCATTCGATAATATTTTCTTGAACATTTGTTCCAATCCGTCTTTTCAAAACTATCTCGTTACCTCGAAAGACCACACTCGTGATAACAGATTCGTCGTTGCCGTCGTACCAGAAATACCACCCCTCGAACTCTCGACGAGTGTTCGCAAGATAGACTGCGTCAGACTTCCCGTCGTACCAATTTGTGAAGCCGTTTCGTTCTACGAAAAGAAATCGGTGGCCTTCAACATAGGCGTCTGGGTGAAGCCTTGCAGCCAGCTGAAGGGTGTCGCCATACCAAGGCCCTAGTAATTCACCAGAAATCTGAAACGGGTGAAATTGACTGATTCGATCTTGGCTCTGAAGTAGCTCGCGAATGCCCAGATACTGCTGATACTGACGAAGGCGAATTATGGAAAGCACCGAAGCAGGAACAATCGCCAGAGTCACAGCGACACATAAAATTATTCGCTTCTTCCGTCGTGAACTGATCAACTTACTGGTCCCATTAAAATGAACTCGCATTGCTTGGCTCGTTGTTGCGGACAGACTTAATCGACGAAAACCAGCCCGCCACTCAACCGAAGGACCAAGCGATCGGCTCGGGGGCCTCGCCGTCGAAGCACGCCGTCTTCTTCGTGCAGCAATTCGGGCTCGTCTTTGCAGAATACACTCCACCCCTGGTGACGACTACAGCCCAACCACAGCGCTTAATTCTAATTGGAATATCAAATCGTTTCCCACGCGGAGTCGACAGGGGGAGATCGAAGCGAATTCGGATGCAAACGTAGATTGCAAAGTAGTCAGCACACAACTTCGCCGCAGTACAGGGCTGCAAAGTGACGGTCGCTGTGCCGGTAAAACTGACGCCAGAACCAAAGCCGAACTCGATGATCTTGCCTCCTAGACCAGCTTTGATATCCGCCCTAACGGTCATCGACAAGCTGACCTGCGCAACGGTACCATCGCTGCCGCAGTTTTCCATCGGCATGGAGCATACGCGGCCACGCTTTGTATCGCCTTCTTTGGGCTTGGCAGCGGCAAGACCCGACGGATCGTTCCAAGCGATTGGCGAAGACTTGACATACTGGTACAAACTGGCGCCATCGTAGTAGCCCATAGGATCACTGGAGATCCACCGGCCGGAAGCGGGCTGGTACCATCTCTGGCGGGAAACGTATAATCCAGTCGCTGGCTCAAACACATAACCAGCATACCCGATGATGTTGCCCTCGCCAGACAACCTTCCCCGATCGATCGAGTCGCCGCTGGCAGGCGTGTAAAGGTTCAGGTCCGCCGTGTCGACGGTCCCGCTGAAGTTCAGGTCGCCCTCGACTTGGTACCCCGCGTCTCCCACGCTGTCGCCGAATGCCGCGAGGATGATGCTCTGGTCGCTGCCGTCGACGGTTCCGTCGCTGTTGGCATCGCCGAACGGCGAGGCCTGCGCGTAGCCGTAGGCGTCGTAGCGGACCCGCTCGCTGCCGACCAGCCCGATCACGCTGAAGTTGCGGTCGGTCATGGCGTAGGTCACGGTGTCGAACTCGGATGTCGAGGCGGCGGTGTCGACCGCGTACGCGACGAGTTCGTCGATGTACCGGTTACCCCAGACCCACTGCGTCGTCTGATCGTGCGTGAACGTTGATCCGCCCCAGGCGACGTCGGTGCGCCGTTCGAGCAGGCGCCACGAAGCGTCGTAGTAGAAGTGTTCTTCGCGGGTCAGATCGTTCTGCGGAACGCCGTTGTTGGCGTAGCCGGCAGCGCCCTCGTCGATCTGGGACCAGGCCCGCTGGTTCATGCCGTAGTAGCCGGAGGCCATGCGCTCGACGGGCGTCTGCCACATGCCGCCGCTGTAACCCTGGATGTCGACCTTGACGAGGCGGTTCCACGCGTCCCAGGTGTAGACCCAGCGGATGGTGTCGGCCAGAGTCTCGCGGGTGCGGAGGTTACCGGCGTCGTCGTAGGTCACTTCGAGTTTCGGGGTCGTCGAGTTCAGCTCGATGTCGGTGATCTCGTTGGCCGCGTTGTGCGTGCGGTCCTCGGTGTATGAGGTCCCGATGCTGTTGGAGTAGGCGGTCCAGTTGCCGAACGTGTCCAGCGTCCAGTCCTCGGTCTTCGAGGCCGAGGTCCAAGAGCTGCCGGAGCCGGGGGCGCCGCGGGTCGCGAGCTCGAGCCGGTTGAGGCCGTCGTAGTCGTACTCGTCGCCGCGATCCGACATCGAAGCGCCGACCCGGCTGTCGTAGCGGCGGGTGATGTCGCTGTTGGAGTCGTAGGCGTAGGCCACATCGATGCGGGCCGGGAGGTTATCAGGGTCCCAGGTCGAGCCCTTGTACCAGACCTGGCGGCCGAGGCGGCCGTACTGGTCCATGCCGGCGTACTCGCCGGAGACCCGAGGGCCGGTGCCGCCCGCGGGCGTGTAGTTCGGATCGACCTGACGGTCGAGGATGATCTCGCCGTCGGGGTAGTCGACGATCACGGCGTTGTTCAGGCCCAGGTGCTCGTAGCGGATCTCGTCGGTCGCGACGCTCTTCATCTGGAACGTCCAGTCGAGGCCGCGGGAGCGTGAGATCCGGTGATCAAGGTCCGTCGGAAACGTGGTCGAGCCGTAGTACTGGGAGACCTCAGTGCGCTGCTTGCCGCCGGTGTTGACGAGCGGGTACTTGATGCTGTCGAGCCGGCTGTAGTTGCCGCTGCCGCTAGAAACTCGATCGTAGACGTACTCAACATCAGCGCTCTGGCCGGTGCCGACCTCGCCGGTCGGGTTCTGGCGGTACTTGCTCAGCTGCAGCAGCGAGTCGTACTCGTACTTGATCTGGTTGAGGGCAGTCGCGGTCGATGGATCGGTTCCGTCGTACGACGTCACGTACTCGACGAGCCCCGTAGTGGACGAGTAAAGCGTTTCGATGGCCTGGACGGTGTCGTCTAGGTCGGTGTTGGTAAACGTCGTGACCTTGTCGAGCGTGACGCGGCCGAGCGCGTCGTGGACGTACTCGTGAACCGTGCCGTTCTGGTCGGTCATCTTGGTCATGTCGCCCTGGCGGTTGTACTCGTAGCTGACCGTATAGGCAGCGGCAGAGTTCGCGTTGCCCGAGCCCTCATCGGGATAATGCACCGCTGCGAGCAACGAGTTCGAATCGAAAAGTGTACCGTCGTAGGAATAGTCGTAGTCGGTCTCCTGCACGTTGGAGTCGTCGACGTGAGCGACCCGTTTGATGAGGTTGCTCACATCGTCGTACACAAAACTCGTCACGCGGTTCTGAGCGGATGTGGAACTGCCGGCGTTGGTGGTGGACCAACGCGAATTGACGGCGTCCCAGGAGAGCGTGACCACCGAGCCGCTCTGATCGTTCTCGATCGTGGCGAGAGTTCGGTTCAGATCGTCGAAGATCGTGCGGGTCCTGGTGCCATCTGGGGCGATGCTCACATGGGCACGCCCTCGATCGTCGTAGACGGTCTCCGAGGTCAGCGCGCCGGAGGGCATGGATGCGACCCCGGCGCTCAAGCTGAATGCGTTCATCGGCGGAGTCGGCGCGATCCCGCCCGCGAAGTAGCCCGACGAGTCGTTGGTGCCGTAGTAGCCGCTCTTCGCCAGCCGGCTTGCCTCGTCGTAGATCATCACCGAGTAGGTCGCGACGGCTGTCGCGTCCACGCCGGTGCCATCGAAGTCGCTCAGTGATCCGGTCGAACTCGCATCGTGAGCACGCTCGTAGTTCGTGACGAGCTCTGGGCCGCCGAAGCCCCGCCTGGTGGCGGTTGTGATGTAGTCCGTCACAGTCTCCTGAAGGATAATGTCACCGGTCACCACGGGCTTGTGGCTCGTCGTGTTGTAGACGTTCGTGAAGGAAGACCCGTCGCCGGTCATATCGCCCACGAAGCGGTGTACCTCACGACCGAGCCCGTCGAATGCGGTCTTCGTGCCGGCGCCGGAATGCGGCTGGGACTTGGCAACGCGGCCGACCTCGTCGAACCACATGCTGTTGACGAGGAAATCCACATCGGATGCGGAAGTCGGGTCGATCTTGACGGCGGTCTCGTAGACGAGGCCGCGCTGCGAATAGGCCGTCTTGGTGGTTCGGATGCGCTTCGAGCGGTCGGTTTGCGTCAGACTCGAGGTGTCCGAATAGGTCAACTCGGAAACCTGATGCTGCTCGGTCGGACGGTTGAGATTGTCGTACTTTGTGTAACTGTGCGGCGCGAGCGGATTCTCGACGAACACCACGCGGTTGCGCACATCGTAGTATATCGAGGTGATGCGATCATTCGAAGGGGTGCTGTCGACGTGTCGAACGATCTGCGTGAGGTTCGAGTCACCGATCACGATGGATCCGGACGAGCTGCCGTCGTAGTAACGCGTCTCTACAAGAACCAGATTGTTGCTCCCTGTCGAGCGGTCGGTGCCACGGGAGACGGTTAGCACGCGATCGATGACGTCATAGGTGTACTCCGTAAAGTCGCCGACGGCGTTCTTCTGCCAAAGTGTCCGGCCAAACTCGTCGAATTGGGCCTGCGAAAGATAAGACGCGGCGGCATCGGACGCATCGTGCCAGACTCGCTGCTCGATACTCTTGGTGGCCCAGTCGATATTGATGGCGGAGCGCGATGCGACAAGACCGGCGGTCGTGGCGGCATCGACATGCGCTTGCGCCTCAGTCCGGTAGTTGGTCTTTGCGACGCTCGATGGCATCTCGTAGCCGCGGACTTCGGCAGTCAGATTGGAGGCATCAAGCCAAGTCTGCGTCGCGACGTCGGCAAATCGATCGTAGTTCGAGCCGCTCTCGCTGATCGGATGTGGGAGCGTGATCTCGCTGAAATAGAGGAGGTTGGCGTTGCCGCGAGACGGTGCACTGCTCCGCGTGCGATAGGTGTAAGTGGTGATGCCTCCCGGCGCGATTGATTCCACAATGCGGCCGAGGTCGTCGCGGACAAACTCAGTCGTGAGCGCGCCCCCGTCGGTTCGACCGGTGAGGGGCGTCCAGGCCCCTCCGAGGACCGTGAACTCGTTCGTGTTCGGGAGCGACCACGTCGGAGACCCTTGGTTGCGCACCACCTTCGTTAAGTATTCCGTGTTACCCGAATAGAAGTACTCGGTCAGCGAGCCGTCCGCTGTCCGCTCGAGCACTTTGCGCCCGTTTACGTCGAAGACGACCTCCGTATCGTAGGTGCCGATGCCGGGGCCATTCTCGCTCGTTAACTCGCGTTCTACAGAGGTCTTCTTGTAGGCGATGATGTGGCCGTCAAACTGCCCGTCTAGCTCCGTTGCCCCACTGCCAACCGGATCCCAGAACCGGTAGTCATACGTTGTGACTTCCTGGTCGTCCACACCGCTAGACCCAGCCACGCGATAGCGTATGTGCTTGGTGACGAGATCAGCGCGGGTCCCGTTCGTCCGCTCGAATGACTCAAGTTTCTCCCATCCGGAAGGATTCGTTGTTGGGTCTCCGTTGTACCCGGAGCGGAAGTAGACCGCCTTGAGGCGGCTTGCACTGTCGTACTCGTAGCCCATGACGTGGCCAGCGGTACTGCTGATCGTAATTGTGCCCATGCTCCCAGTTCCGCCAGCCGGAAAGTAACTCGAGAGCGCTGAGGCATTGATTGCGGCTAACAGTTCACCGTTTGATGTGTACTCGTATGCCTTGTACCAAGTGTCGCCCGTCGCGCTGTCCTCGATGGACTCGATGTACAGGCGCGGCACGCCGCCAACTGTTTGGGTCCGATGATGCGTCCGGTAGATCCGGTAGTCGTCAAACGAACCATTGCCGTCCGCGTCAGACGCCTCCGTCAGTGTGAACCGGTAGTATTCGAGTCCCGACAAAGTGTCTTCGTAGTAGCCGTAGTCGTACTTTCGCCGCACACCGAGGGTCCCGTTGAGGCCGCTGCACCCGCAGGAAGCCTGCAGGTACTGCACCAAGACGCGGTTGCTCGTGTCGTATCGGGCGATCACCTTGCTCGCGAGTCGAGCAACCTGAACATTTTCACCAGACGGTGCGCCGGTGCCTCCCAGGGTGTCTACATTGAACGCGACTGCATCGTCCTCTAAACGCAGGAGGCGATCGGCTGCGGAGAGCAGACTTACTCCCGCGCCGCCTGAACGGTAATGCTCCGCGAAGTACTCCACCTCGAACGGATTGAACACCATCTTGAGCTGGTGCTTTTGGCCTTGCTCACCAGGAATACCGTCGTTGTCGGAATCAACATCGATCGTCTCGGCTGTGGTGTCATACTGGCTGCCATCGTGGTAGCGATATTGGGTTACCCGGTCACGCCAAACCGCTGTGGAGCCGTCGTCGTCCAATCGCTCCGAAACTGTGACCTGGACCAGATCGCCGCTTGAGCCGAGATGAGCGATCTCCGCCGCCGTGTTGCCTTCAAGCAGGAGATCGTCGAAGTAGCGGTAGGACACACTGTGGGTCGCCAACCAAGTCCCCGAGCCCGTTGGGCGTGCCACGGCCACGGACGCGAGCCGTCCAGCATTGTTTTGAGAGTTGGCTCCCTTCCACTTAAATGAGATTCGAGCCTCAATCTTGTATGAGCCGTCTTCGTCGTGGCGATCGCAAGTGATCGACGCCAGCCGGACCTTACCGTTTACTTCCGTGTAATCGAAGGTCCAGCGGTTGCCTGCGAGGTCGATTCGCCGATGCAGCAAGCCGTACCAACTCGACGGCGGCAGCAGCGATGACGGCGCAACATTTGTGTCCACCGAGGTGTCCTCAGCTCGATGAAAGTCCATCTGCCAGCCGCCCGGTTCCGTCAAGCGATAGACCGGCAGCCCGTCCGACCGACCGTCGATGAACGCGACTGCTCTTTCGATAGTCTGCGCAGTTGGTCCTCCGCTGGTCCAAACGCCAATGCTCGGCGTGTACTCCACGAAGCCTTGGGGTGCCTTCAGCGTGAGACTAGGCAGGGCAGGCGGGGTGGATGTACCAATGTCGAGGAACGAAAACACACCCATAGCCCAGCCGTTGCCAATGAGCGTGTTGCTGCTATTGCCGATCGATCGGTGACGACGAGTCAGGTGGAAGTCAGTTCCGCTGAGGTCGACGGTCAGGTCGGTCGCCCCTTCGATCTTTTCCCCGGTGACTTGCTCAATCGGAGCGGGTGCAACGGAGGCCATACCGTTGAAGTGCCGGGTCGGCGCTCCGGTTCCCGGACCGTCCTCGGTCCCGCAAGCGCTGTCAAGCGGATCGATGTGGCCATCCTGGAACTCAAGATCATCTCGCCCATTCGGGTCGGCCAAGGTGCCGCCACCGCAGAAATTTGAAGTTGGATTGGTGGTAGTGCAGTTGGCCGCAAGCACCCAACTTGTCCCAGGAAAGCGATCACACTCAGAACTCGTCACGTTCGTGACAGCGCCACATGGGAAGCTGCAGCATCCGAGCGGATCAGTCGTCCCTGGCGTGATTGTGTCGGCATCAGCACCGTTCGCGTCTTCGAGCCCGAAGACCTCTACGGTCTCGGTCAAATACTCCGTTCGGAACCCGTTGCTTTCGACGATTGTGTAAATGCTTGCACCGTACACACCGTGACTGACTACCTCTGTTGAAACCGTATATCCGTGGTCGCGGCCGGAGATCGAGGCATCATCGGTCGTCGTACCGACGCGAAAGGTCTCGTTTGCCCCAAGGCCAGACCACTCAAGCTCCGTGTCCGCTGGCATTGCCGAGATCGTTACCTTCGATCCAAAGGCAGTGGAACCCGATCCATCGTCCCAGGTTGTCGTCTGGTGGTAGACAGGACTACTCGTCGAAACACTCTGAAACTCGAAGTCACCGGCCCAAATCTCAATGCCACCGGTTCCCGGGGTACCGGCCGTGATCAGATGTGCTTGCAGAGCCGTGTCAGAGCAGGTGACTCCAGAATCGTGCCCGGCCTCGATCACGACATGGCGATCTCCGGTCGGGCCCGCTAACTCTAGATTCCACGCATGGCGTGTCACGACAATCGTGAGTTCGTTGCGATCAAACTTTGCGGCAGCTGGGTCACTGTTCCCCCAGCCCCCCGTGTCTTCACGGATCACGACATCCTTGACATTGCCTGGCGTGCTCTGAGCAAACAGGCCTGGAGCGGACAGAACGGAGCAGCCAACGAAGACTGCCGGGATGAAACGAGACTTGCTGGTGAACACGGCGCGGTTCCTCATCTTATCGAACAGGGTGCCCCTGTTCAGTGCACGCGGGTCTGGTCTTGAGTTTGTTGTGAATGGGCTACGGACGGGGACGGGGGCTACTCAGCCAGTAGCGCTCGGACCAGCGGTCCAACGCCGGCGTCGATACGGGCTTGCGCGTTTACGACATCGCTGTTGAGCGCAAGGCTCTCGCCGAGCGCAACAGCCCCTTCGTCGAGGGCTTCGGGCCGCTTGTCGACGTTCTCGTGGTACAGCGCGAGCTGTTCCCATTCGCTCGGCGACAGTTCGAGCACGCGGTAGGCCGTCGGCACGTCCCGATCGCGGTTTTCGATGACCCGCGCGAGCACGCTCCAGTCCGGCCCGGCCTGGAGATCCTCACTGACCAGCGTTCCCAAGGCAGATCGGGCGTCCGCTACCAGGCTGTCGTAGGTCGACTGGGCACTCGCGAGCTGGGTTTCTGCAGTCGCGTACTGCGCGTCGAGGTCGCTTGTGCGGCCAACTCGGACCATCTCGCTTCGGATCGCGTCGAGATCCTGCTGGGCCGTGCGCAACTGGGTCTGGGCAACACGGATCGCGTCGAACCGCGTCCGGTCGGTGCCGATCCAGTTCAGCACGCTTGCCGACTCGCTGACGGTCAACCCCGCCGCCAGCAAGCCATCGACGGCGACCCCTAAATGTTTCAGATCAGCGAGCTTGTCCATCGCCGTCGGTTCTGAGGCAGAGACGAGCGAGGGCCATGAACCGACGGTGCCGACTGTCGCAACCACCGCCGAACCCGCGATCGCGACCGCGAGCAAGCCGGTGCGGACACCGGCATTCCACGGTCGTCGTTTGGGGGATGTGCAAGCGGCGGGCGGATCACCAGCGGCACGGGAGGAAGGAACGCGACGGCCGTGCTGGCCCCGCGAGGGGTGGTGACGCTTCGTGGTCTTCATCGGTCTGGCTCCCGCCGTCATCGAATGTCGAAACACGAGCCGCGTGGCTCGAATGGCGACGAAACTACCAACCGTCGCGTGCACCGCAACAACTATTTCGTGAATTCGTCAAATTTTGACGCGGCGTTTTGGCCTGACCAGATAGATGCGTTGGGCTGAGTCACCTAACGACAACCATCTACCAGCCGTACACTGAGTCTTCTACTGAATGCAGCGATTCCGCAAACTCTGTCCCAACTTCGGTCAGTCGAAGGAAAGCCGCTGCTTCATCAACTTCGGCGAACCCGCGTGACTTCAACCGCCTGACCGGATGGGCCTTAGCCTCGGCGTACTGCCACTTCGTTCCCGCAATCAAATCGTCGATGCCCGCGAGAGCGATCTCCCAGCCTTCGTCGTTTGTGTTCGACATTATCTTGCACTCGATTCCACCAATGGTGTCGACGTCCTCGGAACCACCGTCACGTCTGTACTCGACAGAGTAGATGCGACCACAGTAGCCCAGACAGTTGAGCCATCTGCCGAACTCGCCCTCGAAGAAGCCCATGACTTCGAGGCAGTCCGGACACATGACGTGCGGGGCATCGCGATATGTGCAACTCCCTCGACTCGGTTCGTAGGAACTAACAGAATCGTGGCTCCAAAGGACAACACCTGGGAGCCCGTCACGGCCTTCGGTTGCTGGGGCGCAGCACTTGCACAGGAAGAAGCCGGGCGTCTTAAACCCCTCGGCGAGCAAGAGGATGTCCCTCGGCGCATCGATCAAAAAGATCGGCTCTCTTTCGGCGCGCTGCTTCGCACCAGCCCCAAATCCCATCGCCGACACCATGATCCCCGCGTGAGCGCTGACGTCCGCCATTTGGCCCAAGAATTCCTCGACTTTCTTGATACCAACGGGCTTGCTGTGACGCTTGCAATCCACTGCGATCCGGAGGTCTAGTCGTACCTGAAACTGGTCCGCAAAGCGGATCTCAAACGGATATGTCACCCAGAGCTCCAGCTTCCGCTTTCGACCGCTTCTGCCGAAACTTAGGCATCAGGCTCGACCCTCGCCCTTGGAGTGCGGTCAAAGACACGCTGGATCAGCCGCTCGAACTTGCGCCAGTTTGGCTCTTTGCTCTTGGCCACGCCAATTTCCCCACCCAAGGACGGGAGTCGATTCTGACGTCCTCGCTCGTGGACGTATCGCAGCGTCCACAGCCACGCCTCTGGAATGCTATCGAGTTACCTTGATGGCCTGCCCGTCCACAAACCGCGGTAGCCAACGGTGAGAGCCGTTCTGAACGCCCACGCCGCAATTGCTCATTGCCGAGGCCCCATAGAAGGACCGAGGTCGCGCCCCGGAGGATCGATCCCGGTTAACAGCCAAGTGCCGTCGCGCCATCTGATTCGCCGGGAAACCTGAGAATCGTTTCGACGCGTACCGACTCCGGAGCTTGGAACCCCGCGTCCGATGGATGCGGGGTTTTTTGTGAGCATCGATCAAGAGTTGCCGTATATCTGCTCAAGGATCGACGGGTCCTTGATCTCTTTGTCCCTGGCGAGCAGCAAGGTCTTCGCCAGAACCTCGGCGGTACGCGGGTCTTCATCGGCAAACGGGAGGAACAGCCGGCCGCGATACTGGCTGTGCACGGCGACGATCGTGAGCATCCTGCCGGGCATGACCCGCGTGGACGCGCTACCGAGGTGGACGCTGTAGCGTGCCTTCGTTCCTTCGATCATCGCGTGGTGCCCCTCGACTTCGACGTTTTTGAGATCGAGAAGGCGACAGGTTTCGCGTAGGAGCGAGGCCCGCATCTCGACGGTCGACTCGGAAGCCTCGGGATCCACGCCGCCGGCGTGGGCGACGCTGGCGACGAGGTCCAGATCGCGCATCGTCTCACTGAAGATCCGATCCGGCATGCTCGAGAGCGGTTCGTGACCGAAGTGGCTGTCCTTCTTTCGGAAGGCCACGCCCGCAAGGGTCAGGCCCTCGATATCGGCCGGCGTGTAGAAATGCTCCTCGAACCAGAGCTCCGCGACGAGTCCCTGATCGTGGTAGACACGGCGGCAACCTTCCTCGGGGGCGAAGACCCATTGGCGTTTCTTGAACAGCGCCAGAGCCTGGCGCGGGTTGACCTGATGCCCGGCGTAGCGCTTGGAGAGGTCCGCGTCGCCGGACTCGGCGGCGGTCTTCGGGTAGAGCTCGCGGAAGACCTGCTTGAAGGGCTGGACCCGTTCGCTTTCGAAGCACTCACGCTGCCAGTCGTGCCAATCTCCCCGAGCGAAGAGGTCCGAGGGATGGGCGATCCGCAGCTGATCCTTCGATCCGACCGGCTCCGCGCTCTGGTTGAAGCTTCGGAGAACGCCGCCCTCTAGGTGGGGGTAGCCGCACAGCAACGATTCGGCCTCGTTCGCCGAAACGAACACCAGCCGTTCGACCATCGGTCGCAGCATCGGGTGGGCCATGAACTCGCCCAGTTCCGCGCCACTGAAGACATCCCCGCGGCACATCGACTCTTCGAGCGAGAGTCGCATGCGCGAAGCCTGGCGGCGAAGATCGGTCACACGGGCCTTCAGTTCGGAGATCTCGGCGTGCTTGCGCAGCTTGGCCGGGACGTTCTTCAGGCGTCGGCCCTTCTTGATGACGGTGAACTCGGGTGCACCCTCTTCGTCCAACGCGAGACTCACCGCGGTCTCATCGACTTCGACAGTCACCGGTCCCTTCGCGAGATCCGCGACAGCCTCGCGCTCCATCGCCCACTGAAGACGCTGCGGGTCGCGATAACCGGCGTTGCGAGCGAGGTTCTGCATCGCGATCTCGACGGCGCGCCCCTCGCTTGCCTGTCGCTGGCTCCCGCCCTTGCGGCTCTCACGCAGGAACTCCTGCAGCCGCGTGTACACGCCGAGCGTCTGCTTCGTCGCGGCGTCTCGATCTTTCGGGAGCGGGAGCAGGCCGAGCGCCCGCACGGCATCCTGGTTGCGCTTCTGGTCGATCCGTTCCAGAATCTGTTCGCGTGTGACTCGGCCCAGCATCGCGTTCGCGAAGAGCTGCGCTCGCTTGTGCCCGCCGAGCGCCGAGGCATATTTGGCCGGCTTCTGGTACTTCTCCCACGCGTCTTCGCCGATGCGATCGATCAATCGGCGGAACCAGGCGACGTCAACGGCACCCTGTTCCAAGTCCTCCGAGTCGAGTTCTGTTCGCTCGCTGATCTGCGCGACCCACAGGTCACGGATCTCGGAGGCATTCCAGGTCTCGCTGCCCTTCGTGTGCGCGTGGATCCACCAGACCGCGTCCTCGAACCCGACCTGCCCGGTCGCTCGCTCGATGTGTCCGGCCCACTGCGGGGCGTACATCCCGATCTCGAGCAGCTGTTTGGTCTTGATGCCGTGCTGCTCGATGAGTTCGGCGAACCGCTCGTCGGTATCGCCTTCGAGCGGCACGGTCACGGAGATCAGCCTGCTGAACGAGTAGGCTCTCGTCGGATCACCCCACTGGTCCTGGCGGACGATCTTGTCCTTTCCGAACGCGCCGACAACACGAAACAGGACCTCGGCCCCGCCGGCGAATCTCAGCAGGGTCGATGGCCCGCTGGCAGCGGTCGGCTGCTCACCGCGGGTCAGTTCAACCTCGAGCAACCTTTCGCGAAGCTGCACGGCCTTTTCGGCGAGGGCGTGCCGGCCGACCAGCAGCTCGTGAGGGGCCATCCTCGTCACCAAATCGATCGGTCCGAATCGATGATGCGCGTAGCGATACCAATCTTGCTCGGCCGTGCGGTCCTTCAACAGAAGCATGACGAAGTCGTGCTCGTTGAGCAGGCCGGCGTCGTACGCGATGCAGAACTGCTCGATGCTCGGGCCGGACTTGCAATCGGGGATCCCCTTCTCCATCGCGATCATCCGCAGCGCAGCGAATCGAGCGAGAGCCTCGTCGGTGTGGCTTGAATCCACGAGATGGGCGAATCGAAGAAACGAGTGGACGCGGTCGACTGCCTGGGACTGTTTCGAACTCCCGTATCCCAGACCGGGGCGCACTAGCTCCTTCTCGGGTTCCGGCTCGTACTGGGCGATGAGGTCTTCCGTGGCCTGAACGAGCATCGCGACAGCACCATTCTGGGGCTGGAGCAGCGGCAGCCAGTCCACGAGGTTTCTGAATGCACCCTGGAGTCCCCAACTGCCCCGCTCGGAGTATTCGCGGGGCAAACTCTTCTGCCAATCGCCCCACCCCAGATGCACGAGCGCCCAAGCCCTCGTGAACTCCAGCCCATCGGGATCGCGGAGGCTCTCGTCGCGATCCTCGACCCATCGCTGCCAAACCTCACGCAACGGCATGCTCGACAGAATCTGCTCTCTCTCATCTGTCACCTTGTGCAACCGGAACGGATATGGAAAGTGTGAAGAGAGGTGTACTCGTTC
>JANSXG010000068.1 GCA_024743075.1 bacterium | reverse complement strand
GGCGGAACGGCAGGATGTACGAGTGCTGCGCGTTCGGGCGCTTGGCCATCTTGATGCCGGACTTGAACGCGTACGGCAGGAAGATCAGCGACACCACGCGGTGCCAGAAGTTGTTTCGCGTGGACAACCGCGAGATGAACGACTCGAGCTTCTCCCACATCGTCTGCTTCTGCGGTCGATCGCCACGCTTGGTCTTGCGCGGGTGAGGACGCTCGGAAGGCACGCCGCTGCTCGAAGCCGTCACCGGCTTGTTGGTCGCCAACGCGCGATCGGCCGGCTCAAAGCGTTCGCTCGTCTCGGCGCTCTGAACCGTTTCGCGATCCATCGCGGAGTCATCACTGAGATTACGCTTCGTCTCACTCATCGGAGTGAAGTATAGCACGCCCGAGGGGCGGGCCGAACGCCCCATATCTGCTGGGGATCTGGCGAGATTCTTCGGTATTCCGCATCAGCCCAGGGGCTTCTTCTCGCGCTTCCCGGCCAGGTAGCTCTCCATGATCGTCGAGCCGAGATCCCCGGCGGTGCAGTAGAAAGCTACACCCCGCACGAGCCGCGTCAGCTGGTCGACAAAGCCGACCCAGTCCATGCCGTAGTACTCCTCGATCAGCGCGAACGAGGAGATGCGGATGCCCTGCTGCGAGCAGCGGAAGGCCTCCTCCAGCGTCGCCTCCGCCGAGGCCTCGCTGGGCGGGTAGATCAGGTTCAGGATCTCCGAGCCCGGGCCAGCCTTCGAGGTCGTCAGGTGCGCGGTCGGCTGGCCGTCGGTGATGATGAAGATCTGCTTGTTCTGCGCGCCCTTCCGCCCGAGCTGCTGGCGCGCCAGGCGCAGGGCATGGTGCAGGTTCGTGAAGTGCGGGTGCGTCTGGTCGGCCTGGTCCAACGGCACGCGCACTCGAACTTCCCACTCGCGCGTCGTCACCGGCTTGGGCATCACCAAGGGCAGGTCCGGCTCGCGGATCGGCTCGGCGGTCGAGGCGAACCCGATGAACTCCACGCTGTCCAGCGGGAACTTCTCGCGGATCATCCCGGCCATGCCCAGCGCCACCCGCTTGGCCGCGATGTGACGCCCGTAGCGCATCATCGAGCCCGACAGGTCGATCAGGATGCACAGCGCCGAATCCGTCGATGATTCCACGTTGTGCAGTTCGAAGTCGTCGGCCTGAAACTTCAGGGGCAGTTTCGGAGCGCCAGTTCCCGTCGGGTTCTCGCGCACGGTCCGCTGGATCGTGTTGCGCAGCGTCGGCCCGAGCGCGAGCTCCGAAAGCGGGTCGCCGAACTGGTACGGCTTGGTCCCCTCGCTCCGCTCGCCCGCGCGCCCCGGGTCGGCCGTCGGGTGCCCGTCGCGCACGCCCGGCTTAAGGTTACGGAAAATCTCGAGAAACGACCGGTGCTGCATACCCCGGAGCATCCGCGGCGTCATCGTGAGCGACCCGTCTGCCTCGCGCTCCAAAAGCCCCGCCTCGATCATGTCCTCGATCAGTTGGGCGATCTGCGCCTCGGGGTGGTCGTCGAGCGCGTCGAGCCCCTCCTGGCCGTACTCCACGATGAAGTCGACCAGTCCCTTGGCGGGGAACAGGTCATCGGGCGAAAGAAACTTGCCCGGCCCGTCGCCGATGAGTTCGCTGTAGGTGACCTTGCGCGCCATACGAGATCGTAGGCGCGCGTCGGCAGGACGCCGCTTCTCGAAAGCGACTTACTCGCCCGCGTTCGACTCGAGTTGAAGCGACGCCAGCGCGGTCGCCTTGTCGGGGGCGAAGTCAAAGACCTTGTCCAGCCCGGTGAGCATCATGACCGACCACACGGCGTCGCGTGTGCCGGCGATCTTCAGACGCGCGCCGTGACCGTTCACTGCCTTGCGCACGCGCAGCAACTGGGCGATGTTCGACGAGTTCAGGTACGTCACGTCCGCCATGTTCACCACGACGCTGGAGTGACGCGTGTCGCCGTTCTGCTCGAGCCGGGCCAGCAGCCCGTTGAGTTCCTCGGACAGGCTCGGTTCGTCGGCGAGATCGCAGACGATGATGTTGTCGGACCAGTCAGTCGCCATGGCAATCTGCTCCCGGGTCGCCTCGCCGACCGGTCAGAGGATCTCAACCACCTCGAAGCGGAGTTCGCCGCGCGGTGCGTCCACACGGATCGTCTCACCGATCCGGGCTTTCATCAAGGCCTCGCCCATCGGGCTATTGGCGGTGACCTCGGTCACGTCGTCCGGAGCCGAGCCGGAGGCCTCGCCGACGAGCAGGAACAGCTCCTCATCGCCGTACTTCAGGTCCTTGAGCTTCACGGTCGCGCCGAGGAACACCATGCCCTCCGGGATCGCCCCGTCGCTGATCACCGAGGCCTTGTTGATCCGCTCCTCGAGGCGACGGATCTCGGCCTCGTTCATGCCCTGATCTTCGCGCGCCGCGTGGTACTCGGCGTTCTCCTTCAGGTCACCGAGCGCGCGGGCCTCCTCGATCCGCTTCGTGATCTCCGGGCGCTTGGCCATCGCGGCCTTCAGCTTCTCCTGGAGCTTGGCTTTCTCGTCGGCGGTGATGACGTCCATTTCTACGCACTCCGAAAACAAAACCGTGGCTCGTTGGCCACGGCGGGGGATTCATCTCGTTCAGGATCACTGTAGCCGATCAGCCCGCTCGGTGGAAGCAAAATCGCCCGGCCGAGGCACCTCGTCCTGGTGCGACTGGTTCCAGGGCGACCACACGCCCGCGATCGCGAACACCCCGATCGAGAGCATCATCGGCAACGCGATCAACAGCCATTCAAAGGCCGACAACGCCGCGCGCATGTTCGGCGGCGAGGCCGTGATCGCCGGGGCCGCCGTGAAGGGCGAGGCGTAGGCAAACAGCCCGCCCCCCAGACCGCCAACACCGCCACCGCCGCCGGGCGCTGCCGGAGTCGCCGGGGGCACCAGACCCATCCAGCCCGCGAGCACCGTGAGCAACGGTCCCAGTCCGACGGCCATGAGGATCGCGAGCATCGCCAGCCCGCGCGTCGCCGGCGTCTGGTCCGGGTCGCGCAGCGCCCAGTACACGGGGGCCGTCGTGAGTGTTGTCCAGCTGATGACGAGGAGTATGAGTGCGCCCGCGATCGGAAGCGGCCAGTTCGTGAGCATCGGCATCGGCACGATCACCGCCGCGATCGGTAGCACCACGATCAGCATGTCCACGATCAGCGCGCGCAGCGGGTTCCTCGGCCGGTACTGGCTCAGGCGCGTCATCGGGAACAGCACGCACGCGCCGATGACCGCGAGGAAGACCATCGCCTGGCAGCCGAAGGTGAACTGCACGCGCGACGGCATGCCCACCGAGCGCACGGCGAAGATCGTCAAGAGCGCCGCCACCATGAGGTACAGCGACCAGTACAGCGCAAAGAACCGCGGCTCGGCCTTCCGATGCGCCCAGGGATCGCCCTTGCGCTTGCGCAGCTCCGGCACGAACACCATCGGCCCGAGCCGAAAGCCGCGGCGCACGGATTCGCCACGTTCGTCGGGCAGGTCCGCCGGGTGGATGTACTCACTCCCGTCGGGACCGTAGACCACGGTCGGCTCGCGCCCGATGCCGTCATCCTCCGGGAACGGATCAAACAGCGGATCGCTGTCTTCCGGGAGCATGCGACTGCGGCGCATCGGATTGTCGTTGCTCGGGGGCTCAGCCACCCCCAGAGGGTACCTGATCGATGAACAAGGCTTCCAGATTCAAGACCAAGGGCTGTCCCGGCTTGTCCTCGCTGCGGGCCCGGCCGTTGACGATCATCGCCACCCGCTCCAGGCGGGTCTGGTAGCCGATCTCCCCCGGAAGCGGCCCCTCGCCACGCGGCACCGAGCCCCACACCAGCGTCGCGCCGCGACGGGTCTTCAGGCGCATCGAGCGCGCCCCGGTCTCGACGTATCGACGCAGGTCCACGCCCGCGATCTGCTCGAGGTCCTCGCGCCGGAAACCCTTGCCGGTCCGCGCCGCATCGGCGAGGTAGCTCAGGAGCAGCAGGGCGTCTTCCACATCCCCGCCCGTCCAGAGTTCGTTGTACCCCGGCGGCTGCATGTAGGGGTTCGAGATCGTCAGGTAGTCCACCGGGGGCGGGGCGCTCGCCGGAAGACGCATCCGCACCGCATCGAGCCCGACGAGGTAGATCCCGTCGCCCTGCTCGACGATCGCCGCCGGGGCGCGCCACTCGCCGGTGATGCGGATGACATTGCCCGGCGCACGCCGCACGGTCGGGCCCGATCGGAACCAGCCGGTCAGTGCGAGCGAGCTCTGGATCTTCTCGAGCGACTCGTGGTCGAACGGGTCGGTGCCCGCGCTGCTGGTCGCGAAGGTCGTGAACTCGCGGATCGTCTCGGCGATGAACGGTTCGACTGGCCCTTTCGAGGCATCGGCCCACGCCGGCAACTCGATCGCGACGGTCGGCTCCTCAGCCCGGATCTCGGCGACCCGCGCCTGCAGGTTGTCCGAGCCGACGATCCACAGGATCAGCGTCGCCCCGATCAGCGTCGCCGCCCCGATCCGCCCGGCGTGGTCCATCACGTGCGACAGCCCCGCGAGCGAGGTCTCGTAGCCGTCGCGGAGGCGGGTGAAGATGCCCGGCGAGTCCGCCTTGGCCTTCTTCTTCGATTTGCTGGGAGATTTCGAGGATTTGCGCGCCATATCAGCGGGTACTGTCGGCGTTTACCGGCGGTTCGGTGCAGTTTGGGGGGTGCCGCGTAGGTCTGGTGCCACTGGCGGCTTGTCCGCCAGTGCAAGGCGGTCGGACCGTCATTGCTCCGTCAAAAGTACTTCTGATCCTGTTTAGACCAGCACCGGCTCATGGCTGTTTCGGCCCGGCACTGGCGGACAAGTCGCCAGTGGCACCCTGAACTGCATGATCCGCCACCGCCGCGTCAATCAGCCGCTCGCACAGCGCCACCATGCCCAGTCCCGTATGCGCCGCGGCCTTCGGGAGCAGCGAGTGGCTCGTGAAGCCCGGCATCGTGTTGATCTCGAGGAAATGGCAGGTGCCGGCGCTCGCGTCGTACATGTAGTCCGCCCGGGCCAGGTGGCGAATGCCCATCGTCTCGGCCACCGCGATCGAGAACGCCTGCATCGCCTCGGCGACCGGCCCCGGCAGATCCGGCGCGACCGTGTAGACGGTGTCGTCGCGCTGGTACTTGGCCGCGAAGTCGTAGAGGTCGCTCGCCGGGGCGATCTCGACCAGCGGCACCCGCAGCAGCGCCGGCGACGGGCGACCGCCGGCGTCGGGCGGGCCCGCGATCATGCCCGCGGTGAACTCCCGACCGGGCGTCAGCGGCTCGGCGATGTACATCCGTTGCTCGGACCGGATCGCCTCCAGCGCCGTCGCCCACTGCTCGGGTGTCCGCACGATGTGCAGCCCGAACGTCGAGCCCTCGAAGTTCGGCTTGGCGACCAGCGGCAGCGGCAGAGGCATCTCGTCCGACGCCGGGTTGACCATCTCCGTCCGCGAAACTCGGATGACTTCGTGCAGCGCCTCGCCGGTGAACCGCTCCAGCACAACCGTCGCGATCCGCTTGGTCTCGGCCTTGTCGATCGCACGACGCGCCGCCGGCGGCCGGCAGCCGATGTACGCGATACCGGACCGCTCGAGCATCTCCTGCAGCGGCCCGCCCTCGCCCCAGCGCCCGTGCAGGGCCGGGAACACGCACGACGTGCCGTGTGACTTGATGAGCGCGTCCAGTTCGTCCGGCGTCGGGCGATCGATCAGTTCGTAACGGGACTCAAACCGCTCCGACCGGCCCAGCGCCTCGTGGACCGCCGTCGCCGACTCGATGGACACCGGGCGCTCGGCGTCCGGGCCGCCGGCGAGCACCAGGACGATCGGCCGGGATTCGCTCATGGCTCGGTCCTCTGCCAGACCTTGACCTCGCGCTCGAGGTGCACGCCGCAGAACGCGTGGACGCGTCGCTCGACTTCGTCCATCAGTTCGATGATGTCGTGTGCACGGCAGCCGTCGTGCGTCACGATGAAGTTCGCGTGCACGCCCGACACCTCGGCCCCGCCGATGCGAAGCCCCTTGCACCCGGCCTCGTCGATCAGCTTGCCCGCCGAGACACGCGTACCCGAGCCGGGAAGCCCGCGACCGACCGCGAGCGGGTTCTTGAAGCAGCACCCCGCCGACCGATCGGCCATCGGCTGGGTTTTCTTCTTGTAGGCCATCACTTCCTTGAGGCGATCGCGCAGGGCCGGGCGAGTCTTCTCGGCGACGCGGCGCAGTCGCAGCTCCACCGACGTGATCACCAGGTGCTCCAGCCCGGAATGGCGATAGTCGAAACTGATCTGCTCCGCCGGGATCACCAGTTCGGCCCCCGTCGACGACATCGCGTGCACCCTCGTCACCAGTTCCGAGATCGAGCCGAACGCCCCGCCCGCGTTCATGATGACCGCCCCGCCGATGGACGCCGGGATGCCCGCCAGCGACTCCAGACCCGAGTATCCCTCGCGCACCGACTCCACGATCAATCGGGGCAGGTTCGCCCCGGCCTGCGCGTGCAGGATCACCTCGTCCGGTGACTCACCGGGGCTGTATTCCGCGCTGTCGAGGTCTGCGAGATCCACGACCAGCCCGTCCACGCCGTCATCATCCACCAGCAGGTTCGCACCGTCGCCGAGCACGCGGACGGTGTGCCCGGCGTACGCGACCAGGCAGTCCGCCAGTTCCTCTCGGTCCGCCGGTCTCGCGTACCGGTCCGCGCCACCGCCTACTCCGAACCAGGTGTCGATGGCCTTGTTGAACTCAATGATGTCGTACAGCGTGCGGCTCATGAGAACGAAAACCTTAGCCGCGATCGTCAGGACGCGCAGTCGAGTTTCTGTTGGGCTTTCACAAAGTCGTGCGCCACGCTCGTCACCGGCCCGGCGCCCATGATCACGACCAGGTCGCCGGCCCGGCAGACCTGCTGGAGCTGCTCCACGATCGCCCCGAACGGGTACAGGTGCATCGCACGGATGTCCTGACTGCGCAACCGATCGACGAGGTCCGCCGCGGAGACCTTGGTCTTCTCGATCTCAGAGTCGCGCACGAAGTAAATGTGCGGCACGATCACGATGTCCGCATGGGAAAACGACTGCGCGAACTCTTCGAGCAGAAACCGCGTCCGCGAGTGCTGGTGGGGCTGGAAGACGCAGATCAGGCGCCCGTCCCGGTCGGAAAGCTCCGCCTCGCGCAGCGCGCGGAGCGTCGTGTCGACTTCCGTCGGGTGGTGCCCGTAGTCGTCGTACACCCGCACCGTGCCCGCGCTCGGGTCGCCCGGTCGGACCGCGACATCGCCCAGCAGCTGCAGGCGACGGTCCACGCCCGTGAATGTCGACAGCGCCGACTCGATCGCGCCCGGCTCGGCGCCGAGCCACAGCGCGAGCACCGCCGCCGTCGCGCTGTTGAGCGCCATGTGATCGCCCGGCTGGCTGATCGTCCACTGCAGGTGCACGCCCCCGATCTCGGCGTCCGAGCGCAGTTCCACCCGGCGCGAGGCCCGGTCGTAGGACACGCGGTAGTCCGAGGCCGGGTTGAACCCGATCGTGCTGACCTCGCAGGCGAGGCCCGCCGTAACCACACGTCGATGGGCGTTGTCGTGGGCGATCAACAGCCGACCGCCTCGGTCAGTATCCGGCAGGCGCAGCGCGAACTCGTGAAACGCCTCGACGACCGCGTCCAGCGATCCGTAGATGTCCAGGTGGTCCGCCTCGATGTTGTTGATCACGCCGATCGTCGGGTGCAGCCGGTGGAACGACCGGTTGAACTCGCAGGCCTCGCCGATCAGGATGCCCGGCTCGCCGGCGCGATCACCGGTGGGGATGGCGTCCGCCCCGAGGTGGAAGCCCGTCGGCAGGTCGGTCTCGTTCTTGCGCAACTGCGGGCAGGTCGCCCCGACGATCACCGTCGGGTCCAGCCCCGCCCGGATCAGCGTGTGCCCGAGCATGCCCACCGTCGTCGACTTGCCGTGGGTCCCGGCGATGGCAATACCCGTCCGCCCAAGCATGCACTGGCCCAGCGCCTCGGCGTAGGTCATCGTCGGCACACCGGCGTTGACCGACGCCGAGAGTTCCGGGTGGTCCGCCCCGATCGCCGCCGACGCGATCACTAGGTCCAGCCCTTCCGGAAGCGCCGCGCCCGACTGGTCGAAGCCGACCTCGATGCCCGCGGCCCCCAGCGCTCGTGTGACCGCCGTTTCGCCCCGGTCCGAACCCGACACGATCGCACCGCGCGCCCGGAGCATCTGCGCGAGCCCCGACATGCCGCATCCGCCGATGCCGATCAGGTGGCATCGTTTGCCGGCGATATCAAAGGGTTGGTGCAGGGCGGGGGCCATGGTGGGCAGATCGGTCGTGCGAGGGGCGTGCTTCGGGGGCTGGGTCGTCATACAGAAGGTATCGGCAGTCGCGTCGTGCCGAGCCGAAAACCAGCGTACGCTCACGCCATGTCCGAAGTCGCCTCGTACAAGATCGCGTGCCTCTGCGAACTCCGTGACGATCAGGGGCGATACCTGCTGCTGCATCGCGCGAAGTCGCCCAACAAGGGCCTCTACTCACCCATCGGCGGAAAACTCGAAACCGCCCTCGGCGAGAGCCCGACCCAGTGCGCCCAGCGCGAGATCGCCGAAGAAGCCGGTCTGACCATCGCCCTCAATCGCCTGCACCTCGCCGGGATCATCTCCGAGAAGGGCTACCGATCAGCCGACGGCGCCCCGCCGACCCACTGGCTCATGTTCTGGTTCCGCGTGCTCGACCCCGTCCGGACCGAGCGGATCGAGTTCGACGAGGGGCGCCTCGAATGGATCGAGCCCGGTCGCCTGATGGACCTCGACCTGCCGCGAACCGACCGGGAGATCATCTGGCCGACCGTCCTCGGGCACACCGGCCCCGGCTGCTTCACCCTGCACATCGACTGCACCGTCAAGCCCATGCGCTGGGCCCTCGAAGGGACCTGATTCGGCCCGTTCCTCGGATTTCGCCCGCTTTCCGCTAGCATCGGGCCATGCACAGACTGGCTAGCATCGTCCTCGGACTCCTCTGCATCGCTCCTGCTCACGGCGCCGACGCCATCGCCACCGGCGGCAACCCCGCCTCCGTCATCGTCTGGGGCGATGCCGAGCCCGTCGCCGCCATCGCCGACGGCACCGTCCTCAGCGCCAGAACCCGCCTCGGCAACGGGCGCGTTGTCACCCTCGGGCACGGCGGTTTTCTCCGCGATGACCGGGGCGATACCCGCGCGTTCATCGCCGAACAACTCGCCTGGCTCGCGGACCAAAGACCCGTCCGCGCCTGGGGCGTCCCCGATCCCATCGCCGATCTGCTTGCGAGTCGCGATATCGCCGTCGAGCGCGTGGGTGGCTCTGAAGAAGACCTCGATTTCAACACGGTCGACCTCGTGGTCGGTTCCGCGCAGGCCTTCCATCGCGCCGGGCGATTCGACGATCTCAGCGCCTGGCTTCGCGCCGGCGGCGGGATGCTCTGCGTCGAAACCGCCTGGGGCCAGCTCCAACTCGGTCACGCCGACTCGGTAGACGACCTTGCCGCCAACCGCCTGCTCTCGGGCGCCGGCATCATGTACACCGACCGCGCCCTCTCGCCCGGTCGCGATGGGCTCTACGAACTCGACAACTCCGTCCTGGCGCTCACCAACGCGGACTTCGCCATGCGCATCCTCGCGGGTGAAGCCGAAGGCGACAAAGCCCTGGCAGCGCGCGTGGTCCGAGGTGGTCTGGCCATCGCCCCGCTCGACGGCCCGCTCATCCGCGCCGCCGACGCGCTCGCCGATCGCTATCGCCAGCAGCTCGACGACGCCTACGCCAACATGGCCGATCGCCCGCTGCGCCTGAACCAGCAGCCGCTCGCCTGCGCCCTGCTCGACCTCGAAGCACGGCGCGCCAAGTCCGGCGATGTCCGCGCCCACCCCAGTGCCGTCGCGTTCCCGGGCCCGGTGCCGGTCGACATGCCTCGCATCACCCGACGGATCACCCTCGATGCCATCCCCGGCTGGCGATCCACCGGCCTGTACGCCGCACCCGGCGAGCCCGTGACCGTTCGCGTCATCAACGGGGCGACCGCCGGTTCCGCTGTCCAGATCGGCGCCTGGCGCGACCCGCAGGACTTCGACGATCGCGTGCGCATGCCCAAGGCCATCTTCCGCACCGCCCTCAACGCCGATCAGACCACGCTCGCCTCGCCCATCGGAGGCCCGGTCTACCTCGACCTCGACCCCGAAACCGCCCGAGCCGGGCTGACCGTTGAGATCTCCGGCGCCGTCGAGATGCCGCGCTTCCGCCTCGGGCACACCACCGTCGAAGAGTGGCAGTCCCGCCTGCGATCGCTCCCGGTCGCCTGGGCCGAACTCGAATCCGACGAACTGGTCTTCACCATCCCCGCGAGCGCGGTCCGTGAACTCGATCGCCCTGATCTGGTCATGGACCACTGGAACAAGGTGCACGAGGCGATGCAGGAGATGGAGCCCCGCTCTGCGCGCCACTGGCCGGATCGTCAGCAGCGGTACGTCGCCGAGAAACGCCTGTCGTGGGGCTACATGTACTGCCCGTCTGACGGGCCGCTGGTCATTCCCATGACCGCCGCCGACGAGATGGTCGCTCTCGCAAACTTCGACGCCGAGGGCGAGAACCAGCTCTGGGGCCACTACCACGAGATGGGGCATTCCCACCAGAATCCGATGTGGACCTTCTCCGGCACCGGCGAGGTCACGGTCAACATCTTCACCGTGCTCGCGCTTCATACCGTCAACGGCTACCCGCTCGATAACGCCGCGATGCGAACCGAACCCGGTCGAGCCTTCGCGACGATGGTCAAGCACGCGCAGGACGGCGCACCGTTCGACAAGTGGAAGCGCGACCCGTTCCTCGCGCTGCAGACCTACGCCCTGCTCTGGCAGGAATTCGGCTGGGAGGCCTTCCGCACCGCCTTCCGCGCCTACGACGACCTCGCCCCGGGCGAGCGACCGAGCACAGACGACGAGAAGCGCGACCGATTCGCGATCACCATGAGCCAGACCGTCGAGCGCAATCTCGCCCCGTACTTCGAGGCGTGGGGTATCCCCATCTCAGGAGCGGTCGAAGAAGCCGTCGGCGACCTCCCGGTCTGGATGCCCGAGGGCTGGGACGAGTACAACTGACTCCGGTGCCGGTCGCCCGTGTCAGGTCGTCGGACGCGCCAGCAGGACGGTCATGAGCGCGTAGCCGCCCGCCGCGCCCGCGATGCACAGCACCGTCGTCAGCACGACATACAGCGCGGCGTCGAACCCGCGACCGGCGTGGAGCAGTTTGAGCGCATCCGTCGAGAACGTCGAATAGGTCGTCAGTGCGCCGAGCAGCCCGACCGTCAGCCCGGTGTGCAGCATCGGAGAGAGGTGCTCGGGCCGATGCACCACCCACGCCAGCAGGCAACCCATGGCGATCGAGCCGACCGCGTTCACCAGAAGCGTCGCACGCTCCGGGTGCTCGGGCATGAGCGAGCCGGCGTGGTGGTTCACGAAATGCCGCAGCAGCGCCCCGATCGCGCCGCCGATCGCCACCGCCAACAGGTGCGGCGGCAGCCAACCCGCACTCGCCCCGTCAGACGGGACGCCCTCAGGCAATATGGGAGATGGACCAGAACCGGACACGACTCCCCAGCGTACCGTCGTCTGTCGGTGTCGGTTCAGGGCGGGTTTTTTGGCATCCCAGATGCGTATAGTGTGGCTATGCAGAGTCTGAACATGACTTCGAACTGGGTGGTTCGGGCCGTCGGGGCGATGTGCCTCGTCCTGCTCATGGCCCTCAGCGCGATCGGCCAGGACGAGCCGGCAACCCCCGTCGGTTCCGGCGGGGCGTCCACGCCAACCGCTCCGGCCGCGGTCCCGGCGGTCCGACAGGCCGACAACCTCGCCGTCATCACGATCAGGGGCGAGATCGACGCGGTGACCTCCGCGAGCGTCCAACGCCGTCTGAAGCAGGCCGAGGAGGCCGGCGCCGATGCCATCGTCATCGAACTCGACACCCCGGGCGGCGCCGTGGGTGCGGTGACCGAGATCACCGGAGCGCTCAAGTCGTCGAACCTGCACACCATCGCTTGGGTCCGGGACGACGCGTACTCCGGCGGCGCGATCATCGCGATCGCCTGCGACGAGATCGTCGTGAGTTCCAACGCCACGATGGGGGATGCCGGCATCATCACCATGCTCGGCTTTCAAGAAGGCATCCCTGCAAACGAGCGGGCAAAGATCACCGCTCCGCTCATCGCGGAGGTTGTCGATTCGGCGCGCCGCCACGGCTACGACGAGGTGCTGGTGCAGTCATTCCTCACCCTTGGGGTGGAGACTTGGCAAGTGCGCGACAAGCGGACCGGCAAGTCCTACTTCTTGACCGAGCGCGAGTACCGCGCACTTTTCGGAGAGGCCCCCCCTCGCGATGCAGAGCCATTCATGGCGTCCGGCGGCGAAATCGATCTGCGCGAGTCCGGCGAGCGGCTTTATTCAGACGGCGACTCCGGTGATCGCAGGGGCACTGGAGCAGCAGACGGAACCGGCGACGCTGGCTATGTCCCCGGATCGGATCAGGTGACTCCGGGAATGACAGAGTCCACGAACCTATCTCTCAGCACGATGCGGACGCCCGGTTCGGATCGGCCAAATTTCTCCGACGAGGACCCGTCGAATTTTGAGTTCGTGCGCTACGCGACGAACGGCAATGCGTTTCTGACTCTGACCACGCCTGGCCTGCGCGAACTCGGCTTTGCCAAGGCGGTCATCGACACGGACGATGAACTCCGCCAGTTCACCGGCACGCCCAAGGGCCAACTGGCTCGGCTTGATCGCAGCTGGTCCGAATCTCTCGTGAAAGTGATGACACAGGGCGTGACCGGAATGGTCATCCGCGCGGTCCTGATCGTCCTCTTCCTGCTCTGCATGTTCATCGAGCTCTCGATGCCCGGCGCCGGCGTGTTCGGCATCATCGCGCTCGCGGCGCTCGCGTGCCTCGTGGTTCCCCCGATGATGATCAACGCAGCCGGCTGGTGGCCCGCCGTCGCGGTCGCGGCGGGGGTGCTCCTCATATTCGTGGAGGTCCTGATCATGCCCGGGACCGCCGTCGCCGGCGTCACCGGGCTGGTCTGCGTCCTCGGCGGGCTCATGGGAACTTTCGCGGGCGCGGGCGAACTCTTCCCCGGCCAGAACCCGGGCTCCGGCGCGGATCTCGCGTGGGCCGCCAGCATCGTCCTGCTCAGCGTGTTCGGCGCAGGCGTGGGCATGTACCTCTTCAGCCGATACACCAAGTACATCCCCATCGCGAACCTGCTCATCCTGCAGGATCCGCCCAGGCCCCAGGAGTCGATGCTGTCGGCGATGGGCGCTTCCGTTGATCCCGAAGCCCCCGCCAGCGTTGGCGATGAAGGTGTCGCGACGACGCGGCTTATGCCGTCCGGACAGGCCGAGATCAACGGGCAGTTCGTCGATGTGGTCGCCGAGGGCGGCGCGATCGATCAGGGCCAGCGCGTCCGCGTGATCAGTGCGACCCGCTACCGCGTCGCCGTCGAGCTCATCCCAGATGACCAGCCAACTCCCGATGGCACGGAGGCGTCTTCATGAGCGATTACCTCCTCTGGGCGTTCAGCCTGCTCGGCATCGCGGCGCTGCTCTTCGTGATCGAGATTGTCGTGCCTTCCGGCGGCATCATCGGTCTCGTTGCGCTCGCCGCGGCTCTCGGCGCGGTCGTCGCGTTCTCCTACGAGAGCACCACCCTCGGCATCGTCAGTCTCGCCGGCCTCATCGTCATGGTCCCCCTGGCCATCAACTTCGCGCTGAAGGTCTTCCCGAACACGCCGATCGGCAAGCGACTTATCCTCGGTGAAGACGAGAACGACGAAGCCGAGCTGGCCAAACTCGAGCAGTCGCGCCGCGAGGAAGAAGCCAGGCGCCAGGCGCTGGTCGGCGCCGAGGGGACCACGAGCACCACGATGCGCCCCGTCGGGAGCGTCAAAATCGACGGCGTTACGATCGAAGGCGTCAGCGAGGTCGGCATGCTCGACGCCGGAGTGAGGGTGCGCGTGACCCGCGTTGATGGCTCCACCGTGAAAGTGCGTCCGGTCTGACCGACCCGGCCGACGCCGACGAGAGCAGCGGGCGAGTCCGTGGCATCACGGCTATGATCGGGGCATAGTTTTCGCGTAGAACGCCATATGAGGGGCTAACCACCTATGGATCCGATTTGGATTGCTGTAATAGCCGTCGGCGGCCTGATTGTCTTGGTCCTCGCGGTATTCCTGTTCCAGTTCCTGAACCTGTACATCCAGGCCCTGTTCAGCAAGGCCAAGGTCGGCATCTTCGACCTGATCGGCATGAAGTTCCGGAAGGTCGATCCCAAAACGATCGTCATCAGCCGCATCCGTGCCGCCAAGGCCCAGCTCGATGTTTCGGTCAACCAGCTGGAAACGCACTACTTGGCCGGTGGGCGGGTGCCGAGCGTGATCAACGCCCTGATCGCCGCCGACCGTGCCAAGATCGACCTGCCCTGGGACACCGCGTGCGCGATCGACCTCGCCGGCCGCGACATCCTCGACGCCGTGCAGACCTCGGTGAACCCCAAGGTCATCGATGTGCCGAACCCCAAGGTCGGCTCCGGACGCTCGACCGTGGACGCCGTTGCGAAAGACGGCATCCAACTCAAGGCCCGCGCCCGCGTCACCGTGCGTGCGAACATCCAACGCCTCGTCGGTGGTGCGACCGAAGAGACCATCGTCGCCCGCGTCGGTGAGGGCATCGTCTCGACCATCGGTTCCTCAGCGACCCACGCCGAGGTGCTCGAGAACCCGGACCGCATCTCCAAGACCGTGCTCGGTCGCGGTCTGGACGCGGGTACCGCCTTCGAGATCCTCTCGATCGATATCGCTGATATCGATGTGGGTGACAACATCGGTGCGAAGCTGCAGGCCGAGCAGGCCGAAGCCGACACCAAGCGGTTCCAGGCCGAGGCCGAACAACGCCGCGCCATGGCCCTCGCCGAAGAGCAGGAGTTCCGCGCCCTCGAGCAGAAGAACCGCGCCGAGGTGGTCCTCGCCGAGGCCGAGGTTCCCCGTGCGATGTCCGAAGCTTTCCGCTCCGGCAACATGGGCATCATGGACTACTACCGCATGAAGAACGTCGTCGCCGACACCGACATGCGCAGCTCGATCGCCAGCGGCGACGAGCGTCAGTCACGCTAATCACGGTCTGTCGAGTGTGATCGGCCCTCGGTCGCGCTAGCCGTCGAGGCCCGCCTTGTGCAGGGCCTTGGCGGTAATCTCGCGCAGTCGCTGCTGACGCACCGCCTCGCTGCTGATCGTCGGTACGGGCGCAGGCATCCGGACAACGGTCGTGCCGCGATCCGTCACGGCGTCATTGCGATCGCGGTCCACCGCTCTGAGGTCGAACTCAGGGTTCGTCTGCCTCAGCAGCGCGGCTGTCGCGGGATCGATCGGACCGTCACCGAAGCCTAGCGGCGGACCGATGTGGAACCGCACGCCCGCGGGGTAGACCGGACGCGAGCCGCCGGGCAGCTCGACGTACTCAGAGACATCGAACACCGCGTACAGGCCGCCAGCGACGCGGTATCGCTGGTTCGGGTCGAGGGGCGACTGATACACGTGTTCGAAGGCGGCGTCGTGGCGCACGACGGGGGGCAGAGCCCGGAGGCTCGTTTGCAGCGAGTTGATATCCGAGACACCGGGGTCGAGCGGCGTTCGGTCCTGCGCGGACGCCGCGCCAGCGAGCGCGAGCACCCACGCGCCCGCCAGGCCCATTCTCAGAATTCGATCGCTCCGACCGCTCATGCCTTCATCCTCGACTCAACCGCGGGGTGGTGCAAATAAAAAGGCACGCCGTTTCGGCGTGCCGGGGTCCGGGACCAACCCGAAGAGAGACGCGAGGCGCCTCAGCGGACCGAATTGCCGGTGAGGTTCGACATCGGGCGGGCCGACGCCGGGCTGACCGAGTTAACGCTCGGCACCGAAGCCGGCTTGGAATCCAGTTGGTTCAGCACATCGGCGATGGTCATCGAGCCGACCTTCGCGTGAAACGCCTGGTCGATCCGGTCGTTGAGCAGATTGAGCGTCCGCCGACCGACGGTATCGGTCGGGGCATCTGCATCTTCCGACTTGGCATTCGCTGTTTCGAGGACGGCGACAACTTCACCAACGGTGAGTTCGTCGGCATCGCGGATCAGGCGGTAGCCGCCGCCGGCACCGACCTTCGATTCCAAAATGCCGGCGGACTTCAGCGCCAGCAGGATGGATTCGAGGAACTTGCCCGGGAGCTGCTCGTTCTCCGCGATTTCGCGGGATTGCAGGTAGCCCGGTCCGGAACGTGCTCGATCGGCGAGGCGAGCGGTCGCCATGACGCCGTATTCAGTTCGTTTGCTCAGTCTCATGGGTTTGATCCCCCTTTAGATCCCCAAAGTTTTCCGTTCGGAAACCGTACAGGTCTGGTC
>JANSXG010000127.1 GCA_024743075.1 bacterium | reverse complement strand
CGCTGCAGGAAGGTCGAGTACACCGCGAAGAACGGCTTGAGCCCGGTCTTGGCCATGCCCGCCATCATGTCCATCGCGTGCGATTCGCAGATGCCGACATCGAAGGTGCGATCGGGGTGTTCGACGACCACCTTGTCGAGCCCGGTGCCGCCGGGCATCGCCGCGGTGCAGGTGACGACCTTGTCATCGTGGTCCATCACGCGGATGAGCCCGTCGGCGAACGCGGTGGTGAAGGAGCGTCCCTTCGAGACGATCTCGACGCGGCAGGACGCCGGGTCGTATGTGTGGGCGGCGGGGGAGTGGAAGGTTGTGGCGTCCTTCTCGGCGTAGTCGAGGCCCTTGCCCTTGACGGTCTTGACGTGCAGCACCATCGGGCGATCGAAGTCGCGGATCTCAGACAGGAACTCGATCATCGAGGGCAGGTCGTGCCCGTCGACGGGGCCGACGGTCAGCAGGCCGAAGTTCTCGAACCATGAGTGCTCGGCGACGCCGGCCTTCATGGCCTCGGTCATGCGGTGGTACGCCTCGGCGACCCGCGAGCCGCCGGGCACGTGGTTCAACATCCGCTTGGCGCGGCGCTTCATGCCGCCGTAGAGCGGGTTGATCCGCATCCTGTCGAAGTAGGCCGCCATGGCGCCCTGCGGCTTGCTGATGGACATGCCGTTGTCGTTGAGCACGATCAGGAACTGGCGATTGAGCGTGCCGGCGTTGTTCAGACCTTCCATCGCGACGCCGTTGACGATCGACGCGTCGCCGATGAGCGAAACAACCCGGCGGCCCTTGTTGTTCTTCGCCGGGTCGAAGGCGTCGCCGTTGAGCGAATCGCCCCGTGCCATGCCGACGGCCGTCGAGATCGCGGTCCCGGCGTGCCCGACGCTGAACAGGTCGTAGGAGGATTCCTTGGGCTCGGGGAAGCCCGCCATACCGTCGCGCGTGCGCAGGCCGGCGATCATGTTCTGGCGACCGGTGAGCAGTTTGTGGGGGTAGCACTGGTGCCCGACATCGAAGAGCAAGCGGTCGTGCCCGAAGTCGAATACATAGTGCAGCGCGATCGTCAGTTCGACGACGCCCAGATTCGGCGCGAGGTGCCCGCCGGACTGGGTGACCTTGCCGATGATCGTGTCGCGGATCTCTTGCGCGAGATCCGGCAGGCGATCGATCGGGAGCGCCTTGAGGTCGGCGGGCGAAGCGATGGTCGGCAGAATGGTCAAGTGCTTGTCCCGTCCTCTGAGGCGTTCGAGTTCGGGTTGAGCGGCCGAATCGAACTTTCAATCTTCCTTGAAACATTGTATCCCACGTCGGGGCGGGCGTCAGCGTTCTCCTTGATCCCCTAGCGAGTGCGAACCGACAGGGTGTGGCAGATCTCTCGGAGTGGTTCGGTCTTCGGCCCGAGCGATTCCAGGGACCGCAACGCCTGCTCCTTCAAACGACGCACTTCGTCCCGCGCGGGTTCGATTCCGACCACTCCGGGGTAGGTCAGTTTGCCGGCTTCGCGGTCCTTACCGGTCGCCTTGCCGACGTGCTCAGCGCTCTGCTCCTCGTCGAGCAGATCGTCCACGATCTGGAACATCAGGCCGATGGCGTCGGCAAAGTCCGTCGCGGCGCGCAGTTCGGCGGAGTCGTCGGCGACTCCGGCGCAGATCGCTCCGATCCGGCACGAGGCCCGGATCAGCGCTCCGGTCTTGCCTCGATGGACTCGGCGCAGGCGGTCGAGGGGGTCGGCCTGAGCCCACGGTCGATCGCCCTCGCCGCCGAGCGTGTCGAGTACCTGCCCCGCGATCATCTCAGTGCAGGCGGTCGCGAGTTCTCGGACCACGCGATCCGGCTCGCTGCACTCGCGCGCGATCTCGAACGCGAGGCTCATCAGCGCATCGCCGGCAAGCAGGGCCATCGCCTCGCCGAAGCGGATATGCGTCGTCGCGCGTCCGCGGCGCAGGTCATCGTTGTCCAGCGCCGGCAGATCGTCGTGCACGAGGCTGAATGCGTGGATCATCTCGACCGCGCCGCCACCGGGCAAAGAGTCATCGTCCGATCCGCCCAGAGCACGACACCACGCCAGCGCCAACCGCGGCCTCGCACGCTTCCCGGGGCCCAGCAGCGCGTATCGCACCGCCTCGTCGAGATTCGACGGCAGCTGCCGCCGGTCGAGAAACGATTCGAGGCACGCGTCGACGGCCTGCCGGATCTGATCCGCATCGGTATCGGGCTCGGTCTGCATGCTGGTCATCGCTGGTGGGTCTTTCGAATCGTCTGGGGCGCGGACGACCGGCCCGCGGGAGAGGATATGGCTGGTTTCGCCCGATCACAACGCTTCGATGCAGCCATTTGCTCGCAGGAGGTATCATCCTCACGTGTCCGATGCGCTCGAACAGATGATCAGCATTTTCAACCGCGGCGGCTGGGTCATGTGGCCTTTGCTGGTGCTGAGCGTGGTTTCCGTGGCGATTTCGCTGGAACGCGCCGCCTTTTGGCTCCGCCTCCACAACCGGGGCCACCGGGCGCGGATGCAGCGGTTGACCGAACTGCTCCGCTCGGGGCAGATTCAGTCCGCGAAGACCGAGGCGTCGCGAGATCGGACTCTCTATGGAGCCGTCGGATCGGAACTCGTCGATCGTCAGTGGGTAGCAGACGCCGCCACTGTGGAGTTCACCGAACGGTTCCGCCCCGACTTCGACCGTTTCAACGCGGTGCTCGCCGCGGTTGTGACGGCGGCTCCCTTGCTCGGAATCCTCGGGACGGTACTCGGCATCATCCGGTCGTTCGACCTGCTCGGCAGCGGTGAGGCGGTCGGGGACATTTCGGGTGTCGCGGCCGGCATCGCCGAGGCCCTTGTCACAACCGCGTTCGGGTTGATCGTCGCCCTGATCTCGCTGTTCCCGTGGATGGTGTTCCGCGCACAGGCCGATCGGTGCATCGGGCAGATCGAGCGGCTCGTTGCGGCGTCGATTACGGGCCAGGCGAACGCGCCGGCTCGGACGACGGCCGGCAAAGTCGAGGCCTAGCCATCAGTTCGCGGCGGATGCGGTCTCGACCTGGTGCAGGAGATCGTAGATTTCCTGCGGCTTCTCGGCGTTGTACATCTTCTCGCGGAACTCTTCGGAGTACATCAGGCGACTGATCCGCGCGAGCGCCTGGATGTGGTCGCTGGTTCGATCAAGCGGACTTGCGAGCAGGACGACGAGTTTGACCGGCTTCCCGTCGATCGACGCGAAGTCGATCGGCTCGGCCGGCTTGCCGATGGCCATCGTCAGGTCGTTGACGCCCTCGCACTTGCCGTGCGGGATGGCCAGGGCGTGGCCGATGCCGGTGGTCCGGGTGGACTCGCGAGTCCAGACGGCGTCCTTGAGCTGCTCCGGGTTGGTGACCTTTCCGGACTCGGCCAGAACATCGACGAGCTCATTGATCACGCCGCGCTTGTCGGTGGCCTTCAACGGCACCGCGATGCAGTCCGGCGACAGAATGTCCAACAGATTCATGGGCTCTCTCGGAAGCAGAAGGTCGGTCAGATCGTCTGGTCGGAACCGGGCTCCAACCGTGTCATCATAGCGGCGCGGGGATGCAAACGCATCCGCGGCGATGCCGGCTATCGCAGCAGAACGGCGTACGAGCCGTCGGAATACTCGGTCGCGGGGCGTCCGGGGCCTCCCGATGGCACGCGTCGGTGCTCTCGTTCGACATCGAACGAGTGCCACTTGGAGACCCAGCGTGCGATCTCTTCGTTCTCTCTCGGGTCGAGGCTGCACGTCGAATAGAGCAGGGCACCGCCGGGGCGGCCCTGGCCTCGAGCGCGGAGGAGCGGGATCGCGTCGGCGATGATCTGGCGCTGCAGCCCGGTCAGCTCCGCCGTTCGCTGCTCGGAGGTGCGGTACTTCGCCTCGACGCGCCGGGACAACACGCCCGTGTTCGAGCAGGGGACATCCAGCAGCACGAGATCGGCCGTGCCGTGGTGAGCCGAGAGCTCGGAGTACGGGACCACCCGAACGTTCGGGACGTCTGCCATCGACTTTGCGAGGCTCTGGAACCGGGGACGGTCGATATCGCTCGCGATCACGGTCGCGTTCGGGAAGGCGGCGGCGAGCTGGCGCGTCTTGGTCCCGAGTCCGGCGCACGCATCGATGACGACCTCGGGCTCAAGGTCGAGCACCGACTGGACCGCGAGAGACGAGGCGGGGTCCTGGACCCAGATGTCATCGCGCGACTTCAGCATCTCGCTCAGTTCGGCTCGCGAGCCGGTGAAGACGTGATGGCCCGGCGCGTCGTGGACGACGCAGGTCTCCGGAAGCGTCTCTTTGGCGGCCGAGGTGTTCAGGATCGTTGGGGGTGTTATCAAACCGTGCTCGGCGAGCGGGCGGGCTTCGCGCAGCGAAGAGGTCTTGACCCATTCGCGCAACAGCGGGCTCGGCGTGCTGGTCGTGATCGCGAGGCGATCGTGCGGGTCAGAGGGCAGTAGGGGGCCGACCAAGACGAGCGCTGTGCCGTCTCCGACGGGCAGCTCGTCGCGCTGGTTGGACCAGGTCGGTCGGAACAGGCGACCGAAAGCGTCCTCGTCGAATTTCTCCGGGGGCGGGCCCGCCGGCTTGAGCTTGCGTCCCTCGTCGTCGAACAGCGCATCCGGATTCTCGGGTTCGGGCTGTTCCGCTTCGGCGCGTCGGAGGTCGCTGATCAGCTTGCGGAGGACCGCGTTGACCATGCCTCCGGCGGCTCGGCTACCGTTGTATTTGGTCCATTCGACGGTTTCGTTGACCGCGGCGAAAGGCGGGACGCTTCGCATGAAGAAGAGTTGGGCCGCTCCGCAGAGCAAGGCGGCTCGCGCCTCATCGGGCGTGCGATACCAGTCGCGCGACAGGTGGCGCTCGATGCACCACTTCAGGGTATTCCAGCGCCGGATGACGATGTCGTAGAGCGCGTGGGCAAACGCGGCATCGCGATCGCTGAGGTTCTCTTCCCCGGGCGTGGCGATCGCCAGGTCTGGGAACTTGCTGACCTGCTTCGTCACCAGCGTCAGGACCCGCTCACGAGCAGGGCTGCAGTTGCCGGGGCGGACGCGGGTGCGATCGCCGGAATCGCGAGAGCGCCTGCTGTCGCGGGCGCGGGCTGCGCGTTCCGTGGGGGTGCCGACGGCGTTTCGACGCGGCTTGTTTCGCTGGGGGCCGCGACGGGAATCCGGCGCGCCGGAATCAGAGGGGTGTGGCATGTTCAGGCTCCAAGGTGCGTGGAATCGAAAGGAACGGGAGCGGGCAGGAGATGGCTGCGATGATTCGTGCGACGGCCGGGCTTGCCCCGATGACCAGACTACGGAGTTACAAACGCGATGATCTTCGACCTGCATGAATCCGAGACCGAGAAAGGCTGGCTGTTCAGCGGCGAGGCAACGGTCTCGGGCAAGTTATCGTCGGTGGAGATGCTGGTGTCGTGGGCGGACTACGAATACTGGGGACGGGGGCTCGTTCGACCGGTCGATGTGGCCAGAGCGATTCTCAAGGTTGTCGGGGGTGCGAGCGATCTCGCGGGACTCCCGCGACGATTCGACGCGGCGCGGTTCCGGAGGTCGATTCGTGGTTTCGATGATCAGATCCGCCTCGAACTGGGCTTCGAAGAACTCGATTCCTGACCGGCCCGGCCTTCCCGACTCAGAACTCTTCTTCCTCTCGGTCGAGGCGTTCGAAGCCGAGTCGTTCGGCGAGGGAGCCGAATGAGTAGGGGGCCTGGGTCGAAAGTGCCCGGCCCTCATCCTTGAGTCGGCGTTCGATCTGCACCATGCCCTCGCGCAGGCGATCGACGGTCGTCGGCCGGAAGGCCTTGACGGTGACGAGGCCGAGGCTCAGCCGCTCGGGCATCAGCACGGACGTTGTGCGTGCGTCGGCCGCGACTCCGTCGAGCGGTTGGGTCGGGTCGAGCGTGCGAGCGTGCTCGATCACGCCCGACGGCAGGGCCGAGGCCGCGAGATCGGGAAGCGGGTCGCCAAGGTTGGTCTGGACCGTGTCGTTGCCGATGACCGCGTCGAGGTAGGTCTTCGCCTGATTCGAATTCGAGAACTCCATCTCGAAGAACCATGTCACGCCGCCATCGGCGAACGCTTCGCGGAAGGTTCCGGCCCGCTCGCTCAGCTCCTCGTAGCCGCGAAGCGTGGCGAGGTCTTCGCGGACCTGTTCCTCGACCGCTTCGACGGATTCCGCCGGGCCTTCCTGTCGGACATCGGTGATGCGCACGAAGATCAGGTCTCGCAGGCCGCCGGATCGCGGGTTCACGACCGGACCGAAGAGAAGCCCGCGCTGCAGATCGATCCGCTCGTCGCCGCCGAACTCCTTCGCGGAGAAGAGCAACTGCGGCAGGGTCAGAATTTCGGACTGAGTAAACTCGTAACGCGTCGAGCCGATCTCGGAGGTCGCGGTCGATCGGAAGTCCACGAACTCTTCGGAGACGGGAGTGATGGTGACCAAGTCCTTCGCGGCCTGTCCGGTGAGCCCTGAGGCCTCGCGAGCGACGGTCGCGTAGGTTTCCAACTCCGGGCCGATCCAGTCCTCGGCGACGACGCGGTACCGCTCGACCTGAGAGTCCCGGGGCAGGCTCTGTGAGGCCCGAAGGCGCTCGCGCTGGATCTCTTTGGTGATGCTCTCGATGCGCTGCCGAGCGATCGAGTTCACATAGTCAGCACGCACGCGGCTCCGCGCGGATTCGAATTCCTGGCCGGGGTAGCGGCCCTCGTTTCGGCGGAAGTACTCCAGCAGGTCGGCGGGCTCCGGCTCGATCGTCTCGGTGATCGCCGAAGAGTTGATCCGCAGCCATTCGTACTTCACCGCCTCGGGGAGCAAGTAGCCGAAGCCAAACTCTCCTTCGCCCGACGCGACGGTGCGGTAGGTCTCGAAGTGCGCACGCACCGCTTCGATGTCGAGGCTGGAAGGCTCCGGTCGGAAAGCGCTCGCGGGGACGATGCCGACATCCGCGGTTACGCGGTCGAAGATCTCGGCTGCCGCGAGCTGTGTCTCGGGGATGGAGAGGCCGGCGAGTTCTGTGTAGGTCTGAAGCAGGCGGGTTACGCCGCGGAGTTTGGCGAGCGCTCGGAAATACGCCATTTCGGAGCGGCCGGTGCTGGTCTGCTGCTCGAGACGGGCGAGGATGTTCGCTCGTGCGGTCTCGGCCTGTGATTCGATCGCAGCGAAGTACTGCTCGTTGGTCTGAATGGACCACGGCATCATGCGCATGCGCTCGTTGACCGTCGCCTGCGCTGTGTACTCCGCGAAGAATCCAACGCTCGAAGCGCCGTCGCTGGCGCCGCCGACCAGGCCGTACTTCTCGGCCTCGTGCGTCAGCAGCATGTAGTGGTCGACGCTCTCGATCTGTAGCACGCCAACGACGAGCGGCACGATCTGGTTGATCATCTGCCACTCGCGCTGGACATCAAGAAAGTCCTGCTGCGTGACGGTTTCGCCTTCGATCTCCGCGTACGGGATGTTCGCCGGGTTGCGCCCGATCTGCTCGATCGCCTGCGGCACGAGGAACACCACCATCAGCAGCGAGCCGCCGACGACGAGAATGAGTGTGTTGTACTTGCGAAGGAACTTCAGCATGATGCTTTCGCCTTACCGAGCGCGCGAGCGACGCGGGATCTGTGAGATTCAAAGCACCGGGCCCGCCGATTTCCAGCGGGCCCGGTCGCAGCGAAAGCCGTGGTATTAGCGGTAGAACTCAACGATCAGGTTCGTGTTCACGTCGAACGGCACCTGGTCGGAAGTCGGGAGCGACGTCGGGCGGATCTGAAGTTCCGACGGCGTGAAGTCGAGCCATTCGGGCACGATGTGGCCGACGATCGATTCCATGTTGTCGCGGATGACCGCGTGGATGCGCGGCTTGAAGGTGATCGTGTCGCCGACGCTGATCTTGAAGCTCGGGCGGTCGACCTTGCGCCCGTTCACGAGCACGTGGCCGTGGACGACCATCTGGCGGGCCGCCCAGATCGTGCGGACCACACCCGCGCGGCGGACGACGTTGTCCAGACGCAGTTCGAGCAGCTGGAGGAGCACCTCACCGGAGTTGCCCTTGAGGCGCTTCGCCTCGTCCATGTAGCGCCGGAACTGCTTCTCGAGGATGTTGTAGTGGTAGCGGAGCTTCTGCTTCTCGTTGAGACGAAGGCCGTAGTCACGGAGGCGGCGTCCGCGGTAACCGTGGATTCCGTTCGGGTTGAGCTGACGCTTGGCGGTGTGCTTCGGGATGTCCGCGATGGGAGCGCCGACGCGACGAGACAACTTGACCTTGGGGCCGAGGTAACGGGCCATGACAATTCTCCGTCTCCCGAAGGTACGCAGCCCTCGGGGTGCAACAGTAAGGCGATCCGCGCTGATCGACACCGACGGTGGCGTGCAATCAACTAACCGGTGGCCGCGGCTGCGGTCGGTTCCCGCTCGGCTCCACATTGGAGAGTGCGTGGGGTCGGATCCGGTCCGATTGAACGGAGCATTACACCGACAAACCGGGAAAATGTCAATCTGACTCGGTGCCAGCGGGTGGCGACGGACGTCGCTACGATGTCCGTTTCGTCTCCCGCCTCAGCCCCCTCTATCGGACTCCTCGCGTATGGCTGGTGACCGTCCCAACGCCTCTGTCTCCCTGCCCGTCCTGAACCGGGAAGCGGGTGTCCTGACCCCCGGAAAGCGCTTCGGGAGTGGTGAGGCGGCCCATGCCCACGAAAAATGCGGCATCTTCGGGGTGTGGGGAGCGGCTCATCCCGCCCGACTCAGTTACTTCGGGCTCTTCAGTCTTCAGCATCGGGGTCAGGAGTCGGCCGGAATCGTCACCACCAACGGACGCCGGATCATGCGCAAGGCCGGAATGGGCCTTGTCGCGAGCGTTTTTACCCCCGCCGATCTGAAGGAACTCGACGAATTCGCGAGCGATCGCATCGCGATCGCCGGTGAATCCGGTGGCGGCATCGGTCATAACCGGTACTCCACAACCGGAGCATCCGCCGACGCGAACACCCAGCCTTTCACGGGACATTACCGGGGTGGACCGGTCGCCATCGCACACAACGGCAACGTGACCAACGCTATTCGGATCCGGCGCGATCTTGAGAACGCCGGGCACGCTTTCCACGGCTCCAGCGATACCGAGGTGATGTTTCAACTCATCGCCGCCATGAGTTCGCAGGACGGGTCGGACGACCCGCTCGCCGACGCCCTCGCCCAGTTCGAGGGGGCGTTCAGCATCCTGCTGCTCGGCAAGGACCGCATCGAGGCGGCGCGCGATCCCTGGGGCTGGCGCCCGCTGGTGATCGGTCGTCTGCCCGAGGACGAAACCGGCCGACGCCCGTACATCATCACCAGCGAGACGATCGCGCTCGACGTGGTAGGGGCGGAGTTCATTCGCGAGGTCGAGCCCGGCGAGATTGTCACGATCGGAGACGACGGGCTGACCTCGCGCCGGTTCTGCGATCCGGT
>JANSXG010000113.1 GCA_024743075.1 bacterium | reverse complement strand
GCTCGCGACGGAGGACGGAAGTGCCTTCGGCAACCGTCTGCTCGCGAGTGCCGCGGATGGTGATTTCATCGCCGTTGAGCACGATCTCGATGTCATCGAGGGCCATACCGGGGACATCGGCCTCGATGGTCAGGGCGTCTTCGCTGGCGAGCACGTTGATCGCCGGCGCGACCGCACGGTTCGGAACGCGGCCGGGGGACACGCAGGCGCGGTCGAATTCGTTGGCGAACGAGGCGAGCGAGCGGAACACGGGGTCACGGAAAAGGGGGGTGCGGTTCAACATGGATCTGGTCTCCTTTGAAGAGCTGGAAAGGTGTGTGCGATTCGCCGGGACTTCTTTCAAAGGGCGTGCCAACCCCAACGGACCCGCTTTCTGGCCTTTTTCTGAGGTCGCCGACCGATCTGGTGCCGGAGTGACACGCCAGCGCGGCAGCCCACTGCCAAAGTGACAATCTCCGATTCAAGAGCCATACTGGCCCGGTAAAGCGGAGGACTGCATGGACCGGAACGGACGAAGTCAATCGGTGTGCCTCTCGGGGCGTTTGCTGGGACTGGGCCTCTGCATCGCCTCCGCCGGGTGTCAACCCCAATCGTCACTCGCTCTGTGGGAGCCGACCGACGGATCCGGTAACACAGCGCCTGAGGCGGGCGTTCCGACCGAGATCACCGACGTCGTCGTGTCCGAAGAGATGCAGGACGAAGCGGTCCGGATCGCTGTTGGGCAACTCGTCGAGATGGAAGAAGGACCGAACCAAGGCGAATGGCCCTACGAGGGTGTGTACCGGGTTCGGCGCCAGATCCCGATCGGGTACCGGGTCGGCGGGACGTCAATCGTGTGCCAGGCGATGCTCGAAGCCCCGGGCTGGGACGGCGACGAGGCCCGGCGCGAGGCCTTCGCGCGCGGGCTTCGGTTCGTGCTTGATTCACGCGATCACCCGTTGATGAACCCGGACTACGACGGCGGCTACGACGTGCGCGGCTGGGGCTACACCACCGCCCTCGCGATGCTGATTCGGGCGCAACAGCTGGGTCGAGTGCCAGACGAACTCGTCGATACGGCCGCTGAGGGCGCCTCGTGGTACCTGAAAGCCATCGAGGCGACGGAGATCCCCGAAGCCGGTGGCTGGAACTACGCCCGTCGTCCGGGCAAGGAGACCGTGTCGCCGCCGTCGTCGTTCATGACGGCGATGACCGTGCTTGCGCTCCTCGACGCAAAGAACGCGGGCATGGAGATCAATGTGGCGGTGTTCGGACGTGCGATCGCATTTCTGGAGGGCAGTCGCGCCGAGAGCGGCGAGTACGTGTACTCGGGAACCGCGGACCAGCGTCGGGCCGGTGGAGTGCCGGGCGCGACGGGGCGAATGCTCATCAGCGAGGTTGCGCTGCACCGGGCCGGCAAGGGCAACCCCGATCGCCTCGCCGGCGCGATCGACGCTTTCATCGAGCACTGGGACGAGTTGGAGAAGCGTCGGGCCAAGCCGGGCACGCACGAACCGCCGTACGGCGTCGCACCGTACTACTTTTACTTCGCGCACCGCTACGCCGCGGAAGCGGTGGAACTGCTCGGAGACGAGTTGCGTCCGGAGAAGCGGGCGCGGGTGCTCTCGCTGCTGTGGCGGACTCGCAACGAAGCCGACGGCACCTGGAACGATCGCGTGTTTGAGCGCTCGGCAAACTACGGTACGGCGATGAGCGTGCTTGCGATCCTCGCGCCGCAGCGCAACGCAGAGTAAGCGGAGTGAGCCGGACTCGCTTCGTGCTCGGGGCGGTCGTGGCGCTCGGACCAAGCGGGCTGGTGACCGGCTGCGCCGGCTCATCGAACATCGGCGATGGTCGGCTGCCGGAAGATCCGGAGTCACTGGTTATCGATGTCGAACGCGGCTGGGTGCGGTTTCTCGGGATCGTGCCGATCGACGCGATCCAGCGACCGATGCTTGAGGTCGTAGTCTGCACGCCGGACACGCGCGAGCACGAAGCGCTTGTGATGACCGAGGTTCGCCCGAGCAGCGTGCACGCCGCCTTGCTTGCACTCGGCGCCGAGCCCGGGACACCCGGCGGCGAAGAATGGGATGGGAAGACCTTCCGTCTGACCGAGCCAAGCGGGCCCCGTGTCCGCGTTCGACTGACGAGCGTCGACCGACCACACGACTGGACCGAAGCGACCGCGTGGTTTGAGCCGACGCGCTCGACGGTCGCACCCAGCGCGGAGGAGATCACCTGGCGGTTCACCGGCTCGACTTTCGACGAGAACGCCTACACCGCCGACGCCGACGGCGTGGTCGTGGGGCTCGTCAGTTTCGGGACCGAAGTCGTCGGCATGTCGCCCGCGATCAGCGAGATCGACGCGAAGCGCGGCTTCGACTTCGTGCCGCGCCCGGATCAGGTGCCGGTGTTTGGCACGCCGGTCATCGTGGAACTGTCGATCGCCGGGGAAGCCCCGGGCTGATCAGCGGCCCGCCGGCTCGCCGCCCTTGCGCGGATCCGAGGCGGCCTGCCAACCGCCTTCCACGCGCCGGATGATCTGCACGACGCCGACCTCGGGGATAGTGCCGAGCTCGTGGCCTCGCTCGGTGAGTTCGGACTGCAAAACCGGATGTGCGTCGAGGTAACCCGGCTCGAATCGCAGCGTGTCCGGAAGCCACTGGTGGTGGAAGCGCGGTCGCGCGACGGCGGTCCACGCGTCGTCGTCGAAGAGCAGCGTGTTCAGGACGGCCTGGAGCGTGCCGGTGATGATTCGCGGGCCGCCGGACGCGCCGGCGACGGCGAAGACCCGTCCCTGCCCATCGAGCACGATGGTGGGCGACATGGACGACAGCGGTCGCTTGCCCGGCTCGGGAAGGTTTGCATCGGACTGGCGGAGGCCGAAGGCGTTGGGCTCGCTGGAGCGCGTCGTGAAATCGTCGATCTCGTTGTTGAGACAGAAGCCCAGCCCCACCGGGAGGACGCGTGATCCGAAGACGAGGTTGATGGTCTCGGTGCAGGCAACGGCGTTGCCCCACTGGTCGACCACGCTGAGGTGCGAGGTGCCCGAGTCTTCCAGCAGCGAGAGCGCGGCGTTGGTCGAACCGATGCTGGATAGCCCGTAGTACTCGGTCTCGAAGGCGTGGTCCGGGTGCAACCGGTCGGCGCCGGTCTCGAACCACTCTCGGGCGAGCAATTCTTCCACCGGGACCGGCTCGAAATCCGGATCGGCCAGCCAGCGGGCGCGGTTGGCGAACGCGTGCTTGAGGCACTCGGCCAGCGCGTGGATGTACGCGGGATCGGTCGGCGTCTGGGCCTCGAGGGCCGAGGTGCCGACGTGCGCCCGCATTTGCTTCGCGTACTCGGTGAGGATGCCCAGCGTCTGGACGATCGTGATGCCGCCCGACGACGGGAGCGGCATGCCAATCAGGGTGTACTCGCTGTCCCGAGCCTCGAACGAGCCGAGGAGGGCGTCGGACTCGACGGGGCGGTACGAGGCGAGGTCTTCCATGGTCAGCGGGCCGCCGGCATCGCGGACGGCATCGACGAGCCGCCTTGCGATCGGGCCGCGATAGAAGCCGTCTTTTCCATCGGCGGCGATCTGTTCCAGCACGCGCGCCTGCTCGATGTTCGTCAGCGTGTCACCAACTTCGACGGGGCGGTAGCGATCGCGATTCGATTCCGGTCCGAAGCGCCAGAACAGGTGGGCGGCGTTGGCGCGGCGCTGCGGGTCGATGCCGCGCTCGACCGGGCGGAGCGTGACCGTGCCGTCCTCACGCTCGAGGTAGCCGGATTCTTCGAGCAGGTCGTTGAGCGCACTCGCGAAGTGTGGGTCGGCCTCGAAGCCGTCGCGCGCGGCATCGATCGCCGGCTGCATGACCTGCTGGCGCCCGAGTGTGCCGTACGTCTCAAGGGCGTAGAGCAGACCGGCGACCGTGCCGGGGATAGCGACGGCGTGGCCGGACAAGCGCGAATCCGCATCCGGGCGATCCTCGAACCACGACGGGCCCATGGCCTGCGGCGCGCGCTCGCGATAGTCGATGCAGATGTTGATCGAATCGCCGGCGACGTCCGTCGTCGGATCGTCGGTCAGGTGGATGACCATGAACCCCCCGCCGCCGATGCCGCAGGAGTACGGACGAACGACCGAGAGGGCGAAGCTGGTCGCGACCGCTGCATCGACCGCGTTGCCGCCGAGTTCCAACATTTGCGCCCCGGCGCGCGAAGCGACGGGGTGGTCGCTGGCGACAACACCCTGTCGATACACAGTCGAGGCCCGGTCCGGTCGGACGAAGTACGTGAAGCCGGCGTCTGATCCGCTGCCGGATGCGCAGGCACCACAGACGAGCGTGATCACGGCCAGGCACAGAGCGGAAACGGATCGGGTGTTCGGTCGCATGTCGGTCCTCCTCGTCGCTTGAGCAGCGTACGCCATCGGGGCCGATCAACCAACGCGCGTGCGAGGCCGGTCAGTCCTCGATCGCGAGCGGCACGACTTCGAATCGGTCCACATCGACGAGCCCCAGGTCGGTCAGCTTCAGGTGCGGGATGACCGGAAGCGGCAGGAAACTCAGCGGCATAAAGGGGTCGTGGTGCGGGCACCCGAGCGATGCCGATGCCTTCAGCAACTCCGCTTGCTGGCGGATGACGGCGTTGGCGGGCTGGTCGCTCATCAAGCCAGCGATCGTGAGCGGGAGACTCGCGAGGACCCGCCCGTTCGAGACCACACACTGCCCGCCGCCACAATCGGCGAGTGTTCGGGCGGCGAGAGCCATGTCCTGATCGTCGTCGCCGACGATGGCGAGGTTGTGGGCATCGTGCCCGACCGTCGAGGCGATCGCGCCGCCTCGGAAGCCGAACCCGGTGACGAAGCCGAGCCCGATGTTGCCCGTCCCGCGATGACGCTCGATGACCGCGAGCTTGAGCAGGTCGGCCTCCGGGTCTGCGACGAGGCAGCCGCCATCCACAGTTGGCGGGCCGACGAGCGACTCGGTGACGAGCTGGTCGGCGTGCATGCCGATGACGCGGATGCGCGTCGGCACGCGATCCGGACGGACCTCGAAACTGTCCGGCCCGAGGCGCTCGGGGACGCGGACCGGCGCTCGCGGCGGGTCCTGCGCAGGCTTGCTCCGGCCGAGGTACTCGCCGTTCTCCGCGACAAGTTCCCCGCGGAACCAGGTCTGCTGGATGTCCACGGCATCACGGTCGCGGAGGACGAGGATGTCGGCGAAGCGACCGGGTGCGATGGCGCCGAGATCCGGGCGCCGGTAGTGCTCGGCGACGTTCAGACTGCCGATGCAAAAGGCCAGTTCGGGGCGGAGGCCGAAGGCGATCGCACGACGAACGACGTTGTCTATGTGCCCGTGCTCACGCAGGTCGCCGGGGTGCCGGTCATCGGTGCAGAAGCAGATCCGATGGGCGTTCTCAGCGGTGATCAGACCGATCAGCGCATCGAGGTTGCGCGCGGCCGAGCCTTCCCGGATGAATATCCGCTGGCCCAGCGCCAACTTTTCCTGGGCCTCCTCAAGCGAAGTGCACTCGTGGTCGGACGAGACGCCGGAGGCAACGTACGCCTGCAACGCCGGCCCGGAGAGACCCGGGGCGTGGCCGTCGACGATGCAACGGTCGAGGCCGAGCGCGACCTTCGCCAGGACTCCCGGGTCGGCGTGGACCACGCCCGGGAAGTTCATCATCTCGGCGAGGGCGACGATGTCTGGTGCCAGATCCGGATCGTCGAACAACTCACGCAGATCGTCTGCGACGAGTTCCGCGCCGGCGGTCTCGAGGGGTGCCGACGGCACGCACGACGAGACGGCCCACAGCGCGTGGAGCGCGATGCCTCGGGCATCGTCCATGAGCCAGCGGATACCCTTCGCACCGAGCACATTGGCGATCTCGTGCGGGTCGAAGACCGCGCCGGTCGTCCCGTGAGGCGAGGCGAGTCTGACAAACTGCGACGGGGGGAGCATGGTGGACTCGACGTGCATGTGGGCGTCGAGGAACCCGGGAACCAGCCAGCGATCGGCACAATCGACGGTCTCACCGGCCTGAATCGAAGCGGGTTCGTCGATGCGAGCGATCCGCCCCCCTTTGATACCGATGTCCCGCCTCAGGAACTCGCGAGTAAATACGTTGAGGACGAATCCGCCAACGAGGGCGGTGTCGCACGGCGCGTCCCCACGGCAGCACGCCAGCAACTCGGGGCTGGTTCTCTCGAGAGCGGTCTGGGCTGGCGTGGTCATCAGGATCTCCGGCGTCGAGAGGTGCGAAGAGAGCGCGGCTGCGTCGTTCGGGGGAGCATAGCAAGCCGACCTGCGCGAACACGGGGCGTGGTATCGTGTCCCGCTGGAGGTGAGCTTCGTATGGTCCCGCTCGGAGTCGACATCTTTGGTGCTCGAAAGGCGCTGCTCGGCATGGTGCACGTCGGTGCGCTCCCGGGGAGCCCGCGCGCGGGCGGTCGGAGCGTCGCCGAAATCGCGCAACAGGCCGCGGAAGAGGCGGAGCTGCTGGTCTCGGCCGGCTTCGACGGCGTGATCATCGAGAACATGCACGACACCCCCTACCTCAAGCGCGAGGTCGGTCCCGAGATTGTCGCGTCGATGACCGCCGTCGGCGTCAAGGTGCGCGACGCCATCGGCAGCGACGCGGCACTGGGCGTGCAGATCCTCGCCGGGGCGAATCGGGCGGCGTTGGCCGTGGCCCACGCGATCGGCGCGGGGTTCATCCGCGCCGAGGGCTTTGTTTATTCCGCGATCGCCGATGAGGGCCTGCTCGATACCGCCGATGCCGGACCTCTGTTGCGGTATCGCCGGATGATCGGTGCCGAAGACGTTCGCATCCTTTGCGACATCAAGAAGAAGCACTCGAGCCACGCGATCACCGCGGATGTGGACCTCGCCGAAACCGCCCGGGCCGCGGAGTTCTTCCGCGCCGACGGCGTGATCGTGACCGGCACCGCCACCGGCCGGCCCACGAAGGTGGACGACGTCCGGGCAGTCCGGACAGCGACAAAGCTGCCGCTGGCGATCGGGAGCGGAACGACCCCGGCCAACATCCGTGAGACATTCGAGTACGCCGACGCGGTTATCGTCGGCAGCTGGTACAAGCAGGACGGCGACTGGCAGAACCCGCCCGACGAAAAGCGGGTCCGCGAGTTGGTGGACGCGGCAAACCGCGCCCGGTTGTGACCGGGATTCGGGGGATCCCGGACATCAACAGGCAGCGGTTCCCGCTAGGCTGGTCTCATGCCTGCAAACCTCCCGATCGTCGTCGCCGCCTGGCTTCTCATCGCTGTGCCCTCGCTTCTGGGTGCCGATATGGTCGGGACGCCAGAGTCCGCGTCGGAACAGCTGAACGCCCTGCTCGACGAAGACCTTGCTGATCTGCGCTCGCTTTCACCGATCGGTGCGTCGATGTCCGGCGAGCGGCAGTACGACGCTCTGCTCCCGGACGCCTCGCCAGAGGCTGCCAAAGCGTTCGTGGAGCGATCGAGGGAACGACTCGAGCGACTGCGTTCGATCGAGCGTGAGTCTCTCCCGGCTGCCGAAGACCGGATCAGTTACGACCTGCTGGCGTACGAGTTCGAACTGCGAATCGCGGGCGATCGATTCGAGGGCTGGCAGGTTCCTGTGACACAGATGTGGGGGCCGCACATCTCGCTGCCCCAGTTGCCCGACCGCCTGACGTTCACGAGCGAACAGCACCTTCGCGACTACCTAGCGCGCCTCAGTGGCATTCCCGCCTACCTCGAGCAGATCGAAACCAACATGCGCGCCGGCATGGCGGGCGGTCGTGTGCCGCCCCGGGTGGTCATGGGCGAGGCGTGGCGCCCCGCCGCGACCGCCGGCAATGAGATCTATCGCGACGAGCCGCTCGCGCACCCGCTGGCCCGCCCGTTCGTGGAGTGGGACGGCGCGAACGCGGACGCGATGCGAGATCGAGCGTCCGAAATCATCGCAGCGCGGGTCGTGCCTGCGTTCGCCGAGTTCGCCGCCTTCATGCGTGATGAGTACATCCCGGCGTGCCGGGCCACCATCGCGGCCAGCGACAGCGTGGACGGGCTCGCCGGCTACGAGCACCAGATCCGGATCATGACCACGCTCGACCTCAGCGCGCGGGAGATCCACGAGATCGGGCTGAGCGAGGTCGCCCGGATCCGATCGGAGATGTTCAAAGTCATCCAGCGATCGGACTTCCTGCAAACCGACGGTGCCCCGGTCACCGACGATCCGGACGACCTGTTCCGGGCGTTTACCGACTATCTGCGAAGCGATCCGCGGTTCTACTTCGAGAGCGCGGATGAACTGCTGGACGGCTACCGCGCGATCGCCAAGGAAGTCGATCCGGAGTTGCCGGGCCTGATCCGGACGCTCCCGCGCCTGACTTATGGCGTGCGCGAGATGCCCGCGTTCATGGCCCCCACTTCGCCGACCGCGTACTACTACCCCGGCTCGGTCAAGAACGGCGTGCCGGGATACTTCGTCGCGAACACCTACCGGCTCGACCAGCGACCGAAGTACGAGATGATCGCCCTGACTCTCCACGAGGCCGCGCCGGGCCACCATATCCAAAACGCCGTTGTCCTCGAACTGGAAGAGCAGGGCCTGCACCCGTGGCGGATGCTGCAGGGCTACACGGCGTTCGGGGAAGGCTGGGCCTTGTACAGCGAGCGGCTCGGACTCGACATGAGCGACGGCGAGCGCGGCATGTACGACGACCCGTACGACGATTTCGGTCGCCTGAGTTACGAGATGTGGCGGGCCATGCGCCTCGTCGTCGACACCGGCGTCCACGCGTTCGGCTGGAGCCGCGACCGGGCGATCGAGTTCATGCTCGAGAACAGCGCCCTGACCCGGACCAACATCGAACGCGAAGTCGACCGGTACATCTCTTGGCCGGGACAGGCCCTCGGCTACAAACTCGGCGAGCTCGAGATCCGCCGCCTTCGAGCAGTCGCCGAGGAATCGCTCGGTGATCGCTTCGACATCCGCGATTTCCATGACCAGCTGCTCTGGAGCGGCAGTGTGCCCCTGCCGGTGCTTCGTCACAAGATCGAACGCTGGATTGAAACGAACCGCGAACGGTGAACGAGCGCAGCGCAGAAACCCCGCCGTGCGGGGTGTCGATGCGCGCTCCGATGACCGCCTCGCGCTCTAGTCGGCGAACTCGATTGGTTTGTCCGCTTCGCGGCTCAACCGAGACCCGGTCCGACGATGCCGCCGAACCCGCCGGTCGGGCGAGCCGCGCCGCCTGCACCGGCCGGCGCGGGCTGCTGGGGCGGCCGTGCGGCCTGCTGCTGTGGCATGTTAACCTGCGGAGACAGACGCATGCGGAAAACGACCTCGGCCACGCGGTCGTGGAGCGACTCCATGACTTCGGTGAACATGCGAGCACCCTCGCGCTTGTACTCGATCCTCGGGTCCATCTGACTGAACGCACGGAAACCGATGGAGTCGCGGAGTTGGTCCATCTTGTAGAGGTGGTCCTTCCACGCCGGATCAAGCACTTCGAGCATGACGAACTGCTCGAACTGCACGAGTTCGGCCCGAACGATCCGCTCGATGAGCGCCCTCGTCATGTCAGAGAACTCCTCATCGCGCAGGCGGGCCATGTAGAACGGCAGCGACCGGCCGTACTTCTTCTGCAGGTGCTCTTCGAGCGCCTCGGGAGTCGCGTGCTGCAGCGCCTCCTCGATGTCCTGCTCGAGCCGCCCAGAGTCCACGAACTTGCGTGACGCTTCGAGAAGTTCCTCACGGACCTGCTGCGGGCTCTTGGTCCGGATGACCGAGTCGTCCCAGCCGAGACCGAAGCGGTCGTTGGCGAATCGAACCAGGTTCTTGACGCCTTCCTGCGGGTTCACCGGCATCATCCGCTGGGTCAGTTCCATCTGAAACTCGACGGGGTACTTCACTTCGCGCTCGTCGTAGGACTTTCGGACCTCGCCGAGCACGCGGTCCACCACGTCCTCGTGCGTCTCCGCCTTGATGATGTCGTCCACCGGGATCTCGATGAGCAGGGTGTCCTTGAGCCACTTTGAAAGTTGCTGCGCGCCGTAGTTGGGCTGCAGGTACTTCGCGGCTTCGGACAGATCCGTGTCCTCAATCTTCTCTTCGGCTGCCTCCGTGAGACGCTCGGCGATACCCTTCTCGCCGAGATCGTTGATCTCCGCGGCTGTCAGCTCGACCCCAAAACGAGACTCCGCCCAGTTCATCAGGCCGACCTCGTCGATGTCGACCAGGTCAGCGCCGTCGGGCATGTACTCGCCGATGGTCACGCTGATCTCGTGGCGGGCCTCTTCCATAGCGACGCGCCGCAGCGCCGGCTCGATCTCATCGGCTTCCTTGTTGCGCACACGCTCGACCGGAACCGAAACCTGCAGACGCTCGGTCGCCCACTCGGCAACGCACTCGGCCGGATAGTCCTTGGCGAGGTAGCGGTCCACATGCTCCGCGGCGGCCTCTTCGATGAACTCGAACACCAGGTCACGGAGGTCACGCCCGTCGAGCACACGCTGGCGGAGCGAGTAGAACTCCTGACGCTGGTGCTCCATGACCTCGTCGTACTCGAGGATGTTCTTGCGGATCTGAAAGTTCCGTTCTTCGACCTTGCGTTGGGCGCGGACGATGGATTTGGTGAGCATCGGGTGCTCGATCGCGTCGCCCTCCTTCATGCCCAGGCGAGACAGAATGCGCATGGTCGTCTCGCCGGCAAACATCTTCATCAGGTCGTCTTCGAGGCTGACAAAGAACCGGGAAGACCCCTTGTCTCCCTGCCGACCCGAGCGTCCGCGGAGCTGGTTGTCGATGCGGCGCGACTCGTGGCGCTCGGTGCCGATCACATGAAGACCGCCCAGTTCCACGACGGAGTTGCACCAACCGATGCGATGCAGGCCGAAGCGGCCTTCCTCGTCGAGCGCCTGCATGCACTCGTCGGCGGACATGGCGGACGCCTTCTTGGCATCGGCCCAGGTGTGCTCCTCGACCCAGTGACGCAGCAGGGTGAGTTCCAACTCCGCGAAGTCCATCGTCTCGGCTTCCCTTTTCTGGAAACCGAGGTCTTTGATCGCGACCTTGCGGAAGATCTTCTCGCGGACCTGCTCATCGGAATCGGCGGGGCTGAGCGACGCCGGAGCGATGTTCCGCCTTTTCCAGTGATCGATGAGCTGCTCGCGGGTGATCTTCGCGAGCTTGATATCCGTGCCACGACCGGCCATGTTGGTGGCGATCATCACCGCGCCGAGCTGCCCGGCGTCTTTGATAATGCCCGACTCCTTGTCGTGCTGCTTGGCGTTGAGCACGACGTGCTTGATGCCGTGCTTCTTCTGCAGCATGCTCGAGAGCAGTTCGCTTTTCTCGACCGAAGTTGTGCCGACGAGCACGGGACGGCCTGTGTCGTGGAACGCCTTCACCTCGTCCACGATGGCATCCCACTTGTCCTTGGCGGCGAGGTACACCAAGTCGTTGTGGTCCCGGCGGATCACCGGCACGTTGGTCGGGAT
>JANSXG010000224.1 GCA_024743075.1 bacterium | reverse complement strand
GTGAAGAAGTACCGGAAGTTGATGAGCTTGTCGTCGCCGGCGATCACGTCGTTCGCTGTGGTCTCAAACGGCAGCCGGATCGCAAGACCGAAACTCGCCGCGGCTCCGGGCCCCTCGTGGCCCGCCTTCATGATGCCGTCGCCCGCGCCGGTGATGCACAGCCAGTTGTTGGCGGCCATAAGGCGGCTGAACTCAACACACGCCTGGTAGTCCGGGTTCTCCGGCGGAGTGCGTGCCGAGCCGAAGATCGAGATCTTGTGCCGGTCCGGGTACTTGCTGAACACCTGGTACGCGTAGCGCAGCTCCTTGAACGCCGTGGTCAGCAGCTTCAGCTCGCCGGTGTCCCGATCGTCGGTGATGAGCTTGAGCGCGGTGATCAGCTGCTCGCGGATCAGCTTGCCCTCGTAGACCTCGGTGTCCCCGCCGCACTCGGCGATGATCGAATCGAGCTTCTCGATGAAATCGGGCTGATCGACCCGGCGTTTGCCCTTCATCGGCGAGTGGATCGCCGGGTACGCATCCTCACGCGTCGGGTCGGGAGTCACCGAATCGAGGCGCGACATGTTGTTGATCTTCTCAGAATCGTTCTGGTTCATTCGTTCTTTCATGGTCTGGTGCGGGACGCATCGTTCGCGTCTTTACGGGCGCGGGCTGTCGTCCTCGCCTCCGATGATCGCGTCGAGAAGCCTCCGCGTGGCGGTCAGCTGCTCGACCTCGACCCGCGGATCATAAAGCGTGCCGCCGACCCGTGCCGTAACCAGTTCGTTGCGGACCCGCTCGAAGATCTCCGTGAGCAGCGAGACATCCCGCAGAACCACCGTCGTGAAAGTGAGATCAAGGCCCAGATCCGGCAGCGTCATCGTGCCCGATCCCTTGATCGAGACAGACTTCGACTCCGCCGAAAGGTCGTGGAGGCTGACGACCGGTCCCTCGATGAAGGCTTCGGCGTAGGCAAAGTCGATCGGCTCGCTCACGGGTGCCTGCAGGCTGGAGAGCTTGACGAACTGGATCAGACCCGGCAGGCGCAGGACCTCGGTCCCGTCCGACCCGGGCGCCGGTTGCACCCGGATCAGCGCACGCCCGCGCTGCGCGTTGACGTTGCCGAGCCGCCCGGTCAGCGAAAGGTTCGCGTCGAGCAGACCGCGGTTCTCGGGTGCGCTCGCGATCCCCGCCGGGTCACGCGAGACCTCGGCGAGCAGCCGCCCGAAATCGAGCCCGCTCAGGTCGGCCTGCGCGCGCCACGCGCCGCCGACGAACGACGCCGACTGCGCATCGGGACGGACCTCGCCGCTCGCCGCCAGCCTACCCCCGGCGATCGACGCCGACACCGAGGGGACATAGACCGTGCCCGGCGCATCCGCTTCGCGTCCGTTCTCCGCGCTGATGAACCTCGCGCCCGTCTCGACGCGAGCGCGAACATCCGACAGCTGCGCGCCGCCCACGACCGCGCGCTCTCCGCTCAGATCGACCGCCACCTCCGGCGCTCGCCCGTCCGTGAGACGAGCTTCGATCGATGCCCGACCGACGAGGTCTTCGAGGCGCAAGCCGATGCGCACATCCATCGCCTCGAAGCCGACCACGCCCTCGAAGAACGCCCCGCCCCCATCGATGCGCAGATTGGCATCGCTCATCGACAGCGTCGAGTCCGACGCCATCTCCATCCCGTTCATCAGCGAAACCACCGCGTCCGGGAGCATCGCCCGCACCCCGTCGTGCAACGAGGCCGCCGTCGCGCTGATCGTCGTTGCCAGACCGAACGGTTCGGCGTCGGTTCGACTCCAGGCCCCGTCGACCGTCGCGTTCAGGTCGGTCGAACTCAATTCGAGATCAATCGCCCCGCCGCTGTCGCTCACGCCGATCGAACCCTCGACGCGATCGAACACCGCCTCGTACCCATCGCGGCTCAGCGCCAGCGTGCGAGGACGCACCTCCGCGTCAAGCGAGGGCTCGTCGCCGCTCCGCAGCGTGAAGTCGGTATCGAACAGCCCGGCAAGTTCCAGAGAGGCGACCCGCGCGCCAAGCGCCGGCGAGAATCGCCCCACCACCGCCTCCGGCAGTTGCGATTCGAACAGCGCATCGCGCACCGAACCGGCCAGGCTCTCGGTCGTTCCGCCACCCGCTCCCAACGCTTCGAGGCTGTACCCACCGTCGACACGCAGCCGTCCGGCCAGCGCGTCGTTGAACCGCAACACGCCTTCGACCGAATCGAGCGCGACCCGGCCCGGCGTGATGCCGACCGTCCCGGTCGCGCCGACCACCTCGGCACGCCCGCCGAACGCGTTGAAGACCAGCCTCTCGATGCGGTCCGCTTCGACGGCGTAGCGCAGGTCCTCTTCGCTGCCGTCCAGCGTCAGCCGCGCATCAAGGCGCCCCGCCGGATCGAACTGTTCCCGCAGCGACACGACCACGCCAGCGCGGCTCGCGTCCGCAGCGTCCAGCACTCGCTCCAGAGGCTGACCGACCGCGATCGACCGCCCTTCCAGGTCCACATCGATCAATCGAGTCACGCGCCGGGGATCCCCCTCGCGCGCCGGATACTCGACGCGAACCGAGCCCGAAAACGCGCCCTGGTCCTCGCCCACCCGACCGGCGAGCGATGGCATATCGAGGAAGTCGTCGGTCACAACAAACTCGCTCGACAGATCCGTGAGCAGCGCCGGCGCGATCCCCGGATCACCGGCTTTGAAGCGCATCAGGTCCTCGTCGCTCACGCCGATCGCGCCCGGCGGGTGCGCCGCAACACCGTCGAAAGCGACCTCGACGCGGAAGTCCGTGGAACCTCGCTCGGACGCGAAAATGTGGGCCTCGCAGCCGGCCGTTCCGACGAGGTTCAGCCGGCGCAGGAATCGGTGCACGCTGAATTCCGAGTCTCCCCCGTCGCCTGACGCCCGCTCCTCGAAACGCTCGCGCCCCGGCAGCGCCTGGATCAGCAGGCCGTCGATCGGAACCTCACCGGCGCTGATGCGGATGTCCGGCGCGTAATCATCGCCGGTGTATCGCACGCCCCCGGAGATCGTCCCCACCCCGCCCCGCAAGCCGCGCAACACGCTCGTTGCGATCGTCGCTGTGCCGTCCTCGATCGTCAGACGCAAGCGCTCCGCCGTCGCCGGGTACGGGAACCGATCGACGACCAGACCGGCTTCGGAGATGTCGATGACGATCGTCTCCTCGTAGCGCGAGTCATCGCCCTCCTCGCGCCGGATCGCGATGTCCAGCGTGCCCGTACCGCCGAGTTCGAACACCGGGGTCTCGAGCGCCGCATCGATCGACGCGAGCCTCACTCGCAGCCGCTCCACCTCCACCGCAGAAGCCGACGCATCACCAGCAAGCCGGTCGAGCGACGCCTGTACTTCGATCCGCTCGGACAGCAGCCCGTTCCGGTCCGCGATCGACAGCACCGCGCCCGACTCGCGGAGCCGCTCATACTCCTCCCGGCTGAATATCGTCTCGTACACCGATCGCCGGTTCTCCGGGAGGGACTGCGCGAACAGCGCATCGGTCTTCAGATCCTCGATGCGAACATCGATCTCCACCGCCGCGCCGTCGCGCGGC
>JANSXG010000117.1 GCA_024743075.1 bacterium | reverse complement strand
TACCGGTCACGCCGTAGTCATCGGTCGCGCTCAGACGCAGGGGCACGGTCGCGCCCTCCAGCGCGACGACCTCTTCCCGCGCGGGCCATGCGATGTCCGCTGTGGGTGCCTCATCGGGAATGACGGTCAGAGCGATGCGGACTCGATCGCCGCGGCCGTCGGCTCCGACGAGCGAGGCTTCGAGATCGAAATCGCCCGGCTCGTTGCAAGCCCAGACCGCGGCAGCGCGATCGGCCGATGCGGATGACGAGACCGGATCCAGGCCGCTGGTGCGCATGTCGGTTAGAGGCACAGACCCCGCCGCCTGTAGTTCGAGCGTCGCGCCCTGTGTTATGACGAGTTCACGCTCTCGAGCCGCGGTGCGCCCGGGCCAGCGCTCGTTTCGGTCCGCGATGCCCGTATAGCGCAGCGGACTGACCGCGGCCTCTGCACCGCGCAAACGAGGTCGAGCCGCAGGGTCGAGGACAATCTCGCGGCTGGCGGCGCGCCAGCGCTGGGGTGTGCCGGGCCCGCCGCGCAGTTCGACCCAGACGCGCGTCGGTTCAGCGATGGCGCGGAGCGTGACGCCGCCGCGCCGAGACGGGTCCTCCTCGACGCCGGAGCCGAACAGGTCGAGAGGGAGCGGTTCGGGAGGAGCATCGCCCCGCGCGATCATCACCGTCGCGTAGGTCGCCTCGGGGACGCGCTCGATGACGGTGGAGATGCGTACGGAGTCGCCGATCCAGAGACCGTCTGGAGCATCCTCGTCGCTCGGGTCGATGCGCGTGGTCGTGATGCTGACATCGACCGGCGACCAGCGCGGGTGCCCCCCGGTCGGGTCGAGCAGGCGTTTGCCGACGGACTGGACGATGTCGCCGGCCATGAGTTGGCCGGTAAGCGCGACGAGGCCGAGGCAGGCGATCAGCATCAGCGCTCGACCGGTGCGATAGCCGGTCGGGACGCGCGCAGCGCGAAGGCCGACCAGGCGCTGCGCGGCGACGGCACCGATGCGCTTTGCGATGGTACGTGTGAGCAGTTCGCTCGAGCCCGTGCGCTCGGCGAACTCAAGGGCGCTGCGCGTTTCCGAACCGGTTGCGCCGCGGACGGAGCCGAGCATGGCACGATCGACGTTCGACGCGGCGACTTCGCGACGGATACGCAGAAGGCGAACCAGCAGCAGCAGAAGGAACCAGAGGACCGCGACCGTCAGGCCGATCATGGCGATCCAGCGTGCGGCCGCGCTGAGCCCGATGCCGACGTCGAGCAGACCGATGGTGACAAGCAGGATCAGCAGCCAGAGCCCGCCGCCGGCGATGGTCTCGGAACCGAAGCCGAGGCGCATGCGGGTTTGCACGCGTGAAACGATGGACTCGACCACGCGGATCGGCGTGCCGGGCTCGTTGGTTGGCTTCTCGACCATGTTCCTATCCTAACCCGGTCAGGCGTCGGACCAGCGGCGATTCAGCCACCACGCAAGAATCAATACGAACGCGAGGATCAGGAAGATCCCGGGAGAATCCCAGATCGGCTCGAACCGACGGGCGGGTTCGGGCGCGCCCTCGTCGATCTCGCCGCGGACGAGGTCGAGCAGTCGTTCGATGTCGGCGTTCGAGGGGGCGAGCGGGAGGACAAGGCCTCCGGTGGCTTCACTGATCGCTTCCAGCTCAGCGCGCCGGGTCGAGACATCACGCAGTTCGCCGCGGTCTTCCTGCACGACGAGCAGGTCGAAGCCTTCCTGACCGGCACCGTCGCCGTCGGCCCACGAGGCGACGATCCGGTAGACGCCGGGGGTGTCCGGCTCGAAGACAGAGCTCCAGCCGCGCTCTCCGAAGCCGATCCGGGCACTGGGCTCGTCTGTGACGGAACGTGCTTCGATGATCTGGGCGGTGTTGCCGGGGCCGTAGACGGTGAGCGTCGGCGTGCGTGTGTCTTCGGCGTCGCCAGAGCGGGCGCGGATCTCGATGCGCGCGAGGTCGCCGGGGCGGATGGTGCGCGTGGTGAGGCGCACGCTGAGGTCCTCGCCGGGCAGGAACGCCTCGCGCCCGACGAGCCATCGCGTGGTGCGGCGCCAGAGCGCGCTGTAAACGGCTTCGGCGTCGGCGCTGGCGAACGCGTCGGGCGGGCGGATGGCCCAGCGCCACAGGCCCTCGCCCAAGACGGCGAGCACGCGCCCGGACCCGGTGCGCGAGTGAACGATCAGCGCGCTCGCATCCTCCTGGCGCCGGAGCAGCACAACCGACAGCGAGCGCTCGCGCTCGACTTGGGTCACCGAGGCGAGATCGGGCAGGGTCGAAACGATGGTGCCGGTGTCGAGGTCGAACTCGGTCCGGAACTCGTCCTCGGCGAGGTCGCGCGGCTCGAACAGGCCGGAGGCGCGACCGGCCTCGGTCAGCGATGCGCGGGACTGCTCGATCAGCGTGCGATCGGCCCAGTCGACGGGGGCGAGCCCGTCGAAGATCGGCGCGAGCCCGGGATGGGTAGTCGGTCGACCGCGGAGCATGACGAGCCCCCCACCGCGCTCGACGACGAAGTCGCGCAGGCGCTCGGCGTCGGCTTGAACGATCAGGCGATCGACGCCGCGCCCGAGGATGACGATGTCGCTCTCGCCGATGAGATCGATGAGGCGGGTCTCGGGGTCAAGCTGGACCGGGCCGGCGGGCATCCATCGAACGAGCAGCCGGTTCTGACCGACGGCCTGGGCAGTGACGAGCTCGAGGTCTTCGTCGAGGCGGAGGGCCGCGACGAGGAAGCGGGTGTCCCAGTAGGGCTCGCCCTCGATGACCAGCACGCGGATGGGCGCATCGGTGAGGCGGACGATCGCGCGGGCCTCGTTGTTGTCCGTGCGCTGCTCGCCATCCATAGGTTCAAGACGCGCGGTGTACTCGAAGAGTTCGAGTCCGCCCACGGTGCCGTCTTCGCGGTCCGGGCTGGGCCGGATCGGGATCTCGATGCGCCGACGGTCGGGCTGGTCGAAATTCACAAGGCGCTCGAAGACGACGCGCTCGCTCGCCTCCGCCCCGCGGGAGCGGTCGGCGTAACGCGTCTCCCGCACCACCAGACGAGCAGCAGGAGCATCGTCCGGCCCGCGCACCTGCGCCATAAGGGAGGTGGATTCACCGGCGATCAGCCGGTCTGCCATCGCCGTGAGAACCACCGCAGTGTCGCCGCCCGAGAGCGAACGCCCCACCGGAACGGTGTGCACGCGCACGCCGAGTGCGCTGGCGACCTCGGCCGGGGCGTCAAACGACTGGCCCTCGGTGTCGATACCGTCCGAGAGCACGAGGATGTCCGACGAGCCGCTGGCCGACGCCTCGTCGATGAGGCGCGTCAGGTCGCTGACGAGCAGCGATTCGAGGCCGTCGGCCGATGAGTCCCGGTCGGGCAGGGCGATGGGGCGGCGTGAGCCGTCACCGAGGGTGCGAGCTTCGACGAGCGCGGCCTCGCGCAATCGCTCGAGCGCATCTCCGTCGAGCCAATTGCTCGATGCCGCTTCGGCCCGTGTTGGCCCGCCGAGAGAGTCGTCTGTCCCGACATCGCGGACCGACATGGAACGGGACCCGTCTGCTGCGATCATCAGCGAGGCCGAACTCTGTGAGGACGGCGTCATGGAACGCCACACGCCCAGACCGATAAGCGGCAGCAGCAATAGGAGCGAGGCGCCGAAGCGCAGCATCGCTTCGCTGCGCTGGTCGCGCCCCGACACGATCGCCAGCAGCACCAGCAAGGCACCGACGAGCACAACGGTCGCCCAGGAGAATGGAAGGCCGAGGGTCATCATGCACCCCCTACTGCGCTTGCGCGAGCCCGGCCCATCGCGAGCAGCCCGCACTCGATGACCAGCAGCAAGACGGCTCCGGCGAGCAGGAGAGGCCAGATCTCGACCTGCTGCATCCGGCGCGCGATCAGATCGTCGCTGGACACGACGGCGCTCGATGTCGCGCCGATCCGACGCGACGCCACGATCTGTTCGAGATCCGCGGTTGCCGGGTCGTACTCGGCTGGATTCACGCTCATCGCGGCGACGAAGACCTCGTCGGAAGCCTGCTCTTCCGTCGCGGCGTACACGCCCGGTTCGCGAACCGGGCCGACGATCGGACCGGTCGATCGGAGCCCGACGCTGCGCACGCGATCGCCGATGTCGCCGACGGCGTTGCGGATGTCCGGGTCGCTACCGCCGCTGGAGGCCTGAGTCGCTCGGAGCATGGCGTCGATGAGGATGGGCAGCTCGGGCTCTCGCCAGAGGTCGGATGATTCGGCGTCGATGCCGGTGAGCACCGCTGCGACCACCGGGCTCGTGCGCCGAGCGACGACCAGCAGCGGCGAGCCGTCTTCCAGCGCGATCGCGACCGATTCTTCATCGGCGGCGGTCGCCGGGGCGTGCCGGCGCACCTGCAGGTCGAACCAGCCGGGGGTCAGGGCATCATCGGGGAGGGGCGTGGGCGGGTCGTCGAGCGCGACCGTTCCGGCGTATCCCGAATCGACGGCGCTGCGATCGACGAAGCGACCCTCGAGTTCGATCGGGTACAGCGAGCCGAGGCGATCGGAGAGCGCGCTGCCGGTGGCGATCGCGCCTTCGCTGTCCACGAAATGTAAGAGGCCGCAGCCGGAGGCCAGGACATGGCCGACCATCGCATCGATCACGCGATCCGACACCAGTCCCGCGCCGACGACGACCGCGAGGTCGAGCGAACCGATCTCCGCAAGCGCTTCGGACGAGGCCGGCTCGATCCACACCACTCGGTCTCGCCCGAAAGGGTCCGCCGCGGCCATGGCCACCCGCGCGATATCCGGCTCGCGCGCGATGATGCCGATGCGGGCGTCCGGACGAACCACGACGATCGAGTGCGCTGCGCTTCGCTCCGTCCCTGGGACATCGAGCGCGATCGTGTAGACACCGGGCTCGGCCAGTTCGGCTTCGAAGCCGACCTCGGCCAGGCCGCCGGGCTCGACGATCGCGCTGGCCTGCGTTTCACCGAGAATCTCGCCGCCCCGGAGGATCGTCCATCGGACGGGGCTGGTGGCCGAGGCCCGACCCGTGTTGCGCAGGGTCCCGGAGAATCGCACGCGATCCCCGGCGTCGAGGCGTTGGCGGTCGGACGCCACCGCGACGGGATGGACCCCGACCGGAAGCCCGTCGCGCGCGACCATCACCAGTTGCAGCGAGTGCCCGCGATCGAGACGCGTCGGCACGCGGCTCCAGGCCGAGGATTGGCCGTCGGTCACGACCCGGACATCGACCGACCCAAGCCCCGTGCCAGCGACGACGCGCTCGACGGAAGCGAGGGCGGCGTCGAGGTTGGCGTGCTCGCGCGTGGCCTCAAGCGCGCCCAGAGAAGCGCGGAGTTCGTCGTACCGATCGCTCGGTCTCGGACGAAGCGGGCGCGCGGTGTGCCCGGCGACGATGATCGCGACGGGCTGGCCCTTCGACTCGGCCTGCTCGATCAGGGCCCGCGTCGCGTCGACCGCTCGCTCGAAGCGGGTGCGACCGTCCTCGAGCGTCCGCATGGAATCCGATACGTCGAGCACGACCACGAGCGCTCCGGCTGTCGCACCGGAGGTGTCCTCGCTGGCCTCGGGCAGGGCCGGCGCGAGCCACTCGGGCAGCGAGCCGCTCGGCACGCTGGGCCGATCGAAGACCATCGCCAGCAGATAGATGCAGGCGCACCGCGTCAGCAGCAGCAACAGTTCACGCAGACGCCGGGGCCACTTCCGCTCGCTGGCCGAGGGCACAAGGAACCTCGCGGCCGGAAACCAGACCGCCCGACCGGCGACGCGGGCGTGCAAATGGGCGATGACGACCGCGCCGACGCCGAGAACGCCGAGCGCGACCCAGCCAGCGGAAATCCCCGTGATGGCGATCAGGGCCTGCACGGGGAAGTTGTACACCGAGAACGATCAGATGTGGCGACCGGCACGCGCCTCGAGCGCTGCGCGGTCAGTCCTGCAGGAGATCTTCCGGAACGGTGTACAACCAGCTTTGTCTGGCTTCGAGGCCGTCCGTCGTCAGGACCTTGCCGAAGATGACCGGCACATAGCCGTAGGACGCCGCCTCCTCCGCATGCTTGTAGAGCAAATCCTGCGGGACCGGCGATGTCGAGGGCAAGCCGGCGTTGATCTTCACATCGTGTCCGGAGATGTGCGCCCAGGTCTCGTGCCCCGGGTTCAGGAAGTCCGCCAGCGCGTGCGGTCTGCTTGCTGCGAACGGATCGCTCTGCGGGATTCGCGTTCCGTACAGGTAGGTCGGCACAACGGTGTGGATGAAGTCCGGCGCCATCGTCTCGAACACGAAGCGCACCTGGGGGTACTCGGACCGGAGCTGGAGCATCCAGTCGTACGCGTCCCAGGCGGGCATGCTGCTCATGGCGTCGAGCCCGATCGTCGTGGCGTTCACCGCGACCGCGCCGTCCATCTCCTCACGCGCCCGGTTCACGTGGAACGGATACTGATTATCGAACGGAACCGCGTGGGACGCATCCCAGGTCCGCGTCATCAGTTTCGAACTGTTGCCCCACCAGAGGCCGAGATCGGTCGAACTCGCGCCGAACGCCGCGAGGATGTGCTTGGACTGGTTCATCGCCGGGATGCCCGACCAGCCCGAAGTGAAGTTGTACGGGTAGTTGTTCTGGGAGTTGACACGGTACAGGCCGGTCGGCGTCCAGACCATGATCCGCTCGTAGCCATCGTCGCGGAGATTCTCGAGCTGCTCGACGATCGGGACGAAACCGACCAGGTCCGGTCGGTCGTTGGCGGACCCGACGAAGCCGCGCGGGTTCGATGGGCTTGTTCTGTTCGAAGTAGCCAGCAGCAGCCCGGCAACCGGTCGCGGATCGCGCTCGTACTGCACGGGCCCGTAGGTCGCTTGGAAGAACTCGCGATAGGGCACGAGGGTGCGGACCCATTGCGCGGGGCTCTCGTGGGTGGCGCGAACGCAGACACGATAGGTGCGGGTCTCGCCGGGCAGGATGCGCCCGCCCTCGTCGTTCTCGTCGCGGTCGAAAACGAAACGGACCTGCCAGTTGCGTCCGCCGTAGGTGTAGATACCGCCCGGGCTCTCAACTCGGATGAACACATCGTGGCGGTATTCCCGCACGTCGTACAGCATGCTGACGCCGACAGTCTTTGCGCCGGCCTGCAGCACGGCGACCGGCGAATACAGGCCGCCGGGGTAGGTCCCACCGCCGCCGAAGTACGGCGCGTTGTTGTGGGAGAGTTCGATCGGTTTTCCGTCGTTGAAGATCGCGCGGGTGGTGATCGTTTCCGGGAAACGAATGCCGCCGACGACGATCTCGCCGAGTCGCTTCGGCGTCGAGGTGCTGTTGCTGTAGGTGAATGTCAGGTCGAAGCCGTTCTCGACTTCCTCGTGCTCGACCGACGGCTCGATCGAGTCCGAGCCGCGCGGGATCCAGACCCGCTGCCGGTTGGGCGAGATCAGCACCTCGTCGCTGGAGCGCTGGATCTTGCGGACGAGTTCCGGCTGCATGTCGGTGAGCGCGGACTGGTACGTGCTCTCTACGGGCCGCGGTCCGGGGATGGACACGATCCCGCCCGTTTCGGACGGGGTCTTCTCACCCTGCTGTGCGCCCTTGCGATCCTTCGTGGGCTTCTGCGTCACCACGGCGCGGTCGCCGTCTTTGCCCTTGATACTGACACCGGCAACCGCGGTGCGACCAGGCTGATCGCCAGAGCCGCAACCGACGGCCTGCACGTGCAGGACCGCTGCGGTCCCGATGAGAAACGAAGCCGCAAGCCGTGAAAAACATACGAGTCGCATGATGCCGCTCCTTGTGAGAGCTGAGAGAGAGCCCGGCTGATGATCCCGGGGGCGGTCCGGGCGTTCCACGCGGTCACGCCGGGCCGAGTTCAGCGTAGTTCCTGTAGCCATCGGAAGTTGGAGTCGCTGGAGTTGGCTGGAACTCCGCATCGCTTCCGGTCATTCCGTCCAAAACTTCCGCCTGCCCGGCTTGGGAAACCGCTGCCGGTCCTGCTTCGAGTCTCAGAATCTTCGCGAACACGAGCATGCAGACGTAACAACCCGCAAAGCCGACCAAGAACACAAAGGTGAACAAGCTGATATCGCCACGCGGGATCGCGAGGATCTGTCCGAGGCCAGACCCCACGGCCGCGATCACGAAGATATCTCGAGGAGATCGCCAGACCAGATCGTCAGCGAACCGGATCATGATTCCGAGCAGGATCGCGTAGAGCAACACCGCGGCCGGGCCGAAGTCCGAATAGGACTGCCCCACCACCCCGGGCCCGACGTTGTACTCGCCGTAGCCGACGCCGCGGATCCGCGCCATTTTGGGGATCTCGATGCTGAGCGGGTTCGGCTTCTCGGGCCACATCATGCGAGGAATGGGGATTTCGTAGATGTACTTCAGCGTCGCCGGCCCTCGGAAGGGATAGGTCTCGGGGTGGTTGTCGATGATCCACATGCTGATACCGGCCGCCTGCTGGCCGGATCCGAGGTCGTACAGACCCGCCACCAGGTCTGTACCGGTCAGCATGGCCTGAAGATGCTCCATCGGGGATCGGTCACGGTCGGCACCCGAGCCGCGCACCGAGGTGAAACTCGCCACAACCACGATGCCGATCGCGCTGACGACACCCAGAGTCGGCAGATACGAACGCATCCGCATGAACCGGACGCGTGAGAAGTACACGCCCCAGATGAAGCCCGCGAACACGGCGATGATGTCGCGCCGGCTTGAACTCCCCTGGACCGCGACCGCCGCGTTCACCAGCAGCAGCGCGAGGCTCGGAATCGCTACGGCCGGGTTCAGGAACCGCGGCGCCCAGTACCAACCGATGATCACCGCCGCGGCCGCACCCATCGCGTTGCCGACGTAGGTGGCCAGAATGCCGATCAGCGGGATGCGCAAACCGTACTTCAGACCAACCGCGGTCACGGTTGCCAGCACCACCAGGATCAGCAGCTTGCCCCCGGTCGGAACACCCGCGGTCCGGGGCACGAACCGGATCAGACGGTTCGTCTTCAAAGGGTGGTTGTACGTCACCAGAAAGACAACGAGGAACAGCGTGGCCAGCACCGCGTAGTACAGACCCACTATTTCCGGATTTCGCAGGGGATACGGCAGGTAGTTGCCGGTAAACAGCGTCAAGGCCGCGGAGACCAATTGAAAGATCATGAAGCCGAGCAGAAAGATGTTCCGCAGGCAGACGAGGTCGTACCTGCCGCGAGTGGTATCCGCCCAGATCCGGTAGACACACACGCCGCACAGGAGCAGCATCCATAGGGCGATGAACTGGGTCATGGCGCCCCCCCCGCCCGGATCGCTCCTGACGCCACGGTCTCGTACATCGCGTCGACCTGCGCGGCGATCGATGTCCAGGCGAAATGGTCGCGCGCCCACGCGCGTGCCCGCGCGCCCGTGCTAACTAGCGTGGCCGGATCCGCGAGCATCTCTCGCATCGCGCGCGCCACGGGCGCGACTTCGCACGGCACAACCCGACCGACGTCTGCGGCTTTCACCTCGTCCCAGATATTGACCTGATCGGAAATGAGAACCGGCGTCCCCGCAGCCGCGGCTTCGATGACCGCGACGCCGAAGTTCTCCTGGTAGCTCGGCAGCGCGAACAGGTCCGCATCCGCCAAGGCCTCGATTCGTTCGCTTCCGTTGAGCATGCCCGTGAAGATCAGACGATCGGTGATGCCCAACTGTTCGCCCTGCGATCGCAGCCCGCCCACGTAGCCGGGCTCACCCGGTCCCACGAGCGCGAGCACCGCGTCCGGAGGAGCGGCTTCGGCGAACGCCGGCAGCAGCAGATCGAGCCCCTTCTTGTGGTGCAGGCGGCTCAGGAAGACCACGAGCGGGCGATCGCCGATCTCGTGCCTGCTCCGGAACGCCCCCGACGGCGGGAGTTCGGCGAACTCGTCCCAGTCCAGACCGTTCGGGATCACAAACGGGCGAGCGCGCAGGCTCATCGGCTCGACAAGTTTCCGCTCGGTCTCTGTCGTGAAGTGCAGCCCGCTCGCCGCGTTGAGATCCTTCCTGGCCTTCACGGCAAGGAACAGAGTCTTCTTCAGACGGCCCTGCGAAAGGCTCCACGGGTCGAGCATCCCGCACGGGCGGATGATGTACGGCACAGCCGACGCCCGGCACACGCTCGCGCCCCAATGGACCAGATGCTGCCACAGCCCGTGCCCGTGAACGACATCGACGCCCGAGCCGATCGCTCGCTTGAGTTCCTCGACCGCTCGAGGCGCCTTGGCGAACGGTCCTGATCCGGGTCCTTTCGGTTCCACGCGAACACCAGCACCCGTCAACCGCTCATCGATCTCGGTCACGCCGGCAGGACCGTCTGCCGAGATGATCGTCACCTCGTGGCCACGGTTCACCTGCACCGGCGCGAGGCGTGCCAGCACATTCGCTGGGCCGCCGCTGACCGGGTCGATCGAGTTGATCAGGTGGACGATGCGCATGGCCGGGTGGTCTTACTCGGTCGGGTTCTCGGACGCTCGGCAACGGGTGCCTTGAACCACACTATCGGCCAGATCTCACACCGGCTGCGGTTCTCTGGTCGCCCAGCGGATCAGCACATCCGCGACTTCCGGGCGACTGAACTCCGCCGGCGGGCGCTCGCCCGACGCCAGCATGTCACGCACCTTCGTGCCCGACAGGAACACCTGGTCGCCCTCGAGTTTCGGGAAGGTCTTGCCCGAAACCATGCCCTGAGCCTTGTGGCTCCACGCGGCGTGCTCGAACTTCAGCGGGATGATGCCGAGGTTCTCCGGATCGAGTTCATCGAAAATGTTCTGCGCGTCGTAGGTGCCGTAGTAGTTGCCGACCCCCGCGTGGTCGCGCCCGACGATGAAGTGTGTCACGCCGTAATTCTTGCGGACGAGCGCGTGAAGCACGGCCTCGCGAGGCCCGGCGTAGCGCATGGCCGCGGGCATGACCGTGAGCAGCGTCCGCTCGGGCACGAAGTAGTGCTTGATGATGGTCTGGTAGCACTCCATGCGCACATC
>JANSXG010000244.1 GCA_024743075.1 bacterium | reverse complement strand
GGCCCACAAGGCCAACAACTTCCGCGAGGCGGAGACCGGATACAGGCGCATCCTCTCCATGAACCCGCGTCACGCCGAGGCCACGCACCTGCTCGGTCTCATAGCCATCGGCGCCGGCATGATCGCCGACGGCATCGATCTGCTTGAGAAAGCGGTCGCGCTGGAACCGAAGAACCTGCGGATCCTGCTCGATCTGGCGCGAGCCCATCGCGAGATCGGGCACATGGAAGAGACCGCCAAGGTCCTGCGCCGCGCCGAAAAGATTGCCCCGAACGAGCCGCTGGTCATCGCCCAACTCGCCGATGTGCTGAAACTGACCGGCGATTACGAGGAGGCGCTCGAGATCGCCGACCGGGGTCTGGTGCTGAACCCGCGCATCGCCCAGTTCTTCGCGACCAAAGCGACCACGCTCGAGAAACTCAAGAAGTACGACGAGGCCATCGCCGTCTGCCGGGAGGCCTTCAAGCTCGCCGACGACGCCCAGGCCGAGCCGCCGATGATGATCACCATGGTCTTCGCGCAGATCGCGCCTCGCGTCGGGCTGTCCGACGAGGCAGTCGAGCGTGTGAATCGCGGTCTGGAACAGCCCAATGTCCACCCGCAGGAGCGGATGACCGCCCTGTTCGCCCTCGCCAACATCGAGGCGGAACGCGACAACCACGAGAATGCCTTCGATCTGTACCAGCAGGCAAACAGCGCGATCGAGAAGCGTTGGAAAGCCGACATGCATTCGCAGGTGGTCGATTCGCTCATCGGCATGTACTCGCCGGAGCGCTGCAAGCAGATGAAGCGGTCCCACAACGCCGCCGAGACTCCCGTCTTCATCGTCGGCATGCCGCGATCGGGCACCACCCTTGTTGAGCAGATCCTCGGAGCCCATCCCGAGGTCGAGCCGTTCGGCGAACTGCTGGACATTTGGGACGCCGCCCGCCGGCTCAGCCGCATGACCGGAGCGCAGTACATGACGCCCCAGTTCATGGACGCTCTCACGACCAAGCAACTCGACGAGGTCGCCCAGCGGTACATCGCCCGTCACCGGTCCCAGGCCCGCGGGGCCAAGCGCGTGACCGACAAGCTGCCGACAAACTTTCTGAACCTCGGCTTCATCGCTCAGGCTCTTCCGGGCGCGCGGATCATCCACTGCGTCCGCGACCCGATGGACACCTGCTGGTCCAATTTCACGATGCACTACACGTCGGACCTGCCGTTCGCCCGAGACCTATCGGATCTCGGCCAGTACTACCGCGACTACCAGCGCCTCATGGAGCACTTCAAGTCCGCGCTCGATCTGCCAATCCTGGATGTTCGATACGAGGAACTCGTCGAGGACATCGAGGGCCAGAGCAAGCGCATGCTCGACTTCCTCGAACTCGACTGGGACGAGAGCGTGCTGCGCTACTACGAGTCCGACCGGCGCATCCTGACCGCCAGCTCCGAGCAGGCGAACAAACCGATCTACACCTCGTCGATCGGCCGGTACAAGCCGTACGAGTCGATGCTCGGCGATCTGAAGGCAGCCCTCGAACCGGCCGGATCGGCGTCCTGATCCCGACGCTGCCGGTTCAGAGTCCGGTCGATCCGAAGCCGCCGGTCCCGCGCTCGGTGTCGTCCAGTTCGGTCACGGCTTCCAGCCGGGCGTGCGCGACCGGCGCGATGATCATCTGCGCGATCCGCATCCCTGCTTCAACCGTAAACGGCTCTCGCCCAAGATTGATCAGCGGCACCATCACCTCGCCCCGGTAGTCCGCATCGATCGTGCCCGGGCTGTTGGGCAGGGTGATCCCGTGTTTCGATGCGAGCCCCGAACGCGGACGGACCTGGGCTTCGTACCCGGGTTCCAATGCCATTTGGAATCCGCACGGCACAACGGCAATATCGCCCGGCTGAAGCGTGCGGGCCTTCCCGTCCTCGGGAGCGGCGCTGAGGTCGAGGCCCGCGGCGTGGACCGACTTGTACGACGGCATGACCGCCGACGGACGCACAAGGCGAATCCGCGCAAGCGGCTTGGAGGGGCCCGACGCGGCCCGGTCGATTGGTTCAGAGATCGGAGTTGGGGTGTTCACACCCTCAGCCTAACAGCGACAACTCTCCCGCGGCTTCAAACCGCGAGGCGTCCTGTTGTGTCAGCGAACGCCCGGCCTCACCCACCTCGCGCTTCAGACGCTCAACGATCCGGCTCGTCGCATGGATCGCCCGTTCGATCGCCGAAGTTCCGGTGATCGCCTTCATGGCATCGGCCCGCTTCAGTTCGACCGCTTGCCGGTCGGCCTCCAGTTTCGCTTCGTAGAGCGAGCGGAGCACCGCTTCGGCTCTGCGCAGGCGTTCCTGTAGTTCGATGAACATGCTTTGGCGATCGCGTGCAGCGCCAACCGGAGCGTGGGCAGTGGGTTGAGCCATGCTTTCGTCCCCTCGGTAGGCCGCTCTCCGAGCGGCTGGGAGGTCGAGCGGGCAACGGAAACCGTCGCCGAACTCCATCTTCATCGGATCGGACGGAGTGGTCTTACGGAATTATCAAGACCTTTACCCAGGTTATCAAGCCGCATCAGCGGGAACCGGCTTCCGAGTCGCGACAATAGTCGGTTCTTGTTTGGTATTTGAGGCCGGAATCTGCGGCACCCAGGCCCGGATCGCCTCGATCACGGCGTCCACATCGGTCCTGTTCCGGATGCGGGTCATGTCGCTGAGCATCGCCGCCACATGCTCCGGCTCGGGGCGATCGCCCGACCACGACTGAACACCGGGCACCGGGGTCGGGCTGAGGTGCTCGGCGTCGTAGACCAGCTCCTCGTGCAGTTTCTCGCCGGGTCGCGCTCCGGTGACAGCGATCCGCACCCCGGTGGCATCGGCGTGAGCACATTCGCCAGGAACCAGAGGGAGGAGCCCATGGGCCGCGATAAACCTTCGGGCCAGATCCATGATCCGGACCGGCTCGCCCATGTCGAG
>JANSXG010000058.1 GCA_024743075.1 bacterium | reverse complement strand
CGCCGTCGTCGCGGCGGCCGTTCCTCCGAGAACGGTTCGGACAACGGTTCCGAACGGTCCGGTCGCGCAAGCGCCGAACGCGAGCCCGCGTCGGCGAGCGCGGATGTCGACCCGCCAGAGGCCAAGCGAGAGTCGGCCAAGCGAGAGTCGAAGACGCCGCCGACCGATGACGCGGTCGCCAGCGTTCAACCCACGCCGCGGTCCGAGCGCGAAACCGGTCGACGCAGCGCGGGACCGCGCAAGGGCGTGAAGAAGGCCCCGGCCGATATCCTGATCGCCGGCGCGGTGAAGCCCGTGTCCAAGTCCGATGCGAAGTCTGAATCCTCAACGACGAAGAAAACGACTCGCAAAAAGACCACCAGGAAGTCCGGCACGAAGAAGACGACGGCCAAGAAGTCTCCTGCGAAGAAGCCCACTTCAAAGAAGTCGACCACCAAGAAGACTTCGACCAAGAAAACGACCAAGCGGAAGACCACCAAAAAGTCCTCGTCCTGATCGCACCGAGCCGCTGCGCATGACCGATCAACGACCCGATCCGAGACCCACGGCGACGGCTCCCGATCGGGAACGCCCGATCCGCCTCGTGCTGCTCGGGTCTACCGGATCGATCGGCACGCAGACCGTCGAGGTGCTCGCCGGGCTCGAACGGGCCGGGCGTCGCTTTGAGGTCGTCGGGCTGGCAGCGGGCTCGAACGCGAGGGTGCTTGAGGCGCAGGCCTCGGCGCTGGGCGTGAGCCGCGTGGCGCTCGCCGACGCGAATGCGCCGTTGAACGGGCTCGACGCGAATCGCGTCCTGCGCGGGGTCAACGCAGCGGAACAACTGGTCCGCGCCTGCCACGAGGACGGCGGCGTGGATCTGGTGGTCGGCGCGATGGTCGGATCGGCGGGTCTGCCCGCGACGCTGGCGGCCCTCGAACTGGGCATCGATGTCGCGCTCGCGAACAAGGAGACGCTGGTCGCGGCCGGCGAGCTCGTGGTCGAAACCGCCAGGCGCACCGGGGCGGCCCTGCTCCCGGTGGACAGCGAACATTCCGGAGTGTGGCAGTGCCTGAACTCCGACGCGACCGGCTTCCGCAAGCCGCCGTTCGGGTGCGGGAGTGAAGTGTCGCGAATCACGCTGACGGCTTCGGGCGGCGCGCTCCGTGACTGGCCGGCCGATCGGATCCGCAGTGCGACCCCCGAAGAAGCGCTCGCCCACCCGAACTGGGACATGGGCGCGAAGGTGACGATCGATTCCGCATCGCTGACCAACAAGGCGCTCGAACTGATCGAGGCGGCGTGGCTGTTCGGCGTGGGCACAGATCGCCTGGGCGCGCTGGTCCACCCGCAGTCGATCGTCCACAGTTTCGTGGAGTTTGCGGACCGGTCGGTCGTCGCGCAGCTCGGTATGCCCGACATGAAGACACCGATCCAGTACGCGCTGACCGGGCCCGAACGCCCGATCGGTGTCGCCCCACGCCTGAACCTGAGAGAACTGACGCGACTGGACTTCGCCGAGCCGGACGATCAGCGATTCCCCGCTCTGGCGTCCGGATTCGAGGTCATCGAGCGAGGCGGCACCGCGGGCGCGGTGTTCAATGGCGCGAACGAGGCATCGGTCGAGGCGTTCCTCGCGGGACGCGTAGACTTCGGAACGATGACCGATCTCGCGCGTGAGGCGCTCGCCAGCGTCGGCACGAACCCGATCCGCTCACTGGACGATGTGCTCGAAGCCGACGCCGAGGCTCGCCGCTTCGTCGAGTCGCGCCTCTCGCCCGCCCGCAAGCCGTAAACGGAACCGAAACGAGGAAACGAGAACACCGCGCATGCTTGATTCGCTGTTTACTTTCTGGAACGTGCTGCTCATGGTGCTGGGCTTCGGCTTCATCGTGTTCGTGCACGAGGCCGGGCACTTCCTCGCGGCCCGCTGGGCGGGCATCCGCGTGCACGCGTTCGCGATCGGCTTCGGCCAGGCGCTGGTGAGCTTCCGCAAGGGCTGGGGCGTGCAGAAGGGGTCGTCCGAAGCGCGGTACATGGCGCTGGTAGCGACGGTGCAGAAAGCCGACCGGGCGGGCGCGAGCGCGGAGGACATCGAGGCGGGGCACCGAGCCGCGTCGGAACTCAAGCGGATCAGCCCGTGCGAGTACCGGCTGAACTGGATCCCCTTCGGCGGCTACGTGAAAATGCTCGGGCAGGAGGACCTGAACCCGCAGGCCACGAGCGCTGCGCCGGACTCGTACCAGAACAAACCCGTGTGGAAGCGGATGGTCGTGATCTCCGCCGGGGTGATCATGAACGTGATCCTCGCGGCGATCCTCTTCGTGGTTGTCTTCCAGGCCGGCATGCGCGAGCCCGCACCGGTGATCGGCGCAGTCCAGCCGGGTTCGCCGGCGGAGCAGGTCGGTCTGCTCCCCGGCGACGTCGTGCGCTCCGCCGGCGGCGAGCAGACGGTGACGTTCACCGATCTGTTCATCGAGGTCGCGATGACCAAGCGCGACACGCCGGTGACTCTGGAGGTCGACCGACCCTTGGAAAGCGGCGGGTACCAGCGTCTGGAGTTCAACCCGGTGCCGGAGCGCCTCGCGCAGGGGCCGGGCGTGCTCGCGATCGGCGTGTGGCCCGACAGCGGACTGCAGCTCGTCGGCGAGAAGCGTCGCGCGAGCGTGAATGAGAAGAACCGGACAGTGCTCACCGGCATCGGGCTCGGCGATGTGCCATTCGGTTCACGCCTGGTCGAGATCGAGGGCGAAGCGATCGAGCGGCGCAGCCTTGAGCGGGAAGGCGTCCCCGGAGTCGGCGAGTACGCGAGCGTTCGCCAACTCATCGACGCGATCGACGAATCCGGCGGCGAGCCGGTCGATGCGGTGTTTGAATCACCGGACGGTTCGCGCGTCAGCGCTTCGCTCCAACCGGAGGTTGCCCTGCAGCGCGGCACGACCATCGTGGACTCCGGTGGGCGGGCCGGGCCGACATCGTGGCCCCAGCAGCACCTGATCGGGCTGGCGCCGGTGATGCGGGTCGCAGACTGGTCACTCCAACCGCCCCAGCAGGACCTCCAACCGGGCGATGTGTTCAAGCGCCTGGGTTCGCTGTCTTGGCCCAGCGTGGCCGACGGCGTTCGCGCGATCCGGTCGCGCAAGGGCGAGTCGATCGAAGCGGTGGTCGTTCGCGATGGTCAGGATGTTCCGCTGTCGCTGGATGTCAGCATCGAGGGCACGGTCGGCTTCACACCCGCAAGCGACCTCTCGATCGCGCGGGTATCCACCGTGCCGCAGTTGGTCGAGCGGATCGAACCAGACCCCGAAGATGCGGACGCGGTCGCGGAGTTCCGTCCGATCGGCGAACCGCCGGCGGCGGCGCGTCTGGGCGCGCTCGATTCGATCCGTGCGGGTTCGATCGTCGCTCGCGTCGGCGATGCGACCGTGACCGACTTCGAGTCGATGCGAGCAGCGCTCCGGGACGCGACCGAGGGGGCGTTCGATTCGGGCGCGGGCGCCGCGGTGACGCTGACGCTTCAGACGCCCATCGGTTCCGGAGAGACCGTCGAAGAGTCAGTCACGCTCGAACTTCGACCCGAGGAGGTCAAGGCGCTGCACAACCTCGGCTGGGAGGTGCAGGGCATCGATACGGCGTTCGAAACCATCGAAGTCCTCGTCCAGGCCGATTCGGTCACCGGTGCCGTCGCCATGGGCGTGTCGCGGACGAAGCGGGTGCTCAAGCAGACCTACCTCACGTTCCAGCGGCTCTTCGAGGGCACGGTGAAGGTGAACCAGTTGCAGGGCCCGGTCGGGATCACGCACACGGGATCTCTGTTCGCCGAGCGCGGGTTCATCTACCTGCTGTACTTCCTCGCGCTGATCAGCGCGAACCTGGCGGTCATCAACTTCCTGCCGCTCCCGATCGTCGACGGTGGGCAGTTCCTCATGCTCTGCTACGAGGGCATCGTGAAGAAGCCGGTGCCGATCATCGTGCAGAACGTGATCACGCTGTGCGGTCTGCTGTTCATCGGTTCACTGTTCCTGTTCATCACGTTCAACGACATCGTTCGTCTGCTGGGCGCCTGACCGTGTGGGGTCTGCTGGCGCTGCTGGGTCTTGGTCTGGTGATCGCGTTGGGTCTCGGCGCGTGGATCACTGGTCATCACCTGCGCCGGCCGCCGCGCAAGACCTACGGCTGGGCGCTCGCGCGGAACCTTCCCGGCGATCCGAGTGAACTGGACGAGTCACTCGCGTTTGATGCGCTCGAACTGGACCTGCGCGCCGATGATCCGGAGCTGAAGGGCTTCGATCTCTCGCCGGTGTGGGATGTCGAGGGGCGCGACCCGTCGGGGCCGGTGATCATCTGGACGCCGGGCTGGGGCGATTCGCGCGTCGGTGCGCTCGCGCGGATCCGGCATCTCGCGCCCGTGGCCAAGCGTGTGATCGCGTGGGACCCGCCCGGGCAAGGCGAGGCATCGGGGCGGTGGCCGATGGCGGTCCGCGAGGACCGGATGCTGATGCATTTGGCGCGATGGGCGCAGCGCGAGCACGGGGCGGCGCTCGTTCTGGCCGGTTCGTCGATGGGCGCTGGTCTGTCGATCGTGAGTGCGGTACGACTGGCGGAAGCGGAGGGGGTTAAGGTGGTCGGAGTGATCGCCGAGGCGCCGTACCGCCGACCGACAGCGCCGGCCCGGAACTACCTGCGCGCGACGGGTCACCCGCACAGCTGGAACATCCAGAGCGTGTACGCCCTGATGGGCCTGCGACTCGGCGCGGGCTGGGACTGGTCGAAGGCGCACGACGGGCGCGGGTTCGACCGGGGAGCGTGGGCGTCGGAACTGCGCTGCCCGCTGCTGGTGCTCCACGGCGACCGGGACGTGATCAGCGATCCCGAAGACGGACAGCAGATCGCCTCGAACGCTCCCGGGGGCGAACTCGTCATGATCGAGGGCGGCGGGCACAACGACCTGTGGCTGAAGCCGGAGTTCGAACGCCGGTGCTCGGCGGCGGTGGGGCGGTTCGTGCAATCGCTCGCTCCTGTTCCGATTGCGGGAGAAGCCGGCCGCGAAGCGGGCGAATGAGGGGGCTGCATCGGTGGCATCGGTCTCTGACCAGTGCCGCCGGCTCAGAGACCGGTGCCACCCCCAAGGCCTCGGCTACACTGTGGGTATGACCCGTACTGTGACTGTGGATCGCGTGATGGCCGACCGTCGGGCCGCGGAGTTCACGACGCGCTCGATCAAGACGAGCGCGAAGGAGGCCGGGCTTCGTCTGGCCCTCTCAATGGTGGACCTGACGACCCTGGAGGGCAAGGACTCGCCGGAAAAGGTGCGATCGCTGTGCCGCAAGGCCGTGACCCCCGACCCCACCGACCCCTCGCTCCCAACCGTCGCGGCGGTGTGCGTCTACCCCGAACTGGTCAAGGTGGCGCGCGCGGAGCTGGACAAGAGCGAAGCGGGCAAAAAGGTCTCGGTGGCGAGCGTCGCGACGGGCTTCCCCTCGGGGCAGTACCCGCTGGAGGTGCGTCTGTACGACGTGCGCCGAGCGGTGGAGGCCGGGGCGAACGAGATCGACATGGTCATCAGCCGCGGGCTGTTCCTCGCGGGGCAGCGCGGCAAGGTGTTCGACGAGATCGCGGCGGTGAAGGAATCCTGCGGTGATGCCCACCTCAAGGTGATCCTCGAGACGGGCGAACTGGAGACCTACGACCTCGTGCGCGCCGCGAGTGATTTGGCGATGAACGCGGGGCTGACCGAGCACGACTTCATCAAGACTTCGACCGGCAAGGTCAACCCGGCGGCGACCATGGGGGTGACGCTGGTCATGCTCGAGGCGATCCGCGATCACTACTTCAAGACCGGCGTGAAGATCGGCATGAAGCCGGCCGGCGGCATCCGCTCCTCGAAGCAGGCGCTGCACTACCTGGTCATGGTCAAAGAAACACTCGGCGACGACTGGATGACGCCCGAGCTCTTCCGGTTCGGCGCCTCGAGCCTCGCGAACGATCTTCTCATGCAGCTGGCGCGCCGGCGCACCGGCCACTACATGTCCCCCGACGATTTCTCCGAGGCCTGAACATGAACGAGCACGCATCCAGCCAGACCGAACCGAAGGCCGACGCCCGCTCGCTGCGCTTCGGCGAATCGTGGGACTACGCGCCCGCGCCGGAGTCAGTCAAAGTCGAGATCGCCGAGAAGTACGGGCACTACATCAACGGCAAGTTCACCACGCCGACGAAGACGACAAAGTTCTTCGGGAGCATCAATCCGTCGAACGAGAAGGTGCTCTGTAAGGTCACGCAGGGCACGAAGAAGGATGTGGACAAGGCGGTCGATGCCGCGAAGTCTGCCCTGACCGGCTGGAAGAGGCTGTCGGGCAAGGAGCGGGGCAAGTATTTGTACCGGATCGCCCGGCGGATCCAGGAGCGGGCCCGCGAGTTGGCGGTGCTCGAGTCCATGGACGGCGGCAAGCCGATCCGCGAGAGCCGGGATGTGGACGTGCCGTTGGCGGCCCAGCATTTCTTCTACCACGCCGGCTGGGCCGACAAGCTGAAGTACGCGTTCCCGAATCGCGACCCGCAGCCGGTGGGGGTGTGCGGGCAGATCATTCCGTGGAACTTCCCCCTGCTGATGGCGGCGTGGAAGATCGCCCCGGCGCTGGCATGCGGCAACACGGTCGTGCTCAAGCCCGCCGAAACCACGCCGCTGACGGCGCTGCGCCTCGCCGAGATCTTCGATGAGTGCGAACTGCCCGCCGGCGTGGTCAACATCGTCACGGGTGACGGCGCGACGGGTCAGGCGCTGGCCGAGCACAAGGGCCTCGACAAACTCGCGTTCACCGGTTCGACGAGCGTGGGCAAGAAGATCGCCGCCGCGGCGGCCGAGCGCGACATCCCCTGCACGCTCGAACTCGGCGGCAAGAGCCCGAACATCATCTTCGATGACGCCTCGATCGATCAGGCCATCGAAGGCATCATCAGCGGCATCTACTTCAACCAGGGCCACGTCTGCTGCGCGGGCAGCCGCCTGTTCGTGCAGGAGTCGGTGCTCGACGAGGTGATCCGCCGGCTCGAATGGCGGATGAAGTCGCTGCGCGTCGGCGACCCGCTCGATAAGAACACGGATGTCGGCGCGATCAACTCCAAGGCGCAGCTCGCGACGATCAACCGCTACCTGAAGATCGGCTCCGAGGAAGGCGCCGAGGTCCACGTTCCCGGCGGCGGCGAGGTCCCCGCCAAGGGCTACTGGTGCCGCCCGTGCTTCTTCACCGGCGTGCAGCAGAGTCACCAGATCGCGCGCGAGGAGATCTTCGGACCCGTCCTCGCGGTCATGAGCTTCCGCACGCCGGAGGAAGCCATCCAGCGCGCCAACAACACGCCCTACGGCCTGTCGGCCGGCATCTGGACTGACAAGGGCTCGAAGATGTTCGAACTGGCCGGCAAACTGAAGGCCGGTGTGATCTGGTGCAACACGTTCAACAGGTTCGATGCCGCGAGCCCGTTCGGCGGGTACAAGGAATCCGGATTCGGACGCGAAGGCGGCATGCAGGGGCTTCGGGGGTATGTGAAGTTCTGAAAATCACGGAATCCGATGAACCCGCAGGAGCCTATGCGCCCTAGAAACTGGGTGCTAAACACCCGCAAACTTCAAAACGTTCTTCTCCAAGATCCCTCTACGAAAGCGAGATGACACCATGATTCTCAACCACTCCAACCTTCTTCTCTCTGGCCTTCTTGCCCCAGCACTCGTCTGCGCGATGCCCGCCGAGGCGAGCGTGAACGCGGATATGCCGGTCGTGACGGTCGGCGGCTCCGGGTCGGTTTCCGTCAAGCCCGACCGGTCGACCATCCGGCTCGGGGCGTGGCACGAGGCCGACACCGCACTCGAAGCGCAGTCGCGCGTCAACGAGATCATCTCCAAGGCGACCGAAGCGATCCGCGAACTCGACATCGAGGGCATGGTCATCCAGACCTCGGGTCTTTCGCTGTCTCCGGTCTACGACTACCAGCGCAACCAGGAGCCGCGGATCACCGGGTACCGTGCATCGATCACGCTGAGCGTGCGCATCGACGACATCGATCGCACCGGCACGGTCATCGACGCCGCGATGAAGACCGGCGCAAACCAGCTCCAAGGCGTGGCCTTCTCCCTGAAGGACGACTCCGGCGCGCGCCGGGACGCACTCCGCAAGGCCGTCGAAGATGCCCGGATGAAGGCCGAGACCATCGCCGATGCGCTCGGGCGACCGATCTACGGCCTCGTCGAGGTGCAGGAACAGGGCGTGTCGGTACCGGTCATGCAGCGCGGCGCGGAGTCGTTCCGGGCCATGGCGGCGGATTCGGCCCCCACCCCGGTCGAGGCCGGCGAGATCGAGGTCAGCGCGAACATCCAGATCACCTACAGCCTCGGCATCCAGCGTCGATAGAGCGAGAGCAACATGGCACAACGACTGAGCGTGGCGAAGACCTACAAGCTGTACATCGGCGGCGCGTTCCCGCGCACCGAGAGCGGGCGGTCAATCGCCATCACCGACACCTCCGGCAAGACCATCACCCACGTCTGTCACGCGTCGCGCAAGGACTTCCGCAACGCGGTGGTCGCCGCACGTAGCGCCCAGCCCGGCTGGATGGGGCGCGACGCCTACAACCGCTCGCAGATTCTGTATCGCATGGGCGAGATGCTCGAGGGCAAGGGCGAGGAGTTCGCGCAACTCATCAAGCGGACGACCGATGCCGACCTGCGCACCGCGCGCAAAGAGGTCGAGGCGTCGGTCGATCGGCTGGTGGCCTACGCCGGCTGGGCCGACAAGTTCTCGCAGGTGCTCGGATGCCACAACCCGGTGGTCGGGCCGTACTACAACTTCACGGTCCCCGAAGCGACCGGCGTCGTCGTCGCCGTCGCGCCCGACGAGCCGAGTCTGCTCGGCCTGATCACGCTGATGGCCCCGGCGCTCTGCTCGGGGTCCACCGTCGTCGCGCTCGGGAGTGAGAAGCACCCGATCGCCACCAGCGTCCTCGGAGAGGTCTGCGCCACCAGCGATGTGCCCGGCGGCGCGATCAACCTGCTCACCGGCCAGCGCGACGAACTGATCGAGCACATCGCCAATCACCGCGATGTGAACGCCGTCGTGGGTGCCGGTCTCAGCAAGAAACACGCCGCGGCCCTGCGCATGGGATCGTCCGAAAACATCAAGCGCGTGCGCATCGAGGACTCCGTCGACTTCTACGACGACGAGGCCTGCGAGAGCCCCTGGCGGATCGAGCCGCTGGTCGAGATGAAGACAATCTGGCACCCCAGCGCGACCTGAGGGGCGTCTTGGGGTCGATCTGGGCGCTCTAGTCGGTCGCGTCGGGGGACCGCTCGCCCACTCTGCCTGAAAACCCGGTCCGGACTGGTCGATATTCGGCGTGAGTCGAGGAGGCCGGTCATTGGTGGACGCGAGGCACACGAACGAAGCGGATGAACCCCCGCGCAAAGCCGCGGCGCGGTTCCCGGTCGACCCGATGCGATCGCTCCCCAGGCGCTCGCCGCTGTTCGTGCGCCTCGGCCTGACCGCGATGCTCGCCAGCGTGATCGGCGTCGCGGTCTGCGTCACCGGCGGAGCGCTCGGCATGGGTGACTTCGGGGCGATGCTGCTGGGTCTGGTCGCCGGAGGCTTCGGCGGCCTGCTCGGCGGGCTCGGAGCGTTCGGATCAGACGATCGCGCAATGTCGCGAGACATCGCGACGGTCGAGCGCCGTATCCGCGCGCTCTCGGGCATCAAGCGTGACTCGCAGTTCGACACGCTCCTGGCGATCGACCCCGCCCATCCGCTCAGCGGCATCTGCGCCGCCGCGCACGACGCGCTGCGCGACGCCCACCGCGACCGGCTCGAAGCCGCGATGCTCCGGCGCGACATCGAGGATCGCGTTGTCAAGACCGCCTCCAAGCAGACCGTGCACCTCACGCGCCTGAGCATGACCGACGAACTCACCGGCCTTGCGAACCGGCGCGGGTTCGAGCAGGGCCTGGAGAAGATGATCGAGCGCGCGCTGCGCGAACGCTTCGAACTGTGCCTGCTCGCCTTCGACCTCGACGACTTCAAGCGGCTCAACGACACGCTGGGTCACGAGAAGGGCGACGCGGCGCTCGTCGCCGCCGGCGAAATCATCCGCGGCCACATCCGCGAGCGCGACCTCGGCGCGCGGGTCGGCGGCGATGAACTGTTCTTCGCCATGGCCGGGATCTCGATCGCGGAGGCGGAAAAGGTCGCCTCACGGATCGCCGACCTGTTCCGGGTGCACCCCGAGGGGGTCGGGCTGGCGTGTCCTTGGCCGGGCATGTCGATCGGCATCGCCGCCGTGCAGCAGCACCGAGGCCGTGATGCGCCGACGCTTCGCCGGATGGCCGATGCCGCGCTGTACGCGTCCAAGCGGGAAGGCCGGGGCCGCATCACGGTCTTCTGCCCCAGCCGGCACGCCGGAGATCCGGGGCGCGACGCGGCCTGAGCGAACTCCCGGGCCGGATTTCGGACCGTCCAGCGTCCTTTGGTAATGGATCGGGAGAGAAACGGGCGATACCGTGAATGCAATGACCCCTGCCACCGCCCCATCCAAGAGCGATTCGGTGTCCGCATCTCATCGACCGGTTGAGTCCGGGCCGGTCATCGGCGCGATGATGACGCCGCCGCCGGTGTGGCTGCGTCGCACCATCGGCGGACTCAGCGCGCTGGGCGCGCTGGTCGCGCTCGCGGGCCTGGGGCTGGGGCTGGCGCAGATCGTCGGCGGGCAAGCGAGCCCCGGCGCGTTCTGGATGGTGCTCTTCCAGTTGTGCGTCCTCGTCGCGGGTGTGATGGGTGTGCTCTCCGGGGCGGGGCGGTTCTCGTCCGGCCCCGCGATGACGCCGTTGATCGTCGGCGGCGTGCTCTTCGTCGGCGCGATCTTCAGCGAACCGTCGCTGGTGCGTTCGGGCATGCCGCGACTGGAAGTGATGGGCGTGCCGCTGCGTCCGCTCGCGTTGACCGAACTCGTGTTCGCGCTCGCGCTGGGCGGGCTGTCGCTGCTCGTCGTGCTGATCCGCAAGCCCAAGAAGACGGTCCCCATGACGCTCGTCGCCCTCGCCCTGGTCGCCCCGGCGATGGCCGCGGCGGTGTCGTTCCTGCTCCCGCAGGTCCGCGCCATCCTGTCGGGCTGGTCGCCGGTCGTCATGACGCTGGTAGTCGTCGCGGTGCTCGGCATCGCCGGGGTGCTGCTCTCGATCGGCTCGCAGTTCGTCATCCGGGCGATCGAGATCGGTATCGATGAGGGCCTGGGTGACGCGGACGCCGAAGCGTCCTGAGCCGCCCGCCGACGGTCCGAAAGGCATTATCAGGCCGGCAGAGCCACGCGCTGCAAGCAGGCGGCTTATCATCCCAACGAGACTGCGATGGACACCCTGATCATCATCTCGTTGAGCGTCTTTTCGGGCGTGTTGCTCGCCGCGGTTCTGATCCTCTGGTTCCGCAGAGCCGGGGAGCGCGCGCCCGAGGTCATCCGGACGGACATGCTGACCGAGCGCGTCCGCGCGGTGGGCAAACTCGTCGGCCTCGAGGTCCACGCGAAAGAGATCGCGACCAGCAAGAAGGGCTGGGCCTGGCTGCCGCCGCTGGTGCTGAGCCAGGCGAAGCTCGCCATGATCTTCCACTTCGAGAAGCAGTACGCCGTAGACCTGTCGCGCCTGCAGAAGGCGGATGTCGAGCGCCTGGACGACGCGCCGACGGGCCGCCCGCTGTTCCGCATCGTGCTCCCGGAGATCGAAGGCGCCCTGCGTCTCACCGACGTCACGCCCTACGACGTGCAGGCCGGTCGCATCCTCGGCCTGCTCGATGTCATCCAGATGAACGCCGAGCGCCAGAAAGCCCTCATCGATACCGCGCAGGACCAGGCGGCGAGCCTGTTCGAAACCAACGAGGCCCGCTACATCAACGACGCGAAGCGCAGCATCGAGCGCCACCTCGGCGCGCTGTTCAAGCTCGTCGACGCGGATGTCGAGTTCGAGTGGACCGACGAGCGGGCCGGCGCACCGATCACAAAGACCGGGCCGGTGAAGGTCGAACTCGCCGGGGTCTGAGCGACAACCGACAAGCGCACAAAAAAGCCCGGCTCGCACGGAGCCGGGCTTGTCTGTTCGTAAGGCCGTCGCCGTTGTTACGGCTTGAGGATGCGGGACTTGATAATGATGCCGTCCTCGGTGTTCATCGCCTCGCTGACGAGGTCGCCGAGGTTCTCATAGACCACGCCGAGGTCTGGAATGTTCTTCAGGAACTCGGGCATGTTCTCGCGGTACTCGCGGATGTCCTCTTCGATGAACTCCTGGAACTCGGGGTCGTCGCCGAAGACCTGCTCGAGCTGGGCGCGGTAGATCTCTTCGGAGTTGCGACCCATCCACTCGAGGTACTCGACGAGTTCGCGCGTGTCGCTCCAGCCGTAAGAGAGGCCCTGAGCCGACATCTCGCCGACCGCGTCCTTGAAGCGCTGCTCGTTAGCGAGGCGGGCGGCGTCGGGGTTGGCGGCGGTGCGGAGCGCCGCCTCGATCGCCGGGGTCTGACCGATGAACATAAAGCCCTTGCCCAGGCCGATGGACAGACCGCCCTCTCCGGCGGGCATCGGCACCATGCCGCCAAGATCGATGTCCCAGATCTGCGAACCCTCGAAATCACGCGAGGCCATGCCGAACTGCTGCGTCAGGCCGGTGATGACCTGCGAGACCGCGGCTTCGTCGCGCGTCTTGATCGCGCCGAACTGGCTCATGCTGTTGGCGCTGTAGGGCTTGGTGATGGTCTGAACCTGATAGACCTCCGGGCCGAGGTTCTCGAGGAGCGGGCCGGCCATCATCTGGGCCTGCATCATGCCCATGTTCGCCATCTGACCCATCTCCGGCGGGAGCGAACTGATGATCTGACGGACCGCCGGGAACAGCTTGGGGAAATCGATCTGCATCATCGTGAGCGAGGACACATCGGCGTCGACGAACGCGGGCGCGGTAAAGGGCTTGTTCTCGGTGGGGATGAGCGTGAGCAGGCCGCGGCGCTCGGGGAATCGGACGCTCATCGTCTGTTCCATGACGCTGTTCGGAGTCTCGGCGTTGAGGCCGATGGAGACCGAGCGGAACTGGTCGATGCCGGCAGCGCCGACCATACGCATGATCGGCGGGGCGGGCTCGCCGAACTCAGCGGCCTGAACGGCCAGCTGCGCTTCGGCGAGACGCGTCAGAGAGAACCACGGGCCGGTGAGCGCGACGAGGTAGCCCTGGTGGGGACCGATGGCAGCGCGCGCGGCGTTGAACTCGTCGTCGGTCAGGATCGAAGGCAGCGCGTCGCCCTGCGCGCGATCGATTGCGCGTTCGAGGCTGACGAGCTGGGTCGAGTACATGATCTGGCCGTCGACTCGGGCCATGTAGGTCTCTTTGAAGAGTTCGGGACCTCCGGTGTCCCACATCATCATGTCCTCGTCCATCTCCTCTTCGACTTCGGTGATGGTCCAGATCGTGACGCCGCGATACTCCTCGTCCATGAGGTCGATGTCGCCGGCCTCGACGCCCTCTTCGAGGGTGGTCATGAGGATCTCGGACATCTTCTCAGCGCCGTCGCCGAAGTCGCTGACGCCGATGATCTGGTACGAGGCGTCTTCGATGTTGTCGCCGATGTTGTCAACGTAGACCGCCCAGCCGAACGCGCCGGACGGCATCGAGAGGTCGTCGGTGCTGAAGCCGAGGTTTGCCAGTTCGTCGTTCAGCCCTTCGACCGCCTCATCGACGAAATCGCCAAGCCACTCCTGGATGGCGGCGTCGTTCCAGATGTTCATGAAGCCGCTCTCTTCGAACGCGCCCTTGAGCGACTGGAAGTCATCCACGCCGAGCACGACCACGCTGGAGCGCGGCGCGACGTCGGCGATGGTGACCGGGGCGGCCTGAGCAACCATGGCGGCGCTCAGCGGGAGGCCGGCGGCCATACAAAGGATCGAGGTCTTGAAGCTTGTCTTCTTCATGGCAGGTGTATCCGTTTCGGTTTCCTAAAGGTCAAGTCGATGAAAGAAAGAGAACGGCACACCCGGGAGGGGGCCGCTGGCGTGAACTGATTTACTGCTCGCCGCTCGCGTCGTCGAGAACCGACGGCTTGCCGAACTGCAGGCGCGGCGGGCCGGCGAGGTAGTTGTAGCCCGAGTTGGGGTTGTTCTTGTCGTACGCGAACGCGTCGTTGTTGCGGATGAAGTCCTTGATGTACCGCGCCGGGATGGCGAAGCCCAATCCCTCGCCCGACGGGATGCCCATGTTCGTGCAGCCGATGACCTCGCCGTAGAGGTTGAAGAGCGGGCCGCCGGAGTTGCCGGGGTTGATCTGCGTGGTGGTCTGGATGAAGGTCAGGCCCTCGAAGTTGCGCTGGGTCGTCGCGATGACGCCGGTGCTCAGCGAGCGCTCGAGGCCGAGCGGGTTGCCGATCGCGAAAACCTCTTCGCCGGCGGCGAGCGACTCCGTGGCCTGGATCGGAACGTACTTGAACGGACGCCCGTCCGGGCGCTCGATCTTGATCAGCGCGAGGTCGATGTGGTTGTTGACCGCGATGATCTCGACCCCCTCGATGGTCGAGCGCTGGAACTCGCGCTCGCCCTGCTCGAACAGGGTGACTTCGAGTTTCTGTTCACCCTGAATGACATGGGCGTTGGTGATCGCGTAGCCCTCGGGGTGGATGATGAACCCCGATCCGAGGCCCGAAGGCGTCGACACCTTGATGACCGCCTCGCCAATCGTCCGGGCGAGTTCGCGCGGGCTGGACTCGGGGAGCGTGCTCTTGGGGACGGTAAAGAAGAGGGCCGAGGAATCGCCCTCGTCGGCCTCGGAAGCCTCGGCATCGGCCCGAAGGATCGAGCGGATGTCCGAGCGGGGTACGACGAGCACATCAAAGCCCATATCAAGCCAGACTTTCTCGGCGGTTTCCTTCAGGATCGGCGCCATGATCGTCTTGCCGTCGTTCATTGTGATGGTGTCGATGGTCAGGCTGCCCTGAGTGTCTGTGGGCTGCTGGCCGGACTGAGCCGCGGCGAGGCCCGCGCTGAGCGCGAGTGCACCGGCGAGGGCGAGGGGACGCGAGATCGGCATACTTCAACAACTCCCTGATCAAACGGCTGCCCGAGCATCGGCTCGAGCGGGGGTCCGGGAGGTTTGCGCACCGATTGCGAGCGCCCTCCTCCGTCTGTTTGGGGAACCGGCAAAGAGTGTTTCTCCACCCGCAGCCGGGAACCCCGCTGGCCATACATCATAGGGAGTCCGCGCCCGTCGGCCCGTCTGATCGAGCCTCACGCCGGACAGGTCCCTGTGCCACCACTGGGTATAGTGCCGAAGCGACCCCGAGTTTCTGGCTTGAGACCGGGATTCATCGATCGCTACCCTCTCTCACTGCGTGTTCTGCCGGTTTCGTGACCGGCGGGCCATTCCCGCCCATACGGGCTTTCACCAACGGAACCGCACCGACCATGACCTGTTCTGCCCCGTCCCTCTCTGCTGTGTCGATCTTCCTGCTCGCGGGCGCCGCAAGCACCTTCGCCCAGTCCGGGCCCGACCTAGCCGGCTACTTCGGCTTTGAGGATCCGCGCGTGCTGGTCGTTGACAACAACACCGGCCCGGCCCGGGCCGTCGACATGAACGGCGACGGCCTGACCGACCTCGTCGTGGTCAACAACCGCAAGAGCCGGCTGGAGATCCATGTGCAGCGCCGCGAGGCCCGCTCCTTCACCGAGCGCGAACGCGGGTTCAGCGCCAACGAGCTGCCGCCCAGCGAGTGGTACGACCGCACCGATGTCCCGCTCGCCCACCGGGTCAACGCCTTCGAGGTGCACGATGTCGACGGCGACGGCCTGCTCGACATCGTCTACGCCGGTCAGCCGTCCGAGATCGTGACAATGCGTCAGACCTCGCCGATGACCTTCGACGTCGCCAACCGGCGACGCGCCCGCGGCCTCGGAACCAGCAGCGGTGCGCTCCGGATCGCCGATGTGCAGGGCGACAGCGCACCGGAACTCATCGCGATCATCAACGGACGCCTCGAGGTGTTCGATCTCGGTGAGGCCGGACCGGTCGGCGAGCCGAAGGTCCTCGGCTCCGGCGGGCAGATCGTGGCGTTCTACATCGAGGACTACAACGGCGACGGACTGACCGAACTGCTCGGCGTCGTTCCCCAGGCCGATGCGCCCCTGCGCCTGTGGCTGCAGGAGCCGACCGGCGGCTCCTCGTCCGAGCCCGTCGGCACCCTCGGCGCCGAACTGCGCTTCGAGATGCCGAACCTGATCGAGGTCGAGACCGTCCGCATGCCCGGCGAAGCCAGCGCGTCGATCGGCGTCATCGAGGCCCAGACGCGCCGCGTCGTGCTGTACCAGCTCTCCACCGAGTCGGTCGAGAACCTGTCAGAGGCCGGCGCCGCGACCGAACGCGAGGCCCTGCCCGAGGTCTTCGGTTTCCGAGGCGGCGCGGATCGCGAGCGCTCGGTCGTCGCCGAAGACATCGACGGCGACGGCCTGATCGACCTGCTCGGCACCGACAAGTCCGCCAACTCCATCGTGCTCTACCGGCAGGCAGACGCCGTCGGCATCGGCCAGGGCGAGATGTTCAGCGCGTTCAAGGAGCCGAAGGTCATCGCCACCGGCGACTGGACCGGCTCCGAAGGCCCCGCGGTGTTCGTGCTCTCCGAAGAGGAGAAGACCGTGGGCGTCTCCACCTACGACCGCTCCACCGGTCGCCTCGGCTTCCCGCAGCCCATCTCGATCGCCACCGCCGGCGCGACGCCCGTCGCGATGAACACGATCACCCTCAACAGCGGACCGGCGGTCGCCATCGTCGTGCGCGACCGGCGCGACCACACCGTCGAGATCCACACCCCCGGCGCCGAGCCCGTCCTCGTCCCGCTCGAGGGCGTCAACCGCCCGCCCCAGTCCATCCTCGCGGCGGACTTCGATCGCGACGGCTCGACCGACATCGCGCTGTTCACGCCCAACGAGCCCATGATCATGGTCACCGGCGTCGATACCGACGAGCCGAAGGTGCTCACCAACCGCGAGATGCCGCAGTTCGGCCTCGTGCAGGCCGCCGGCCCCGAGAACACCGCGCTGCTCGACGCCAACGGCGACGGCTCGATGGAACTGCTCATCGCCGACCAGAACTTCGTCCGCGCCGCGCGCTACAACGCCGACACCGGCTGGCGCGTCGTCGACCAGATCACCATGCCCGACGCCTCCAGCCGCCTCTCGGCCCTCACCACGCTCGAGGTCGAAGGGCGCACCACCATCGTCGCCTCCGACACCGCCGCCGACCTGCTCATCCTCATGAGCCGCGACAACGCCGGCGCCTGGCGCATCGCCGACAAGCTCCGCATCCCCGGCCTGCGCACGACCGGCCTGCGCTCCGGCTCGTTTACCGGCGACGGCGCGCCCAACGTGCTCGCGCTGACCGAGGACAGCTTCGCCGTCGTGCGCCTGGCCGGCGAGCGGATCACCCTCGACGAATTCGCGGTCTTCCGCTCCGACAACGAGGACCGCTACGAGCACGACCTCACCTTCGGCGACCTCAACTCCGACGGCTACATGGACATGGTCGTGCTCGACGCCAACGAGCAGATGTGCCAGGTCTTCACCTTCTCGGCCTCGGGCAAGATGTACTTCGCCAACGAGTTCAAGGTCTTCGAGACGCGCCTCTTCCAGCAGGGCGCGGGCCGGACCTTCGAGCCGTCGGCGGCGATCATCGCCGACCTGACCGGCGACGACCACAGCGACCTCGTGCTCCAGGTGCACGACCGCTACCTGATCTACCCGCAGGCGAGACCGCAGTCGGAACGCTGAGCGAAGCGGCTCTTGGTGCCATGGCCGCCCTCTTCGGACGGCCATGCGAGTCCCCGTTTGCGCACACGATTCAAGACTTGGCGGCGCGACATGGGTGCCGTGGTCTGAGCGAAGCGAAGGCCACGACGAAGCGCACAAGTCCGCCCCGGCGCGCGCCGCGTGGGCTCGGGCGCATCGCCACTTT
>JANSXG010000066.1 GCA_024743075.1 bacterium | reverse complement strand
GCTTCGGCGTGCTGACGCGTCCGGGCCTGCACTGCGCCCCGCACGCCCACGAAACGATGGGGACCGATCCGGCAAGCACCGGCGAGGACGCCTCAGGGGCGTGCCGCTTCAGTCTGGGGCCGTTCCTCAGCGTGCAGGATGTGAAGTTCGCCACGGACGGTCTGGCGCAGATCTGCGAAGAGCAGGCGGCGAAGACCAGCGTGGCCTGAGCGAGTGATCAGTCTTCGAGCGGGATGCCGTACGCGCCCCACTGCTCGGTCACGCGCCGCTTGACCTCGGCGTCGTTCTCGAGGATCGGCGGCCACTCGCGGACCGGCTGACCGTGACGGCCGTCGCGCGGGCCTCCGGGCTGCTTCGGGAGCGAGTCGAAGGCACAGCGGGAACGGTCGGGGCTCCAGAACAGATCGCGACTCGCATCGGAGTTCGCGCACCAGTGGAAGAGAACCTCGTCGGTGTCTGTGACATCGACGGTCGAGTCGACGAGGCAGACGAAGCGCGGGGCGCGGTCGGTGTGGAGGGCCAGGCTCCAGAGCTCGTCGAGCAGGCGGGTTACCGGGTCGTCGCTGGCGTCATCGGGGCGCTCGACGCTGATGAACAGCCAGGCTCCGCCGGCGTCGTCGGGCATGGCGGCGTGGTGGACATCTCCGAGTTCGCGCACGCGACTGACGTAATCGTCGCGTTCGGAGCCCGAGAGCGGGTTGAGCTTCGCGTCTTTCGGGACGGGGACGCCGTTAACTTCTTCGCCCGCCCACTTCGGCGTGCAGTCGAAGCCGACCTTGGTACCCGCGGCGAGGCGCGGGGCGGCGTGGTCGAGGATGTCGAGCGGGCCGTTCACAAACTCGATGTCGCGCGAGGGATCGCAGTGCAGCGCCATCGCCTTGAAGAGCGAGCGGGTGTCGTGGACATCGACTTTGTCGGATTCGACGATGAAGATGTTCTTGGTCCAGGCCATCTGGCCGGCTCCCCACACGGCGTGCATAACGCGCCGGCCCTGCAGCGGGTACTGCTTGTGGATTCCCAAGACGGCACAGTTGTGGAACGCGCCGAACATCGGCAGGTCGTAATCCTCGATGTCGTGGATGAGCGTCTTGAGCAGCGGGAAGAACACGCGCTCGGTGGCCTTGCCGAGGAAGTAATCCTCCTGAGGCGGCAGGCCCACGACCGTCGTCGGGTAGACCGCGTTGTGCCGATGGGTGATCGCGGTGACCTCGAGGATGGGGTAGCGATCGGGCATGGAGTAGAACCCCGTGTGATCGCCGAAGGGGCCTTCGAAGACCGCGCCGTCGCCGAGCGGGCCGGCCTTGGGGTCGCGCGGGTCGTAGCCGATTACGCCGGCTTCGTGCGACACGTAGCCCTCGATGACGATCTCCGCGTTGGCGGGGACCCAGATCGGGACGGTCACCCCGCGTGTCATACGAACGCCGCCACCCCCACCGATGCTGTTGAGGAAACCGGCCATGAGCAGTTCGCTGATGCCCGGCGGGAGCGGCGCGGTCGCGGCGTAGGGCAGGACGCTCTCGCCGCCGAGGGCGATGGCGACGGGCATGCGTTGGCCCTTGCGCTTCCAGCTGCGCCAGTGGTTCGCGCCGTCGTGGTGCATGTGCCAGTGCATGGCGAGGCGGTTCTTGCCGAGCATCTGCACGCGGTACATGCCGATGTTGTGGCTGGAGGGCTTCTTGGCGTCCACATCGTCGGCGTGGATGGTGTGGATGCCGGCAAGCGTGATGTAGCGACCGCGCAAGCCGGCGGCTTCGGCCTCGTCGAACGGCGTGATGTTGGGGATCGGGTCGTTGATCTGTGACGGGTGGGGGTAGCCGAGGGCGTGGTAGTCGCCGTCGTGGGGCCAGCAGCGGAGCGCGGGGATGATCGAGAGATCCACCTCGTCGGCCGAGTAGATCACCTGCTGGCACTCGCCGCGCGACACGCGTTTCGGGCCGATCTTCAGGAGCGGAGCGAACTGACGGGCCTTGGCGATGGCCTCGCGCAGACCCTTTGGCGGTTCGGGCTTGACAAGTTCGCCGATGCGATCGCCGATGCCCTCGAACCCGCCGCGGATGCCGTGCGAGACGTTCCGCTGATCGGCGCCGCAGTGCAGGGCGAGGGCCATGCGGCTGTAGGAGCCGAAGGCGTTGATGAGAACCGGGAAGGGAGACTTCCTGCCGCCGGGAGTGACGACGTTCTCGAAGAGCAGGGCGTGCCCGCCGCGGTTCCAGAAGCGCGGGTCGATGCGTTTGGCCCAGTCCCCGGGTTCGTTTGCGCATCGGGCCTTGCTGACGCGATCGACGATCTCCGTGATCTCGAGAAGCGGCGAGACCGGCTCGGAGACGCGCACGAGCTCGCCGAGGCGCTCGAGTTCCTGCACGAAATCGCTGAGGGCGGGGAACATGGGCCGAATCGTAGCGTCGAGATCGCGATTTCGGGGTTCTGTGGGGCGTCCGGGCCGAAAGGACCGACAGGGCTTCCCCAAGTAGGATGTCGGGGGACCGCTCGGTACCGACCTGAGGAGGACGCATGAGCAGCGATGCAGCCCTCGACCTGCGAGGGGTCGAGAAGGTGTACAAGAAGGGTGTCCGCGCCCTGCAGGGGATGGACATCCGGATCGACCGGGGCGAGGTGTTCGGCCTGCTGGGCCCAAACGGCGCCGGCAAGTCCACCCTGATCAAGATTCTGATGACCGTGATCCGCCCGACGAAGTGCGAGGGGCACATGCTCGGCTCGCCCATCGGGACCAAGTCCACGCTGGCGCGGATCGGCTACCTGCCCGAGCACCACCGTTTCCCGGATTACCTGACAGGCGCCCAGGTGCTGGACTTCTACGCCGCGATGGCCGGCGTCCCCCGGGCAGAGCGCAAGCGTCGCGCGCCGGAACTGCTTGAACTGGTCGGGATGAGCGCGTGGGCGGACCGGAAGATCCGGATGTACTCCAAGGGTATGCGCCAGCGCGTCGGCATCGCGCAGGCGCTCATGAACGACCCGGACCTTGTGCTGCTGGACGAACCGACCGACGGCGTGGACCCGGTGGGCCGGCGCGATATCCGACGCGTGGTCGAGCGTATCCGCCAAGACGGTCGGACGGTGCTGCTCAACAGCCACCTGCTCAGCGAGCTGGAGATGGTGTGCGACCGGGTGGCGATCCTCGTGCAGGGCAGGGTCCGCACGCACGGCACCATCGACGACCTGACGGTGGACCAGCGGTACTACGAGATCGAGTTCGAGCTTGAGGGCGAGCCGGAGGCCCAGCGGTTCGCGCGCTTCCGCAGCGCGATCGGCGAGCACGACGACAAGATCGAATCGCCGACGAGCGCCGGAAGGGTCAGCTCGATGTTCGAGCGGTCACGCACGCGGACGCGCCTCGACTGCGGCACGATCGTGCTCGCGACCGACGTGTCGCTCGCGGCGTTCACGACCGAGGCACGCCGGATCCAGCAGTTGATCGACGAGGCACGCCGAGCGGACCTGACGGTCAAGCGCGTGCACCTGTTCCGGCCCTCCCTGGAGGACCTGTTCATGGACGCGGTGACCGACCTGAACACCGGCAAGGTGCTTGCGCCCGGGGCCGAAGAGAAATCGAAACACCGGGCCCACACCGAGGAGGTGGCGTCGTGAAGACCTGGGCACTTTTCGTTGATGCGTACCGGGAACTGAACAGCAAAAAGCTGTTCTGGATCACGATGATTTTGTCGGGGCTGGTCGTGGCGATCTTCGGGGCGATCGGGCTGCGCCCGAATGGGATCGGCATTCTGTGGTTCACGATCCCGAGCGATGTGGTGAACTCTGAACTCGTCGACGCGGCCACCTTTTATAAGAGCATCTTCACCGGATTCGGCGTCCGTTTCTGGCTTTCGATCATCGCAACGGTCCTGGCGCTGGTCACAACAGCCGGCATGATTCCCGATTTCATTTCCGGGGGTTCGATCGAACTGATGCTCTCGAAGCCGGTCTCACGCACCCGACTTTACCTGACGAAGTTCGCGACCGGCCTTTTGTTCGTCGGCTTGCAGGTTGGCGTATTCAGCGTCGCATCGATGCTGGTCATCGGCATTCGCGGCGGGGTTTGGGAGCCAGGGATCCTGCTCGCGATCCCGATCGTCGTGTTGTTCTACAGCTATCTGTTCAGCGTGTGCGCACTCATCGGTCTCGTCACGAGGTCGACTCTCGCTGCGTTGCTTCTGACCGTTCTGCTTTGGTTCGTGCTGTTCCTGCTGAATTCCGCTGACGAGACCCTTCTGCTCTTCAAGACGCAGACCGAGAATCGGGTTGTTCAACAGTCCAGCCAACTGGAGACCCAACGCGATCGCTTAGTGTCCCTCCGAAGCGCCTCGAACGGCGAAACAGAAGTCGGAGCACCCGACGCCAACGAGACGGCGCCGGAGGAAGACGAAACCGGAGGATTCCTCGGTCGGATCGGCGATGAGTTCCGAGAGGGACAGCGCATTGAGGATATGGACGAGGAAGATCTTGCTTCCCAGATCGAGCGTCTAGAGGATCAGATCCGCGTCAACGAGACGGACCTTGAAGAAACCGAAGCGGCTGCGGATTCGCTCGCGGCCTGGCACGGACGCATCGTGGCGGTGAAGACCGTGCTGCCGAAGACCCGCGACACGCTCAACCTGCTCGACCGGTACCTGATCAGCGATCAGGCGATCGAGGAATCCGGCGAGTCACGCCGGGGCCAGGGCAACGACGAGTTCAACGAGGCCGGTGTCCAGATGACACAGGAGCTGCGTGACCGCTCGATCTGGTGGGTCATCGGCACCTCGCTCATCTTCGAGGCGTTCATCCTCGCGCTCGGGTCGTGGATCTTCAGTCGCCGGGACTTCTGACCTCGTGGCCGCACTGACCGTACCAGGACATCCCGCAGCGCGGAGCCGCGCCTCGTTCAGCCGGTGCCGGAGGTACCGCTACTCGCTGGTGCGCCGGTGGGACGACGAACTGGCGCGGGTGTGTTTCTGCATGCTCAACCCGTCCACGGCGGATGAGCAGCAGAACGACCCAACGGTCCGGCGCGCGATCGGGTACGCGCTCGATCGAGGCTTTGGTTCGATCGAGGTGGTGAACGTGTTCGCGCTTCGATCGACCGACCCGAAAGGACTGACGCGTGCGCTGGCGGATGGGATCGATCCAATCGGGCCACGCAATGACGAGGCGATCCGGCGTGCCGCGGCGCGAGCCGAGACCGTCGTTGCGGCGTGGGGATCGCACGCGACGCTGCTCGATCGGGACCGGGCGGTCCGCGACCTGCTGGCAACGCACGATCGGTGCGTAGCGCTTGGATTGACGGCTTCGGGGCTGCCCCGGCACCCGCTGTACCTGCGTGCGGACGCGCCGTTCGTGGCGCTGGGCTGATGTCGGTGGCGTCGTACGGCTCGAATCGTATCATCGTCGGCATGACGACGACCCGATCGATCCGGTGGCTGCTGCTCTCGCTCCTTACCGCCTTCGCGCTGCTGTGGAGCCCCGCGATGGCGATCGCGCAGGATGGTTCGCCTTCGGAACCCGAGACGACTCAGGAAGGATCGGGCGACGACGCCGATGAGGGTGCATCGGGCTCGATCGACCTGGCATCGCCCCGGAGCGCGATCAGTTCGTTCATGCGCGCGATGCGGGCACACACCGGTCTGGAGCCCGAGCCGCGGGCGCTCGAGCGGGCGCTGGGAGCGGTTGAGATCCCATCGGACGTGCTCCGCGAGGCGGATGACAGCGAGGTCGCGTTCCGACTGTACGAGGTGCTGCGCTACTTCGAGAGCTTCGCACCCGGCGAGGACCTGGCCTCGATCGCGCCGAGCCGCAACAACCTCCCGAGCGACGGAGTCTGGACCAGCACGCTGACGGACGCTGGCGACGACACCACGCTGCTCCTTGAGCTCAAGGCTCGCGACGGCGACTGGCGGATCAGCGAGGGGACGACCCGGATCGCGTACGCGCTGTACGACTCGCTCGAACTGGATCTGGTGCAGTCGACGCTGCGCCGCTGGGGGCTGGAGTGGGCGGTGAGCGGTCGCCTTTTCGGCCTGCGGTATTACCAATGGGCGGGGCTGTTCGTGCTCATCCTGCTGGGCCTGTGTTTCGACCTTGCCCTGCGCGGCGTGGTGCAGGTGATCTCCCGTCGTTACCTCAAGAAGTCTGAAGATGACAAGACCGAGCACGACACGGGCGAGCTGATCCGTCGGGTCGCGCGCCCTGCCGGTCTGGCGGGCGGCGCGACGCTGGTGTACCTGCTGCTCCCGATTCTGCAGATGCCGGTGACGCCGACGCAGGTGCTGCAGATCGCGGCGAAGGCGTTCGCGCTGGTCAGCGCAATCTGGGCGATCTATCGCGTGGTCGATCTGGCTTCGGAGTACTTCGAGCGAAAGGCCGGGCGAACCACCACGAAGTTCGACGACCTGCTCGTGCCGCTGGTGCGCAAGGCGGTGAAGATTTTCGTGGTCGCGTTCGGGCTGGTGTTCATCGCCGAGTCGTTCGACCTGCCGATCACCTCGCTGGTCGCGGGCCTGGGTATCGGCGGTCTGGCGTTCGCGTTCGCGGCGAAGGACACGATCGAGAACCTGTTCGGCTCGGTGGCGGTGATTCTCGATCGGCCATTCAATGTCGGCGACTGGATTCAGGTCGGAGAGACCGAGGGCATTGTGGAGGATCTCGGATTCCGGTCCACGCGGATCCGGACCTTCCACAACTCTCTGGTGACCGTGCCGAACGCGACCCTGGTGCGAGCGACCGTCGACAACTACGGCCGACGCATGTACCGGCGGTACAGGGCCGTTTTCAACCTGACCTATGACACGGATCCGAACCTCGTCGAGGCCTACTGCGAGGGCCTGCGCGAGATCGTGAGGAGCCACCCCCACACGCGCAAAGATGTGTACGAAGTGCACCTGAACAACCTCGGAGCGCACTCGATCGACGTCCTCGTCTACATCTTTTTCCGCGTGCCGGATTGGTCGACGGAGCTGCGCGAGCGCCACCGTTTCATTCTTGATGCGCTCCGCCTCGCCAAAAAGCTGGGCGTGGAGTACGCGTTCCCCACGCAGACGCTGCACCTGCAGCGCGATGAGGAAAACGACCATCGGTCTCAGGATGTCGCGCGCTCGCCGGAGGAGGAGATGCGCGAGCGTGGCCGGGCCGAGGCGGCGTCGGTCCTCGCCGGCTCGGAGTGGCAGCGCCAGGACAGGACCTGACCGGAGAAGGTGGGTTATCGGGCCGCGGAGTCCGGTTATGCCGGTTGCGCGGATGGTGTGCCCCGCACCGAGGGTCCGCCTCGGGTCCGCTTTCGTGTCTCTCGTTTGGACGGCGTCCGATCCGGTCGATTCGCAGAGGCGAGGAAGACCTTCCCGTGACCGCCATCCGGAGACCCGAAAGATGCCAACGGACCAACCGAGGCACACGCCACCCACGCCATCTGGCGGCCTGACCGTCCGTCGCTTTGAGCGACACGAACTCGCGCTGCCCATCAAGGTCAGCATCGATGAAACGGGACCTGTCGCCGTGAAACTCAGCCGCTCGTCGGGCGCGATGGGCGCGTTCAACGCGCTCCTGTCGGACGTGGGCCAGGGTGGCCTGGGCGTCGAATCCCCCCACTTCCTACCCCGCCAGACGACCCTCCGGGTGCGCTTGTACGCCGACAACTCGGTCGGCCTTCCGGAGTTCGATGCGCGAGTACGGGTGATGCGGAGTCGCATGAGTTCTCGCGAGCCGCGATACGCGCTGGGCTGTTCGTTCGTGGACCCGACGCCGAAACTGCAGCAGGCCGTCGAGGATGTCCTCGCGGCGATCGCGGCCGCTCGGAACGCTGATGGGGAGGCCGCCTGATGCTCGGATCAACCGACTATCTGATGCGCTGCCTCGTTGAAGAGGCGTTTGCCACGGAGCAGGAAATCACAAAGGCTCGCGAACAGGCGAGGGCATCGGGGGGCAGCGTCGAAGAGGCGCTCCTCGCCAACGGAACGGTCACCGGGCGGGATCTGGCTCTGGCGAGAGCGATCCTGTGCGAGTACCCGTTCGTCGATGCCGAGCAGTACGAGGTCGACATCAATAACGCCACATTGCTCCCACGCTCGGTGGCCGAGCAGGCCGTCGCGTTCCCGCTGTTCGTCGGCGACGGCGTCATCACGGTGGGGATGTCCGACCCGCTCAACCTCAAGGCGATCGACCAGCTCCGGCGCATTCTGCGGGCAGAGATCGATCCGGTACTCTGCGAAGAGACGACGATTCGGTCGATCATCTCCAAGTCGTACAGCCTCGTCTCGAGCAGCGACGGTGCGGTCCAGCGCAAGAGCGATGAGAGCGAGCTGGAGGAATCGACGAAGGAAGAGCCGATCGTCCGCGCGGTCACTCAGATCATCGCCGACGCGATCGAGGCCGAGTCCTCAGACATCCACATCAGCCCGTGCGAGCACGAACTGCAGCTGCGCTACCGCATCGACGGGCGCCTGCAGAATCGTCAGGGGCCGCCGCTGTCGGCCCACACCGGGGTGGTGCAGCGCCTGAAGGTCATGGCCAATCTCGACCTCACCCAGACCCGGCGCCCGCAGGACGGCAAGTTCCGCACGACCCACCAGGGCGAGCAGTACGAGATCCGCCTCTCCACGATCCCCACCGTGAACGGTGAGAACGTGGTCATGCGTATCCTGCGCCCGCACGGCCAGATCCTCGACTTCGCCGAACTCGGCATCGCCGAAGACATGGCCGATTCCATCGGCGAGATCATCGGGCACCCTCACGGCATGTTCCTCGTCACCGGCCCGACCGGGTCAGGCAAAACATCGACGCTCTACACCGCTCTGAAGAAGCTCAACTCGCCCGATCGCAACATCATGACGATCGAGGACCCCGTCGAGATCCGCATGCACGGCGTGCGTCAGGTTCAGACCAACGCCGAGATCGGCCTCACTTTCGCCGGGGCTCTGCGCTCCATCCTGCGTCAGGACCCCGACATCGTGCTGCTCGGCGAGATCCGTGACAGCGAGACTGCGATGATCGCCATGCAGGCATCGCTGACCGGCCACCTCGTGCTGAGCACGCTGCACACCAACGACGCCCCGGGGGCCGTCGCCCGGCTCCAGGACCTTGAGGTGCCGCCGTTCGTCATCAACTCCAGCCTGCTCGGCGTACTCGCCCAACGCCTGGTCCGTACGGTGTGCTCCGACTGCGCGACCAGTCAGCAGCCGGACCAGACGCTGCTGCAACGATTCGGGATCGTCTCTGATGATGCGTCGTTCCGCAGCGGTCGGGGCTGCGCCCGGTGCTCGGGGAGCGGGTATCGCGGTAGGACGGGCATATACGAGCTGATCCGCATGACCGGCGCGGTCGGGAGCCTCGTGGAATCCGGCGCGCCGACGAACGAGATCGGCGCGCTCGCATTCCATGCGTCACGCCCGCAGCCGGGTTGCTTCGGGCCGATGTGGCGGGACGGGCTGCGCAAGGCACGCCTCGGACTCACGACGCTCGATGAGGTCGACCGCGTCGCGATGATCGCCGAAACTCAGGCCGTTGCCGATGAACGGAGGGCCGCGGCGTGAGCGCGCTATCCTTCGAGTACATCGCGGTCGGTCGCGACGGTCGACCGCAACGCGGGGTCGTGTCCGCGGCGAACCGGCAAGAGGCGTACCGGCGTCTGGCGTCGGACGGTCTGGTTCCGACCAAAATCCGCAAACCGAAGGCGAAGCTCTCGTTCGCCGGAATGTTTGGCAAGCGCATCCGCCCCCAGGAGATCGCGCACTTCACATACCAGCTCAGCGTGCTCCTCGAAGCGCGGATCCCCGTGGTCTCCGCGTTCAGTTCCATCGCCGATCAGGCGTCACACCCGGGCATCGCCGACATCGCTCGTGATCTCGCGCGTGAAGTGCAGTCCGGACGCAGTATCACCGATGCCCTTGATCGCCACCGAGCCGTGTTCGGATCCGTCTACCTGGAGACCGTGCGCGCCGCCGAGTTGTCGGGCAACATGATCAGCGTGCTCGCCCACCTCGCCGAATCGGTCGAGGACCAGGGTGAGATGCGCCGCCTGATCCGCGGCGCAGCGCTGTATCCGGCAACCGTGGTGGTCACGCTGACCGTCGCCACGCTGTTCCTCGTCACGTTCGTGGTTCCGCGCTTCGCGAGCATGTTCGAGGCGCGAGGCGTCGACCTGCCCCTGCTCACGGTTGTGCTCATGACCGTGGGAGAGTCGATCAAGGCGTACTGGTACCTTTGCCTCGGCGGATTGCTCTCACTCGTACTCGCGGCGCGCGTCGGATGGAGGCGTGAGTCGTTCCGCCAGCGTGCCGATGTGCTGTTTCACCGGGTCCCGGTGCTACGCGATGTGCTCATCGGGATGTCGATCTCACGGTTCGCCGGCGTCTTCGGAATCGCGCTCCGGTCGGGCGTCGGTCTGCTCGATTGCATCGGCATGGCCGGGAGAGCGACGGGGCGCCCCCTGCTCGAAGCGGACATGAAGAAACTGGCTGACCAGGTTCGGCGTGGCGGACGCCTTCGCGACGCCCTTCCCGCCTGCTCGTATCTCACCGGCTTCACGAAACAGCTGCTCTCGGCGGGCGAGGAGGCGGCGGAGTTGCCGAAGATGTGCGAGATCCTCACCCGCCACTACAGCCGCGAGACGAGGCACAAGGCAAAGAACCTCTCCACGGTTATCGAACCTGTCCTCATCGCCGCACTGACCATCGTCGTTCTGATCGTCGCTCTGGCCATCTTCCTGCCCATGTGGGACATGGCCAGCATCGTTGGCTGAGGCTCAATATGGTCCAAAATCATCATCTACATTTTAGCGGGGCATGAAGTGGGCCGATACGAATGTAGCGTCCAGGGCAGTCGCGACAATGAGTGGCCCATTGAATAGGAGAGAACAGATGGCCGTTTCGAAAGTCGCAAGCCGTGTCCGCAAGGGCTTTACCCTGATCGAACTGATCGCGGTGCTGGTCGTGCTTGCAATCCTGTCGGGGGTTGCGCTGCCGAAGTACATCGACTACTCCGAGCGGGCTCGCACCTCCTCGATCCAGGGCTCTCTGGGCGGGGTTCGAACCGCCATCGCGAACTTCTTCGCAAACGAGAGCATCGACGGCAACGGTCGCTATCCCACGCTCGTGGAACTGACCACCGTCGGTGGCGTGATGCAGGAAGGCATCCCAGCAAATCCCTACAACGGGCTGACAACGGTGATCGCCGCCGATGACCTGCAGGCCGCGGACCGCACCGTGCAGACCACGGTTTCCGGCTGGTGCTACTACGTCGACAACGCCGCCGACCCGCCCGTCGCCGTCTTCTACGCGAACACGGACGATGAGACTCGGGTTCAGGACGATGCCGGCGACTACTTCACCGCCAACGAACTCTGAGCAGCCGACAGATCGGCGCTGAGACGTTCGATCCACTCGCTACGCATCGGACGAGCATCCATGCCGCACCCGATTCACGCAACGTCGTTGCTGCCGCGCCGGCACGGATTCACGCTCATCGAGCTGTTGAGCGTGATCCTTCTCGTCGGGCTGCTCTCCGCCACCGCGATCCCGGCCCTCGGCCGGCTCGACCGCGCCCGAGACGCGGCACTGCTGAACGAATGCGACCGGATGATCCGGTTCGCGCAGGCTCACGCCGGTTCGACCGGCCTGCCGACCGCCGCACGCATCGACCTTGACGAACAGCGGGTCTCGATCCGTTCGGTCGGGACCACACCGGGGACCACGGTACCGGTCAATCGCGTCGGGACCGGTCAGCCGATCGACCTCGCCGTCGTCGCCTCCTTCCCCGGCGCTTCGCTTGACTCCGCGGGCGAGTCCGGCTCCCTTCAGTCTTCGGGCATCAGTGAGATCTGGTTCGACTTCAACGGCTCACCACAGTCACGGAACGCGACGGGCGAGAACCCTGTCGACCTGACCGTCGAGTACCTCGTGCGCGTCGGCAGTGGTATGGAGCTGCGGGTCCAACCCTCAACAGGGGTGATTGCGAGATGACGCGTCGCGCCTTCACTCTGATCGAAGCGATCATCGCGATGGTCGTGCTGTCCATCGCAGTGCCGGCCACGCTCGCGCTGATTCACGACGCCACGGTCGCGCGCGCCGAGACGACTATGTCAACCCGCGCAGCCTGGCTGGGCAGCATGCTCATCGAGCAGATCCTTGCCGATGTCGCCAGCGACGATCCGCAGCTCGGGATGGACGCCCTCGCTGACGACGAAGCCTACCTGAACGACGCGGATACGGGCCTGTTCGCTCGCCTCGACCAAGCCATCGCTCCGTTCGAGAACGCGGGCTTGGACGCGACGGTCGATATCGGTCCGCTGATCTCCGAGTCGCTCTCCACCAGCGGCGATCCCGACCAGGACATCTACCGTCAGATCACGGTCACCGTGGAATGGAACGCCCCGGGTGGCGGCCAGCGGAACGCGCCCATCACGTTTCTCGTGACGGACCCGACACCATGAGCCGCCGATCATCGAAGTTCGGTTTCACGCTGATCGAGACACTCGCGGTCATGGTGATCATCGCCACCATCAGCGCGGTGCTCTCGACGGTGCTCTACGCCGCAACCGATGCTTACACCGTCGCCGACGACGGCCGGCGCACCGTCGACAGGGTCAGCCTGGCCATCCAGACACTCTCCCACGAGATCAGGCGTCAGCCGGGCCCGAGCGACGGGTCCGCGCCGAGCAGCATCATCAGCGCGACCGATACCTCGCTCGAGTTCGAGTCCGGGCTTCTGGTCGAGCTGCAGGGCTCCGCCCTCTTGCTGACTCGACCGGGACAAGCGGCGGCGACGCTGCTCGATCCGGTCGATTCGGTCGTCTTCCGGTTGTTCCCGGACGGTCCGCCCGGCGTTGCCGCGCTGGACCCCGGCGCCGGTGACGATCCCGGAACCGCGCGCTTGGTAGAGATGTCAATCGATGCCGGGACCGGCGAACTGACGACCCGTCTCTTCCTCCGCAGCAGTCTGAGGAGCGGATCATGATCGTTCGCTTCGCTCCCACGAGCCCTCGCCGCCGGGCCGCCGCGCTCGCAGCCGCGATCGCCGTGATCGCCCTGCTGAACTTCGTCATCGTCGGCTCGCTTTTCGCCGGAGCAGACGACGCATCCATCGTCGCCCACCGATTCGAGTCGATGCGTGCGCTCCACGCGGCCGAGTCCGGCGCCGCCCTCGTGATCGGCGAGGTTTCTGCGGGACGAGCCGTTCCCTCGGGCAGTCGTGTTCTCCCGTCGGGCCAGACCATCGACATCCAGACCGATGCCGAAACCCTGCCGCTCACCGCCGAGATAACGGGCATCAGCGGGCTGGCAAGGAGAGTTATCCGGATCCGGCTTGAGTAGCCGGAAATTCCAGCCAACCATCGAACGAGGACCAAGACCGACCTCCATATGGCCGATAGCGACGAAGAGTGTTCTTGGAGGCAAGACTTGGGACGTTCAGGACTGTTCATCGAAGTTTCGCCGTCACGCATGAGTCTGCTCCGCGTGGCGCGTTCGGCCCCTTGCTGCCTCAGCCAGCGCTTGGACGCCGCACCGATGGAGAACCTCTGGCAGGGTGATCCCGCGGACATCGCGGGTCTGATCGACTCGATGAGCACGCAGCTCGGCTGCGACCCGAGCAACCCCACCGTCTTCTACCAGTCGCCGACCGGCGTATCCAGCCTCTTTTCGTGCCCGACGCAGGTGCGCGACACGACCAGCGCCGCCCGTATGTCGCTCTCGGACATGGCGTCGTTCGACATCGATTCGAACCCGTGGTCCGTGCAGCCGATCGATCGCGATCGGAGCGGCGGATCCAAACGCCGGCATGTCGTGGTATGCGCCGACACCGACGAAGCGCTGCATCGCCTCCGCGAATGCTTTGACCGCGCGGATGCCACCGGCGCCACATTCGTTCCGATCGAAGCCGCGTTGCTGAGCAGAGCCGTCGACTCCGCGATCGCGCACTCGAAGAGCGCCGAGCCGCTCATCTCTGTGCTCTTCGGTCAATCACGATCCATCATCGTCGCGGCACACCGACAGCGCCTCCTGCTGGTCCGCCATGTCGATTTCGGAACCGATCGACTCGCGGATGCGCTCGCCGCCGCCATCGAAGCGACTTCGCCGTCCGATGCTCACGCCGTCGCTGAGCGATTGCTGTTCGGATTCGGGCTGCCCCAACGCGGGGACGCGTTCGAGGTGGACGGGCAAACGTACTGCGCCTCAGACATCCTCCCGGCCATCCAGCCCGCGCTCCAGCGGCTGGTCGTCGAAGTCCGTCAGTCCATCCGCTTCGGTCTGCCCGAGTCGGATCATTCCCCGAACATCCTCATCAGCGGGTCCGGAGCTCTCATCCCCAGGCTCGACGCCGCGTTCGGCGCCGAGTTGGAATGCCCCTGCGTCGCCGACGGCTCATCACAGACCGACGGCGGCTTCGACATAGCGCACGCCGCGGACGCCTGGAGACACGGTCTGCGGGTTTCGCTGCGCGAACGCGCGTCGTCGGCGACCGCCGCTCGGAATTCGCTGCGAAACGCTCTCTATGCGGGCTCTGCCGCCGCTGTTCTACTCGGCGCTGGGGCCACCGCATTGCTCTCGAGCGAGGCGTCCTCCGCGCCGCAGCCCAAGGCGGCGCGAGAAGCGCCGACGCCCGAAACCGCCCGTGTCGATCCCGAAGAGGCCTCTGGACGCGCCGCCGCCGTGCGAGCGACCATCCGCGCCGTCTCGAACTCCATCGGCACACACGCCGACATGAGCGCCGCCCTGCGGGAGATCTGCGTGCTCTCCGCCGACGCCGCGATCCTCACGGATATCGAGATCACCAGCGACACGACCGCCGCCAAGTGCAACCTCCGCGGCTACGTCCCGGGCCCGAACAGCGTCACGCCGGGCAAACTGCGAGACCTGATCGATCGCTACCGCGAGTCGCCGCTCATTGCGAGGGTTCGCCTCGAGAACGCGCAGAACTCCCTTCTAGACGACCAAACCGCTCAGTACTTCTCCGCCGTGATCGAGTTCACGAGCGTTCCGGCGAACCTCCTGCAGGATGCCGGAACAATCGCCGACGCGTCGGGTGGGAGGGCCGACTGATGCCGCAGTCGAGTTCCAGAGATCTCGCCGCCCATGCGGTGGTCGTGGCCGGCCTTGTCTTCGGCGGGGCGTTCGTGTTCATCGCTCCTCGGCTCGAGGAGAGGGCCGATCGGCAGGCGAGTCTCGCCGCCGCACAAACGGAGGCGCGGGCCGCCGCGGAGCGAACGCGCCTGCAAACCGAAGCGAGCGCGATGGTCGAGCAGCTCGAGCGCTTCGAGCACGCGATCGAGAGCCGTTCCTCTCAGGCGTCGGACGAGATCGCGCTCCACCGAACGTACCACGACGCCGCGAATCGATTCGGGCTCTCCATCGAGCGTTTCGACCCCAACCCGCTCCGGCGCGCTTCGGCCCGGCGACGGGGTGACAAGCAGTCGGAGAGCCTGCCCGAGCCAGACTTCGCCTCCACCGTGCGCGTCGACGCCACCGGGACGCTCGACTCGGTCGTCGAGTTTGTCGAGTTCATCTCCAGCCACGCGGGCTTCGTTCGCGTGAAGTCGCTGCGCGTGACTCCCGATGCCAAGCACACCGCCCAGGGCATCCGGATGAGCCTTGAAACCGAGCACTTCAGCTTCACCGTGCCCGACCCGGACTCGCTGGCCTCCGCCAACGACGAGCAGGGAGGATCGTGAGATGAGGTGCAGCAAACCCCACTCCAGCGGCACACCGTCAAAGCGTACCCTCGCGATCGCGCTGCTGGCGCCGCTGATCGCTCTGGTCGCCGGCACATTCGCAACGGGATCCAAACCCCCTCTCGCCGTCGCATCAAACCCGCTCGAGATCAACACAACGATCGACCTGCGACCCATCCGGCTGCCGGAAGCCGATGAGCAGACGCTGTCACGGACCGCGTGGTTGCTTGAGCAGCGTTCGTTGCCGAACCCGCTCTACTACCCGCCGCGCGTGGAGATCCAACCGATCCCCGACAAGCCACGCGAGCCGGAGGTCAAGATCGACCCGACGCAGCCCGCACCGTTCGTGGTGACCGCGGTCCTGCGCGGCCGGGACGGCTCGAACCGCGCTGTGATCGATGGCACACTCTTCAACGAGGGCGACGAGATCGCTCCGAACTGGGTCATCAGCAAGATCGACTCCACCGAACGCAGGGTTTCCGTCCGCAGACCCGATGGTTCGAACCTGATCTTGCCTCTGCAGAACCCGGACAGGTAATCGCGACAGCGCCATCGTCACGCATATAGTGCCACCGGCAAAATTTCTGCCCGGAGGCACCCATGACGACAACCCGATCCCTGCCCGACCGGTTCATCCTCGCCGGAGAACCACAGTCCACCGGCAAGACCATTCCCGTGCACGACAAGTTCACGGGCGAAGTGATGGCGGAGATCCCCCTCGCGGGCCCCAGCGAGATCGAACGCGCCATCGCGCTGGGCAAGCAGGCGGAGCGGGCGTGCGCCCGCATCTCGCCGGACCGTCGCGCTGAGATCCTGGACGCGATGGCCAAAGCGGTCCAGTCTCGGGCGGACGAACTCACGCTCGTTCTGGCCCGCGAAGCCGGCAAACCGATTCAGGCAGCCAAGGTC
>JANSXG010000242.1 GCA_024743075.1 bacterium | reverse complement strand
GTCTTCATGGGCGACACCGGGTCCCTGTGCCTCGGTGGACTGATCGGCTACATCGCCGTCGTCATCCGGATGGAGTACGTGATTCTCCTCATGTGCGCGGTTTACATCTGGGAGATCCTCAGCGTTGTGATGCAGGTCGGCTACTTCAAGGCGACCAAGGGGCAGCGGATCTTCAAGTGCGCGCCGTATCATCACCACCTGCACATGTCCGGCTGGCCCGAGCAGCGTATCGTTGCCCGCTTCTGGATCATGACGATCCTCCTCACGGCGATGGCCCTCGCCTCGCTCAAACTCCGCTGAGTCGGACCAACCCGTTTCCCTCCCTCTGTCCTGTGCTCGGGAGCCCGTGTGGCGCGATCTTCGTCGGAAAAACTCGAGCCGGGCAAGCCCGGCGAACCGACGGCAATTGGCTCAGCGCCGGCGCAGGCGGACGCCAAGCCGCCGCTGGTCACCAAGGAGGGAACGATCCGCTCCGGTCGCCTCAAAGGGCTGACCATGTGGCAGGCGATCTTCGTGCTGTCGTGGCCGGTGCTGATCGAGTCGTTCCTAAACGCTCTGGTCGGCCTCGTCGACACCACCCTCGCTGCCTCGCTTTCGGAAGCCGCGACCGACGCCGTCGGCGCCGCCTCATACTTCCTCTGGTTCATCAGCCTCGTCGGCATGGCGCTCGGTGTCGGTGTGACCGCGCTCGTCGCCCGATCGATGGGCAAGGGCCGGGTCGCCGCGGCGTGCGCGGGCGTCGGCCAGTCGACTCTCCTGTCGCTGGGCGCGGGTCTGAGCGTGGGTGTGCTGATCTTCTTCGCGGCGCCGGGCATCGCGTCGCTGCTGCAACTGCAGGCCGAGGCCCGCGAGGGGGCGATCTCGTACCTACGGATCCTCGCCTGGGGCGTGCCCGCGCAGACCTTCCTGCTCTGCGGCATCGCGGCGTGTCGCGGTGCCGGCGACGCCCTGCGCCCGCTGGTGATCATGGCGATCATCAACTTCACCAACGTCGTCTCCAGCTTCCTGCTCTCGGGCGCGAACTTCGGCGTCACCCGCGCCACCGCCACCGGCGAGACCGTGACCGATGTGCTCATCCCCGGCTTCGGGGCGTTCCAGATGGGCCTGACCGGCATCGCCTGGGGCACCGTCATCGCGTGGAACCTCGGCGCGGTGCTCATGGCGCTGCTGCTCATTCGCGGCACGCACGGCGTGCGCCTCATGCTTCGGCGCATCAAGCCCCACAAGATCACCATGGCCCGGCTCGTCCGCATCTCGATCCCCAGCGGCATCGAGACCTTCGGCATGTGGTTCGGCAACTTCCTGATCATCATGATCGTCGGCTCGTTCGCCATGCAGGGCCTGCTCGGCTCACACATCGTGGCCATCCGCATCGAAGCGTTCAGCTTTCTGCCCGGCTTCGCGATGTCGATGGCGGCGTCCACGCTCGCCGGTCAGTACCTCGGAGCCGGCTCGCCGCGCCTGGCCAAGACCGCGATATTCCGGTGCACGACCATCTCCGCGAGCATCATGTTCTGCTTCGGGCTGCTGTTCATCTTCTTCGGCGAAGAGATCACCGGCCTGTTCTCGCAGCAGCCGACGCACCTCGAACTCGTGCCGAAGCTCCTGTTCATCTGCGGCATCACGCAGATCCCCTTCGCCATCTCCATCTGCATCCGCGGCTCACTGCGCGGGGCCGGCGATACGCGCACGGTCATGATTCTCACCTGGGTGAGCACCTACGCGATCCGCCTGCCGCTCGCGTACTTCTGCTCGGGTGTGGACCTGACGCTGTTCGGGCGCACTTTCGAGAACCCGCTGCCGATCCTCGAACTGCTCTTCGGGCTCGAGCCGGGGCTGGTCGGCCTTTGGATCGCGCTGTGCTCCGAGCACGTCACGCGATCGCTGCTGTTCATGGGACGCTTCTTCCACGGCGGCTGGGTGCACGTGAAAGTTTGATCGCTCCGCCGCTCAGCGTGCGCTGACCGACCCGTGCTCGTGGCATTCGCACTCGGTGTGCTCGGCGATCCACTGCTCGATGAACTGTGCATCGCGCAGCGTCATCGCCGGAGCCGGCGGCAGGGCGTTCAGACCCTGCAGCATGGTGCTCTGGAACCGGTCGCGATAGAGCTGGTTGGCCGGGTTGCTCGCCGCGGCCCGGAACTCCTCGCTGAGCAGCTCTTGGATCTGCTCGATCCGGGTTTCGGGGAGCGGGTGCGTGGACAGCCACTCCGGCTGGCGTGGCCCCGACGACGCGTCCTTGAGGATCCGCATCACTTCCAGCTGCGCGCTCGGGTTGTAGCCCGCCTGCGCCATGTAACGCATCCCGAGTTGGTCAGACTCGGACTCTTGCCCGCGATCGAACGTCAGCGCGTACACGCCCGCCCCGGTGACCAGCCCGTTGACGAGCAGCTGCAGGTCTTCATCGCTGCCGATAACCACGCCGCCAATCGCCGCCGCCAGCGAGAGCCCCGCCTGGCGCACCAGCCGGTTGTTCGCGTGACGCGCTGTGACGTGCGCGATCTCGTGCCCGAGCACGCCCGCGAGCTGCGCCTCGTTGTCCATCCGCTCGACGAGGCCGCGCGTGATGAACACCTGCCCGCCCGGCAGCGCGAACGCGTTGATCACATCGCTGTTGAGAAAGATGAACGACCACGGCAGCGACGGGTTCTCGCCCTCGGTCTGCGCTGCGAGCTTCATGCCGATATCGGTGACGTAACTCTGGAGTTGGTCCGAGGGCACCCGCCCGCCGTAGGCCGCGATCAGTTCCGGCGCGGCCTCCTGGCCGATCTGGATCTCTTCCGAGCGCGACAGCAGGTTGAGCTGCGTTCGCCCGGTCGCGGCGTTGGTGGTGCACGCGCCGAGCATGGTGGAGCCGACGAGCAGAGCCACGGCGGCGAGCGAACGGGTCAGGCGACGGGTGAATTGGGGCATGGCGAATCTCTCCAGCTTGTGCTCATCTCCAGTGTAGTCGGGAGCTCTCGGAAGACGGCATTC
>JANSXG010000075.1 GCA_024743075.1 bacterium | reverse complement strand
TTGACCAGCACGATCAGGCCGCCGGGCGCGTCGCCGTCCGGCGCCTTGGCGAGAGGCACGGTAAGTTCGAGCACCAGTGGTAGGCGTCCGACCGCGCGCGCGGTTACCGCGTCGTACGTTTCGCGGTGCGCACGGAAGTCCTGTCCCACCGTCTCAGCGCGTTCGTTGAGCACGCAGACGTTCGGAAGTCCCAGGAACGCGATGGCAGCGGACAGGTAATCGGCTTTTTTGCGCGTGGACTCGACGAGCGTAAATCGCAGCTTTGGGAACACGATCGCCAACGGCAGCGCCGGGACACCCCCGCCGCTCCCGATATCGATGACTGTCGCGCCGTCGGGCAGATCTGACAAAAGGGGCAGAAGCGTGAGCGCATCGAAGATGTGGCGGGTCCAGGCGTCCTCGACATCTCGGATCGCCGTGAGGTTCATCGTCTTGTTCACTTCGAGCATGAAGCCGAGGAACTGCGCAAGCCGATCGACCTCGCCCGGCTCGAACGCGAGGCCGAATTCTTCGCACCTCCGCAGAAACGACTCGGGCACCGGCGGCGCTTCGACGTGGGCTGGAAACTCTATTGGTGCAGGGTGCTTTGACATTGGAAGTGAAGAGTAGCACGGAGCGAGCGGGCGGTTTCGGGCTCAGTCGTCGAACTCGAAGGATCTCCGCCACAAGCGTCCCGGCGGGCGGATCGCTATGTTCAGGATGAGCCCGACAACGAGGAAGGCCATGAGCAGGCTCGACCCGCCGTAGCTCACGAACGGCAGTGTCATCCCTGTGATCGGAAGCAGGCCCAGCGTCATCCCGATGTTGATGGTGGCCTGCGTGGCCATCATCGTGGTGCAGCCGATGACAACCAGTCGCCCGAACGGATCCTTGCAATTCGCCGCGACGATCGCTGCGCCGCCGATCCAGAGGGCGTAGAGCAGGATGATGCAGAGCGCCCCCGTGAAGCCGAAACGGTTCACCAGAACCGGGAAGATCATGTCGGTGTGCTTCTCGGGCAGCTTGCTGTACTGGATGAGCGCGCGGCTCTTTTCTTCCTGGTGCCCGGAGAGCCCACCCGCGCCGATGAGCATTCGGGCCTGTCTTCCCTGGAACCCGCGACTTTGCGAGAACCGCTCGTCGCCCTGAAACTGCTCGATGACCGCCTGTATCCGCTGCACCTGATGAGGACGCAGCAGCGGATAGCGGTCGGCCTTGGCGAACGACAGGCTCAGCACCAGCACCACCGCGGCGAAACCGATCGCGAGCGCACCCGTTACCAGCAGGTGACGGATCTTGGCGCCCGCAGCGATGAGCATGGCGAGCAGCGTCGGGAGAAACAGAAGAGCCGTGCCGAGGTCGGGCTCGACGAGAATCAGCCCCACGGGGACCATGGTGATGATCGCCGGTTGGAAGAGCCCGAAGAAGCGCCGATGGCTCACGGAGAAGCGGAGATAGACCGCCATGACCATCACGTAAGCGACCTTCGCGAGTTCGCTCGGCTGAAAATCCGCGATGCCCAGACTGATCCAACGTCTGGCCCCGTTCCGCGGGGTGACCAGCACCTCCGGGACGAACGGGATGAGCACGAAAACCAGCAGGGCGATCACCCCCGCTGCGAGCACCCACGCGAAGTACGCGTACCAGCGATAGTGCACAAAGCAAACGGCGGTCGCGAGGAGCAGGCCGAGACCGGCGTACGCGACCTGCCGGGTCAGAAGCGAGGACACCACGAGACGGCCGCTCATGCCATTCAGCCCGCCGCTGAGCGAGACGCCGTACAACCCGAGCGCACAGAGCAGAACCGACGACGCGACGACCACCCAGCCGTATGTCGCCCATTGCCATCTCGGTGCGGCCTCGGCCCGAGCGGTTTCGTTGAGCCGGCGCTCGACGGACCTTCCCTCTGATCGCATCCGCTCCAACGCCGCGCGACGCTCGCGTGCCGACTTCAGCGCCTCGCTCGCCTGGCTCGGATCGGCGCCCGGCCCGATCACAGGTAGCCCTCGGCCTTGAGGGCGTGGACAACCTGCGCCGCGACAGGAGCCGACGACCGCCCGCCGCTGCCGCCGTACTCGACGAGAACGGAGATCGCGTAGCGGGCGTGGCGTCCTTCCGGCCCGGCCAACCCGACGAACCAGGCGTGATTGCCCTTGCGCAGCACTTCTGTTTCGGACTCGCCGTTGTCGTTCTCGACGGTCCGGACAATCGGGTTGGCCTGCGCGGTTCCCGTCTTGCCGATGACTTCGACGCCTTCGATATCGATGAACTGCTCGAAGCCGGCCCCATCGGCGAACTCGGCGTAGCTCTGGCCGTGCCCGGTGCCCCACCGCTCATTGAGGGAGCGGGCAAGACCGGCAAGCGCAGAATCCACGGAATCGGGATCGAGGCGCAGATCGGTGGAAACGGGACGCGCCGATCGGTCGATCCGTGGACGGATCCGCACGCCGCCGCGTTCCAGCGTCGCGAACGCGTCCGCCGCGTGCAGCGGGGTCCACGCGATCGGCCCCTGGCCGATCGCGTTCATGATCGCTTCGCCCTTGGATGTTGGGCTCACGACGCCTGGGTACTCACTCCCGACGCCGAGTTCCCATGCCTCACCAACGCCGAACTTCGCGTACCACTCCTTCATGCGGTTGACGCCGAGCAGCTCCCCAAGCGTGTAGAAGTAGATGTTGCAGGATGAACCGAGCGCCTCGTCCGCGTACAGCCCCCGGCCGAACTGACCGGTGTGGGTGTGGAACTTGCCCTCGTCAGGGCGCCAGCCCCAGCAGCGGAGTCGCGCGACGGTCGGATCATCGAGGAAGTGACCGCGACACTCGATGAGGGTACTCAGCGAGTGAACACCAGAGGTCACGGCGGCGCAAAGCACCATTGGCTTCACGATCGAGCCCGGCGCGTAGGGCACGCTCACTGCGCGGTTCAGGTACCGGCGAGCGACCTCGTCGCGGAACACATACTCCGGGCGCTCCTCCAGATCCTCGCGGGTAAAGCTCGGGGTCGAGACCATGGCGAGGATGTCGCCGGACTCGATATCGAGCACAACTACCGACGCCGCGAGATCGGTACCGTCCGGCACCGGGTAGTCCGAGGTTGGGTGATGCCATGGCTGCACCCGCGCCAGTCCTATCGAGGGGTCGAGCACCGCCTGAATCCGTGCCTGGAGTTGGGCATCGATGGTGAGCACGACATCGCGACCGGGCTGGAAGGGCGTGAACTCGACCTCACCGGTGTCCAGGTGGCGGACCTCGCGACCCCGGAGGCCCCGGAGGATGTCCTCACGAGAAGACTCGATACCGCTCCCGCCGACCGAATCACCGGGGCGATAGTGTCCGCGATCGATCGCGCCTGTCTTCGGCTCGCGCAACGGACGCCGCTCGGTGTCCAGCAGCTCTCCAGCGGGCACGCGATCCAGTTCTCGCATCCATCCGATCAGGTGCGTCGCCACTCCCCGGACCGTCACTTCCCGAACGCCTTCCTCGCGCAGCGGCGGCGGAAGCGTCGAGAGATCCACTTCGACATCCACTGTCTCGTATGGATACTCACGAGCGCCTGAAAGTCGCAGCGACACACCCTCAAACCGCTCCGCGATCAGGCGCACCCGCAGCGAGCGGGTGTCATCGATACCGCTCACGAGCGGGTGCTGGATGCGCTGTTCGCGAATCGGTGTGCTGACATCGGCAAGGGTGACCTCCACCTCGGTGCCGCCCGGGCCGACGTCGCGGTTCAGCTCTTCCCAGCGTCGTTCTCGCCATTCCGTCCAGAGGTGTCCGGCGAGCGACTGCACCTCGGCTTTGATCTCGGCCTTGCGGTCTTCGAGGTCATCTCGGGAAACGCCCGTTGCGTCCGACAGGTCGACCCAGAGCGTCTCGAGCTGCTCCCGATAGTGGACGGCGTATCGGTCGACGAGCGCCGCCCGCTCAACCGCGCTGAGCTTGGGCCAATCGGCCCGCTTCTCGCGTCGAGCCACGGCACGGGCTTCGAGTTCCGCCCATTCCCCCGTAATCAGGCGGTAATCCACCATCACGTCGAAGGCCGGGCGATCCTGGGCAAGGACACGGCCTTTGCGATCGAAAATTCGTCCGCGACTGGTCGGGGTCCACTCCGATTCGACCAGCGTACCCTCGGCAGTGGTGAGCCACTCTGAGCCCTCAACGATCGTCACCCGCGCCGCCTGAAGCGTGAGCACGCTGACACCGGCGATCACCCCCGCGAGAAGCAGGAGCAACCGACGCTGAAACATGCTGGGTACGAGCGATCGGATCATGCGTAGCCGTCCCTGCGAGCGCACCGGAAACCAGGCGGCCTCATGCCGCCAACCCTCTATCTGCATCGTATCCCGAGCGGGTCCGCCAAGAAAAAACGCCGGACGGCTGCTCCGGCGTCGTCGAGCTTCTGAATGGCCAGGGGTCAGGATTCGCGCTTGTCGCGGGTGATCTGAGCGTAAGCGTTGTGATTGTGGATTGACTCGTAGTTTTCGCTGTTGATCCGGTACCAGACGATGTTGTCGTCTTCGTCCAGGCCCATGGCGAGGTCGCGGACGATGTCCTCGACGAATTTGGGATTGTCGTAGGCGGCTTCCGTGACGTGTTTCTCGTCCGGCCGCTTGAGCACCGCAAACACCTCGGTCGATGCGGCGGACTCCAGGTGCTTCACCAAATCCTCAATCCACATAGGGGATTGCACCCGAACGCTCGCCTCGATCTCGCAACGCTGGTTGTGAGCGCCATAGCGGCTGATTTCCTTCGAGCATGGGCAGAGGCTTGTCGCCGGAGCCGTCACGGACATCACGAAGTCCTCGACCGCGTTCGCCGACACCATGAATTTCACCTTGTAGTCCATCAGCCCTTTCGAGCCGGTAACCGGGGCCCTCTTTTCGATGAAGTAGGTGAACTCGACCTCCAGGTGGGCGTGGTCCGCGTCGAGTTTTTCGCGGATCTGGTGGGCGATGGTCGTGAACATTTCCGGCGTCAAAGGATGAGCGTTTTCGTTCAGCACCTCAAGAAATCGGGACATGTGCGTCCCTTTCTGGTGGTGCGGGAGCGAGACATACATGTTGAGCGTGGCAACCGTGGGCTGCTCGCCGCCATCAGCGGTCTTGAGCGTGAGGGGGTAGGTCACTCCCTTGACGCCGACCTTGTCGATGGCGACCTGCCGCTCGTCGCGAGTGGCCTGGATGTCGGGCATTTTATGAGGGGACTGATCGGACATGCGGGTTCCATTCGAAGTGGTCTGAATCATGCTCAAGTCTTCGCTCCCGGCTGTGTTTTCGATGCACTCCGGACGGACGCGGCAGCGAGAAAGAACTCTAGGACCGCACAGGTCCTCCGCCCATCACGACGCGAAAGGGTTCGCCCGAGTACGGGCAACCCCGGAAAGGTGTTCCGGTCATCCTCGTCATCAGCCCATCAAGCCGGGCGAGCAGTCGGCTTCGCGTCCGTCTGGCGATCAACCATAGAGTTGGCCCACATCTCGCCCAGCGGGGCACCGACGAGTACACCGGCGAGCCAGTCGAACGGCGTCAGCAGGCCGAGACCAGGCCATTCGCCCGCGTACAGCGTGGCCAGCGGGTCGGACACGGCAAAGCGGGCAACGAGCGGCCCCACGACAGCGAGCAGGAAACCGCCGATCAGGATCGGGAGGATCGGAGCTCGGACAGCCACCGACCGGCCCGCGGCGCCACCGGCTGTACCGGCGGCAACGGCGGCGGCAAACACCTGACCCTGCAGCGGCGACTGGGCGATCAACCACGCCCCGAGAGCTCCGGCGATGGCGGCGGCACCGCAGGCCAGCGCCCAATCAACCGGCTTGGACGAATCGGGCTCGGCCGACGGAAGGACCGGACGACCGAGTTTCAGTACGAAGAGGCATGCGAGTGTGCACGCGATCGCGAAGAGCGTGCCCTCGAACGCGAAACTCGATACCGGTGACAGGTCACCGGCATCGCGGATCAGGTCTGAAACCCGTCCGAATTGCCAGGCGGGCCATGCAAGCACAAGGCCGGTGCAGATCAGCCCAAGGCGGACATGCGCGATCCGCCCGACCACCACGCCGTAGACCCCGGCGAGCGCGACGACCGCCAGCCCGATCACGATGCCGACGAAGGGGCGGGAGGCGGTCAGCGGCGTCGCGCCGTCCAGCCCACTCTGCGTGCGAAGCTGGTCCGCCAAACCGCCAGCCAGCGGCCCGACCACGAGCAACGCTCCGCCCACTACGCCCCAATCCCGCGCCGTTTTGATCAATTCAGAACTCATGAGCCTCCTTGTTTACCTTATTTCGACCGGATCAGCGACCGGCTCGCCTTGACCGGTCGGATGATGACCGGCGACACTTCGCGCATGCCGACCCAGCCCACTTCAGACGACTCAGATCACGGTTCTCCACTCCCGATCACCGGTGCCCGCATCGCACCGTGGGAACTCGAGCAGGTAGCTGTTTTTGGCAGGCCCGTCGAGATCGCGGCCGAGGCTCGGGGCCGGCTTGAGCGCTCAAACCGGACCCTGCTCGAGGCGATCGGCAAGGGCGTTGCCCTTTACGGTGTGAACACCGGCTTTGGTTCGCTCGCCCGACAACGCGTACCAGCTGACGAACTGGCGGATGTTCAGCGGAATCTGCTGCGATCGCATGCCGCGGGGGTCGGCGACCCGCTCCCGGACCAGACGGTTCGGGCGATGATGACCCTGCTGGCGTGCTCGCTCAGCCGTGGGCATTCCGGTGTGCGCCCTGTCGTCGTGACCACCCTCGCGGAACTCCTAAACGCGGGCATCACGCCGATCGTCCCGGAAACCGGGTCGGTCGGTGCATCCGGCGATCTCGCTCCGCTCGCGCACGCGTGCCTCACGCTGATCGGCGAGGGCCGGGTACGGTTCCGTGCAGAGACCATGGACGCCGCCGAGGCCATGAAACAGGCGGGCATCGAGCCGATCGAACTCGGTCCGAAAGAGGGCCTCGCGCTGATCAACGGCACGCACCTGATGGCGGCCAGAGCGGCGCTGACCTTCACCGGGATCCGAAGGTTGGTCGACGCCGCCCTGTGCGCGACAGCGATGTCCATAGACGCGGTCCGCGCCACCGACTCGTTCCTCGATGATCGCGTCCACGCAATCCGCCAGCAGCCGGGCCAGCAATCCGTCGCGGCGCGCCTTCGCGACCTTCTCCGGAACTCACAGATCATCCCTTCGCACCGCGAAGATGACCCTCGGGTGCAGGACCCTTATTCGTTCCGGTGTTCGCCCCAGGTGCTCGGCGCAGCGATCGACCAGCTCGAACACAGCGCCCGGGTCATCGAGCGTGAACTCGAATCGGTGACCGACAACCCGCTGATCTTCGAACGCACCGATGACAACGACGCTGCGCGAACGGTCGTGTCGGCCGGCAACTTCCACGGCATGCCACTCGCTTTGACGATGGATACGGTCGCCGTGGCGCTTTGCCACATCGCGGGCATGGCCGAGCGGCGTGTGTTCTTCATGCTCGCCGCTTCTGACCCGCAGAACCCGATCAACCCACACCTCTCGCGCCACCCCGGCGTTGAGTCGGGCTACATGATCACGCAGTACACCGCCGCCGCGTGCTGCAACGAAATGATCACGCTGGCGACTCCCGCCAGCGTTTCGAACATCAGCACCTGCGCGGGCATGGAAGACTACAACTCGTTCGGCCCGCGCTCGACCGCGAAAGCCGAGCGATCCCTCGATCTGTGCCGGAAAGTCGTCGCGATCGAGCTCCTCTGCGCCGCCGAGGCGTTGGAGTACCAGCGCCCGTTGAAATCCGGAGACGGGGTCGAACGGGCGTTCAATCTGGTCCGTTCGGTCGTGCCGCGATTGCAACGGGACCGATCGCCAGCCTCAGACATCCGGGTGATCGAAGAGCTCATCGCGGGCGGACGGTTCGGCTGAAATCCTTGAAATTCATCCCCGACCGGGAATACGCGGGTGGCGATCACGGTTCAACGATCCGTTGAATCCGCACACAAACCACTCGAAAAGGTCGTCATGAATATCCAGATCCTCGCCTCTGCCGTCTGCACCGCTTCCCTTCTCCTTGGCTCGGTGGGCTGCGCGAACACCACAGCAGCCCCAGCGACCGAGGCGACAACTTCGATCGGTGCGAAGGCCGGAGACCGGATCGACGCGTCGTCGGTCACTCTCCGCACGGCGTCGAACTCCGCGGTCAAAATGGACACCCTCCTGAACGATGGGCCTGTTGTAGTGGTTTTCTACCGGGGGAGTTGGTGCCCCTATTGCGAGCAGGCCCTCGACGGCTGGGACGAGCAACTGGACGAACTGAATGCCGCCGGTGGACGCCTTATCGCGCTCACGCCGGACGCGCCGGGCAACGTCGCCGAAACACTGACCAAGCAGGATCTCGGTTTCACCGTACTCTCTGACGCAAACGGCGAGGCCGCGAAGGAGCTCGGCGTGAACTTTGTCGTCGACAGCGCGACCCGCTCGAAGTACATCGGCTACGGCATCGACCTTGAGAATTCGAACGCGAACGGGCTCTGGCAACTTCCGCATCCCGGCACATTCATCATCGATCGCGACGGGACGGTTCGGTACGCCAACGTCAGCGCGGACTACCGCAACGGACGAGCCGATCCGGCCGAAGTCATCGCGGCGTACCGTCGAATCTCCGGGTGACGCCGCTCGACTCAGGGCTTCGCCGGCAGCGACGACATGATGTTGACGAGGGCTGCCGCGTGCGTCGAGATCGCGAAGCGCTGCGCGTGCTCCGGCCCGGCCATGCTCATCGCTCGGTAGTACTCCGCGTCCGCAACGATTCGGAGCATCTCCTCGGCCAGCGCCTGAGGATCGCCGGGCTTCACCAGCACGCCGTTCACGCCATCGGCAACCGAAGCTCGACAGCCGCCGACGTCCGAGGCGATGACGGGCAGCCCGAGGGCCGCGGCGGAGACATTCACGCGTCCGAACCCCTCGCTCTTTGTGGAAAGCACGAAGACGTCGGCGACCCGAAGCGAGGGCACCACATCATCGACCCAGCCCGCGAACTGCACACGGTTCGCGACGCCGCACTCATGAGCAACCGCCTCAAGGCGCTCTCTGTCGGGGCCGTCACCGAGGATTTGGAGTGTGGCGTTGGGTAGTCGCTGACCAAGCATGCTGAACGCGCGGATCAGCGTCGCGGTGTCTTTGTGCGTCTCGGACAGTCGCGTAGCGGTCACGAACCGCGCCCAATCCGGGTCCGGGCAGCGCCGATCGAGATCGCTCGGGATCGCTCGCGGCAGTCGCATACCGGCATCGATGAAGAGGTAGTTGCTCGACAGTGAAGGGATGAGTTCGGAGAAGAGATCGACCATCGCCGGTGAGAAGCCAACGGCCCGGTAGAAAGCCTTCGGACGCGACCGGTAGAACAGCTTGCGTCCGAGGCCAATCTTCAGGCGCCGAGGGATCGCGTGGATCGACTCCACGATCGGCAGCTTGCTCCGCACGATCAACTTCGCCACGCGTGTGTCCGGCGGGAACGATCCCGAGAGCAGTTTGATCGCCTCGGCTTCAGACTCGCGGATCGCTCGGTTGATGGATGACGCGGTCAATTCGTCGGCCAGGCTGACCTGCACTCCCGCGTGAAGTAGTTCCTCGCGGACACCTCGGACGCCTTCGCCGTCCACCGTGTGGAGCATCACGCGATGCCCTTGCTCAACCAAGGCGACGGCGAGGTCGCGCGTGTAGTCGGCGAGGCCGCCGGTACCGATCCGGGCCGAAAGCATGAGAATGCTCATGAACGGACGCTCGGCGACCGGCTCCCCAGCAACGGACGGCACTGGCTGCGCGGGTTGTCCGGTGGCGTCGAGCACGCCCTATGGTACTGACCGCACGGGACTTGGCGAAATCCGGTGGTTCAGCGTCGCCGGGTAGTACGGCAAAGGGCACCGCCTGTATCGTGTGCAACACCTACGAGGAGAGGATGCGAAGTGCCCGATATCCCGAAAGCCGAGATCCTCGAGAGTGTGGCATTCGCCGATGTCCGGGAAGCCGCGAATCGGCTCGCGGGCGTGGCCAACCGCACGCCGGCGCATACCTCTCGGACGCTCGACTCGATGCTCGGCGCCGAAGCCTGGTGCAAATGCGAAAACTTTCAGCGGGTTGGCGCGTTCAAGTTTCGCGGGGCGTACAACGCGATCGCGACGCTTGATGAAGAGTCGAAGCGTCGCGGCGTGCTGACGTACTCGTCGGGCAATCACGCCCAAGGTATTGCGCTGGCAGGTCGCCTGCTCGGCGTCCCGACGACGATCATCATGCCGACCGATGCGCCACCCGTGAAGATCGAGGCCACTCGGGGCTACCTCGGCACCGGCAGCGAGGTCGTGCTGTACGACCGCAACGAGACCACTCGCGAGGAGCTCGGCGAACGCATGAGCCGTGAGCGTGGGCTCACGGTCATCCCCCCCTACGACCACCCGAAGGTCATCGCCGGCCAGGGCACAGTCGCGAAAGAGCTCGTCGAGCAGATGGCTGAGACGGCCGGCGGCCCGCCCGACCTGCTGTTCGTGTGCTGCGGCGGCGGAGGCCTACTCAGCGGCTGCGCGATCGCGACGAAGGCGCTGGCGCCCAGATGTCGCGTTGTCGGAGTCGAACCGGCCGAGGCCGACGACGCGACGCGGAGTTTCAGGACCGGCAAACTCCACACGGTCCACAACCCACCGACCATCGCCGATGGCGCGCGTACGCCGTCGCTGGGCCGGTTCACTTTCCCGCTCGTCCGCGAGCATGTGAACGACATGATGACGGTCAGCGAAGCCGAGATCGCGACCGCGACGCTGTTCGCGATGGAGCGGATGAAGATCGTCATAGAGCCGAGCGGCGCGCTCGCCCTCGCCGGGGCGCTGCAGTTGGCGAACGGCCGGCCGGACGAGATCCGGGGCAAACGCGTCGGGATCGTGATCAGCGGCGGCAATGTCGACCTTTCGATCATTCCCGAGCTGCGACGACTCGCCGGAGAAACATAATGAGCCGCGTTCATGACGACGGCGTGTCTCGCTGCGCCTGGTGCACGGACGACGACATCTACAGGCGCTACCACGATGAGGAATGGGGCGTGCCTGTTCGTGATGACCAGCGATTGTTCGGCATGCTTCAGCTTGAAGGGGCGCAGGCCGGGCTGAGTTGGATCACGGTGCTGAATAAGCGTGCCCGGTACGAGCACGTCTTCCACGGATTCGATATCGAGCGCTGCGCCGCGATGACCGATCGTCAACTGGAGCGGCTGCTCGAGGACCCCGGGATCATCCGCAACCGCTTGAAAGTCTACGGCGTGCGTAAGAACGCGAAGGCCGCGCTACGATTGATGGAGCGCGAGGGCTCGCTTTCGGAATACCTCTGGTCGTTCGTCGGCGGTGCTCCGATTATCAATCGGCCAGCGACGATCGCCCGCGTTCCGACCAGCACAGCCGAATCCGACGCCATGAGCAATGCACTGAAAAAGGCTGGATTCACGTTCGTCGGGTCGACGATCTGCTACGCCTTCATGCAGGCCGTGGGCATGGTCAACGACCACACGGCGGGCTGCTTCCGGGCAGCCGCAAAGTAAACAGACCCCGACGCCGAAGCGCCGAGGCCTGTTGTTGACCCGGAATGAGGAGTCGGTGATCAGGCCCCGGGCCCGGTCATGCGACGCGTCATCCGTTGCTCGGTGACCGCGCTGTAAGCTGCGTCGAGGGCTCGGCGAAGTATCCAAGCGCTCTCTTCGGCGTCGTGCTCGGCGCGAGCGGCGGCGAGGGCGCGAGTGAGCACCGGGCGAAGGTGCCCCGGAAGCTGATCGCCCTTCAATTCGACCAGGCTCTCGATGGCGATCTCGTAGATCGCGACGCAGGCATCCGCATCGCCGTTGTTGAAGAGGGGAGCGCCACGTTCGATCGCGGACTCGATGACGCGAGCGGCGCCGGTCGAGCGGGCCGTCAGACTGTCGGGGATGAGCACGCGATCGATGACGTGGACCACACCGTTGGAAGCCTCGATGTCGTTGGCGAGCACGCGGGACTCATCGATGAAGAGCGCCCCGTCACGCAGCGAGGTCTCGACCGCTTCCCCGTTGAGCGTCTTGGCCGACTGGGCCGCGATCGCGTCGGACGCGAAGACCGGGCCGTTCACGACGTGGTAGAGAAGCAGAGACTTCAGCGCTTCGCGATTCTCCGGGCGGAGGAGGCTTTCGACGGTGCCGTCGGGCAAATTGGCGAATGCCTCATCGGTCGGAGCGAAGACCGTCAGCGAACCCGCCCCGGAAAGCGTGTCCACCAGGCCGGCCGCCTCGGCCGCGGCGAGGAGCGTCTTGAACTGCCCCGCTTCGCTCGCGACGTCCGCGATTGTCTGCTTGGTCGGGATCAGAACGGTATCGATTACATGGATCACACCATTGGTCGCGCGGATGTCCGTCGCTGTGATGACCGAATCGTTCACGCGAACCTCTCCTTCAGCGATTCCAACGCGGATGCGCTGGCCGGAGAGCGTGGTGAGCGTGCGTCCGCCGATCAGGTCCCTGGCGAAGAACTCGCCCTCAACGACGTGGTACTTCAAGACCTGTTGCAAACGCGGACGGGACGCGGGCTGCAGCGTGTTCGCGAGCGCTTCCTGATCGAGTTTGCCGAACGCGGCGTCGGTCGGGGCGAACACCGTGAACGGGCCGCCGGACGCGAGCGGCTCGACGAGTTCCGCCGCGGTGAGAGCGGTGGCGAGCGTGTTAAACACTCCTGCCTCGACCGCGGTCTCGACAATGTTAGAACCGGAATCGTGAACCATCGCGGTTTGCACGATCCGAAAGTTGGGAGCGGAAGACACCGCCGACCCGACTCCAAAGACAAGCGCACCGATCGCGCTCCACGCAGTAACTGCAAGACTCATGGCTGACTCCTTCGAACCTGTCTGGGATGAGGGGGCCGCCAAAGCCCCCGCACGGGAGAGTTCGGGCTATCCCAATGACCGGATTCAGCCAACCCGATCGATTGATAGATCCTCAAAACGAAAACACCCCGCCGTATAAGGCGGGGTGTGCTGTCCGACTGGCGTTTGTAACGGTTAGTTGAGACCGATCAAAGCACCGATCTCGGGGCCGTACTTCACGAACAGTCCGGCGAACACGACCGAAACGATCGAGATCAGCTTGATCAGGATGTTCAGAGCGGGGCCGGAGGTGTCCTTGAACGGGTCGCCGACGGTGTCGCCGACCACGGTCGCCTTGTGGTCTTCCGAACCCTTGCCGTAGACGATCGTCGAGCCCTTGCCGGCGGCGACGAATTCCCGGGCGCGGTTCATGATGGCGTCACGGACTTCGGCGGGCACCTTGGAGGAGTTACCCGAGCCATCGACCATCTCCTGAGCGGTGGTCTTGCCGTACGACTCGAGCAGCTTCTTGGCGTTGTCCCAGGCACCACCGGCGTTGGCCATGAAGATCGCGACGGCGAAGCCGGAGGTCAGGCCGCCGGCGAGCATGCCGACGACACCGGGCACGCCGAGGACGAGGCCCACGCCGATCGGGACGAGAATGGCGAGCAGCGACGGAACCACCATCTCCTTCTGGGCGCCGGCGGTCGAGATGGCGACGCAGTTGGCGTAGTCGGGGTAGTGGTGGCCGTCGAGGTCGACGCCGGTCTTGGGCCAGTTGTCCGGGTTGGCAACGTCTTCCTCGCTCATGCCACCCTGACGGAGGGCTTCGCGGATCTTGCCGAACTGGCGACGGCACTCACCCATCATGGCGTAGGCGGCGCGACCGACCGCGTTCATGGTCAGGGCGCAGAACAGGAAGGTAAGCAGCACACCGATGAACAGACCGCCAAGAGTGCGGGGGTTCAGAGGGGTGACGTCGTAGAACGAGAGAACGTCGGTGATCTCGGCGTTTCCGGTCTTGATGACGTTGAAGGTCTTGGCGTGCGTGTGATCGCCGTGGGGAAGATCAACCGTGATGCTCACAACGCGGCTGTCCTGGACCGTGGCCTTGTCGACCGCGGCGATCGACTCGGACATCACGCCGGGCTTCATGAAGTCGTCGTAGTGCTTCCGGTCATTGCCGGTGAACTGCGTGCGATCCACGAGCATGGCACCATCGACGTAGTCGGCACCGTCTTTGCCGGCACCCGGTACAACGATCGCCCACTTGCCGTGACCTTCGTAGACCCCGTAGGCCGCGTCGCGCGCCGGCGCGCTGATGGCGTCGGCGTTCGCCGCCACATAGGACTGCGACTGAGTGGTGATCTGAACCTGAACGACCTGAATGAACGCCGCGAAGAGCGCGAGCGCGGTCAGAGCGGCCGAACCGATCGCGAAGCCCTTGCCGGTCGCGGCGGTCGTGTTGCCGAGCGAGTCGAGCATGTCGGTCCGCTCGCGAACGTACGGCGGCTGACCGGTCATTTCGGCGTTGCCGCCGGCGTTGTCGGCGATCGGACCGTAGGCGTCGGTCGCGAGGGTGATGCCGAGGGTCGAGAGCATGCCGACAGCGGCGATGCCGACGCCGTACAGGCCCATTAGGAAGTTGTCGCCGCCGCCGGCGAAGGTGAAGGCCGCGATGATCGCGACGACAACGGTGGCGAGCGAAGCCCAGGTGGACTTCATGCCCTCGGCGATGCCCGAGATGATGACGGTCGCCGGCCCGGTGAGGGCCTGCTGAGCGATTCGCTGGGTGGGCTTATGCTCGTACGAGGTGTAGTACTCGGTCGCGTAAGCGATCACATTGCCGGCGACGAGACCGGACAGGATGGAGAGGCCGAGGCCCCACCAGGTGAAGGGCAGATCGGTGGGCTGCTCGCCGCGACCGAAAATGAACCAGAGAATGCCGAACGCGAGGACGGCAATCAGCGCGGAAGCGATGTAGACGCCCTTGTGCAGACCCTTCAGGAGCTGCGCGAAGGTCGCGTTCTCCTTTGCCTTGACGGTGAAGATGCCGAGCACCGAGCAGAGGATGCCCATGCCGGCGAGCGCCATCGGGGCGGCGGCGAGTGCGAACGCGAGGGTCGAAGCCTCACCGCGACCGATGCCCATGGTGAACGCCGCGGCGGCGCCGAGTGCCATGGTTGCGAGAATCGAGCCATAGTACGACTCGTAGAGGTCGGCACCCATGCCGGCGACATCGCCGACGTTGTCACCGACGTTGTCAGCGATGGTGGCGGGGTTGCGGGGGTCGTCTTCGGGGATACCGGCTTCGACCTTACCCACGAGGTCGGCGCCGACGTCGGCGGCCTTGGTGTAGATGCCGCCGCCGATACGGGCGAACAGCGCCTGAGTTGATGCACCCATGCCGAAGCTGAGCATGACGGTGGTCAGCGTCGTGACCGCGTCGAACGCGCCGATGGCGTTGAAGATGAAGAACCAGAGGGAGATGTCGAGGAGGGCGAAGCCGACGACGACGAGGCCCATGACAGCGCCCGAGCGGAACGCGACCTTCAGGCCGCTGTCGAGCGAGTCCTTGGCGGCGAAGGTGGTGCGAGCCGAGGCGTCGGTCGCCATCTTCATGCCGAACCAGCCGCAGAGACCGGAGAACAGCCCCGCCACGAGCACACCGACCATCGACCAGGCGTTCTGCAGGCCAAGGAAAGACATGAGCCCGAGGAAGGCGAGCAGTGCCACGAACACGACGGCGATCACGCGGTACTGGCGAGTGAGGTACGCCATCGCACCCTCGCGGACCGCCTGCGCGATGCGGACCATGTCGTCATCGCCCTCGGAATACTTCATCACCGACTTGCGGAACACGAATGCCATCACCAACGCGACCAAAGCTCCGATCGGAGCAAGGAAATACGCCGGGTGGATTTCGCTTACGGCAGCCAGAAACTGCGGACTCAGCATGTTCACCTCTTGGACTCCTGAATTCATTTCGCCAGTTCCCGGCCAAGCCCCGATGTTCAGCACGCGCCGAAGGCCGATTGCTGAACCTGAAGCGGGGCCCGAACCGCACTCTCGGCTCGGGATTCGATCAGGGAAAACTGCGAATCATCGGGTTGTGGGTGCCGCAACGGGAAACCGAATCACCGTCCGGGCACCGGACGACGGACGAACTTG
>JANSXG010000063.1 GCA_024743075.1 bacterium | reverse complement strand
TTCGCGATCGTTTCCTGCTACAGCGCCCTCCTGGGTTTCTTTCTGTGCGGGCTTTTCGTGCCGAGCATCGTCGCGATCATCTTCGGGTTGCTCGCGCTGTCCGACCTGAAGAGGCGGCCTCACCTCGCCGGCAGGGGCCGTGCGTGGTTCGGGCTGATCGTCGGCGCGGTCTCCCTCGCACTCGCGACCGTCCTCATAGCCATGTGGCTTTCCAGTCCCGACCCGTTCGGAAACTCGTCCTTTTGAAAGAGTCCCCATGTCACTCGTTTGTCCGTCCTGTTCGCACAACAACCCCGACGACTCGCGCTTCTGCCAGAAGTGCGGCAGCCCGCTCTCAGAGAGCGACCGCTCGACCCGGTTCGAGCCCGAGAACCGCGACCAGTCGGGCTACGGCGAGTACGGCTCTGGCGCGGGAGGCGACTACGTGGCGAGGTCTTCGCCCTCCGGCATGCTCGTCTGGTCGATCCTGGCGACGGTGTTCTGCTGCCAGCCGGCGGGGATCGTCGCCATCGTGTTCACCGCACTCGCGATGAGCGCCGACGGCCAAGGCAACTATGCTCAGGCGGATCGAAACCTCAACACCGCCAAGACCTGGGCGTGGGCCGCGTTCGGGATCGGGCTCGCCGGCTATCTCATCTACCTGGTGTTCGTCTTCATCGCCGTCGCGGCCGGCCCATGAACCCGCGGGTCATTCCTCCGAGGGTCCGATGTAGATCACCGCGTCCGCCCGCTCGCGGTCTTCTTCGCGCAGTTCGAGCGACCAGACCGGCTGTACGCTGATGGTCATCACGCGAGCGCCCGGGCGTCGCTCACGCAGTCGGCTGGTCGTGCCGCCCTCGAAGTCGGAGTGGAACTGGCCCACAACGAGCACGACCGGGTAGTTCCCCGCATCCATGGTCCGGGCAACCGAGTCGGCCATCGTCGCGTCCCAGACGTTCTGGCTGCGGAAGAACGACAGGATCATCGGGTCGTCCTCGCCCTCGGGTGTTTCCTCTTCGGAGTGCCCACGCATGCCGCCCATGATCTCGAAGAACCGTTCTTTGTAGCCGCCGGTGCTCAGCGACTCCGGAAGCGTGAAGTACCGCTGCTGGCTGTCACGGAGGTCTTCCAGGCGCTCGAACCCGTCGGTCCGCGCGAGGCGGACGTAGCGCCGAGGCGCGTTCGCGGCAACGATCGGGCGGTCCCGTTCCAACGCGGCCACGACCATCCGCCGGTGGCCCTCCGGGTACCGTTGCAGGCTTTCGCGCCCCGTGGCCTCCATGAAGCCGTCGTGATCGATCACGCCGGTCATCATGTCGTCGATGTGGATCTGCTCGTCGGTCTCGAAGAACTCCATAGCCAATGCCGCGGTGGTCGGTCGGAGTTCGAGCAGATCGTCAAACAGCGTCGCCGCGGCGTCGAGGCCCATCGGGTGTCCGTGCAGTTCGCCGATCAGCACGGCGTCGGACGCGGCAGCGCGAGCGACAAGCCCGCTCCAGGTCATCTCAAGGCCGGTGCCGCTGAACACTTTCAGATCCCGGACCTGCTCGGGCGCTCTCAGGCCCTCGGGGATCGCCGCGAGGCGTTCGGCCTCGGTCCGCTCCAGTTCGGCGGCGGCCTGCGCGTCCATCCCACTGTCCGGGTCGATCGCGACGGAGCGGTTCCCTCCTGCGCAACCGGCGAGAACCGATGCGCTGAAGAGGCAGGCGAGCGTGAACAGGGACTTGGGCATGGCGGGCTCCGTCAGTTGCGGTCGGGCGAGTCGGAATCAGGTCGAAGAATATCGTCGAAAGGCGTCGCGATCCGGGCACGCAGCCCCCGGCTGAGCTCCAGGAGCGCCGCTCCGCAGAGGGCCGCGAAAGCCAGCGATCCGGCCTCGGGCATCGCCCGGAACGCGAGGGCAGTCAGCACGATCTGCAGCACCGGGGCTCCGGCAGAGATTGCGCTGTTGCCGATCGTCATGGGTGATCGGTTCGCCGGCGGATCCGCGAAGTAGCGGATCGCGATCCCGTAGCCGAACCAGCGTCCGTCGCCGCTGGCGATCAGACCGATGACCAGCGCGATCCAGAACGCGCCGGTATCGATCAGCACCGAGAGGTCGACCGTAGTCGCAAGCGCTCCTGCGAGCGCAGGAAGCAGGATCGCGAAGTACAGGGTGTTGTGGAATCGGATCTCATCGCGACGCGTGCGCAGCAGAGAGTTGTCGATGACGAGCAGCACGATCGAACCCGCCATCGCGGTTCCGATCAGCACGGTCGAGGCGGTGCTGGTCCCGAACGCCGCCGTCGAACAGACGCTGATCAGCAGGGCCGCGATCAGAAACGCCCACCCGCCCGAGAGAGACTGCGCCCCGCGGCGCAGCGTCGCTCCCGGCACCGCGAGCACCAGCCCGAAGGCAATCGCGACCGGGATGTCGACGCCCAGCAGCCATCGCGCGACGATGGCCGTTGGGGCGGCGGCCATCACGAGCATCAGCAACTCGACCGGTGCCGGGGGGAACGGGCCGAGAACCTTGGGCAGTCGGTCCGCGCCGACCCGGGCTGGTGCCCCGGGCGGGCGCTCGGAGATCTCGGTTCGCGTTCGCCGGAAATAGGCGCTGGCGAACACCAGCCCGGCCAGAGCGCCGACGATGATCGAGAGGCGCTCGGTGTGCCGATCCTGCGCCGCTTCCAGCGTTTCCCGAGCGGCCGTGAGCCGGGGCTCGTAACTCGCGTTGATATCGGCCATCAGTTCGTCTTCGGCGACTTCGCTGACGCCGGTGGCGCGCAGCGCCGCGAGGGCTGCGGCTTTCTCGCCGAGCAGTTCATCCTCGGCCTCCTGCAGCGCCAAGCGCTCCTGCTGCGCACCTCGGATGAGCGTATCGTGGACCTGCGGTGCCGCACTCCCGAGCACCAGCGAACCGAACAGGACGCCCGCGAGGATCCCGCCGCAGACGGCGGCGGCTCCGCGACCGCCCGGCAGCCCGATCGCGCGAAACACCGCGCCGAGCACGATCGCCGGAACCGTGAGCAGGAGCACCTGCAGCGAGATGAGCAGCACGGGTTGTTCCGCCAGATCGCTCAGCATGCGCCCAGTGTAGGACCGATCGACGCCCGCTTGCCGATAGCATGCCCGTAGGAGGTCCGAACGCCATGCTCACCCTCGGCGCCTGGTTACACGACATCGATCCGATCGCCTTCGGCCCGGTCCGCTGGTACGGGCTGTCGTACATCGCCGGCTTCGCGCTCGCCTACCTGATGCTCCGCGCGATGGCCAAACGAGGCATGTTCCGCGTTCCGGCACAGGCGGTGCTCGACGCGATCCTTGCTCTGGTCATCGGCGTCATCGTCGGCGGACGCCTCGGGAGCGTATTCTTCTACAACCCGTCGCTGATCCTCGAGTTCACCTCCTCGCCACCGTGGTGGGGGGTGCTCGCGATCAATCGGGGCGGCATGGCCAGCCACGGCGGCATGGTCGGGGTGATCCTCGCCTGCTGGTGGATCGCTCGCCAGCACAAGATCCCGATGCTCCATGTCGCGGACATGATGGCCTTGGCGGCGCCCGTCGGGCTGATGCTCGGGCGGATCGCCAACTTCGTAAACGGCGAACTGCTCGGGAAGATCGTGGCCCGCCCGTGGGAGGAAGCCCCGTGGTGGTCGGTGAAGTTTCCCCAGGAACTCGGCTCGCGAACGCTGGAGTGGTACAACGCGGTGGGTCCCGACACCCGCGCCGAGATGAACGAACTGAGCTTCGGATACCTCGGCACCGAGCGGGCGGCCGGACTGTCCGAACCGGAGCGGGTAGACGCGATTTCCGGGTTCGTGACGCAGAGCATCCAGCAGGGAGTCGATATTGTGGCGGAGCAGATCGGCCCGCTGCTGAACGCCCGCCACCCATCGCAGCTCTACCAGGCGTTTTTCGAGGGGGTCTTTCTGCTCCTCGTGCTCTGGGCGATCGCGTCGAAACCGCGCAAGCCGGGGGTCATCGGTGCCTGGTTCCTGATCGTCTACGGCGCGGGACGGATCTTCACCGAGTTCTATCGTCTGCCCGATGTCGGCGTCAGCGGGTTCTTCCCCGGCTTGAGCCGGGGGCAGTCGCTGAGCGTGCTGATGATCGTCGCCGGCTTTGCGCTCCTGGGATGGGTGATGATGAAATCGAAGCAGGAGCCGATGGGCGGCTGGCTGCGCGTCACTCGCGATGAGGCCAACGAAAAACCCGCCTCCGACTAATCGGAGACGGGTTCGATGGAGACTTGGTTGCTGCGCGGGCGATCAGGCGGAGACTTCTTCGATCGCCGCGGCGAGGTCGCCCTCTGAGGTGATGCCGACGAACCGCTTGACGACCTCACCGCCTTTGAAGATCAGGACGGTCGGGATGGCGTTGATGCCGTGGTTGACCGAGACTTGCTGGTTGTGGTCGATGTTGACCTTGCCGACCTTGATCTTGCCTTCGTTCTCACCAGCGAGCTTGTCGATCGTGGGGGAGAGCATCCTGCACGGCATGCACCATTCGGCCCAGAAATCGACCAGGACGGGCTTGTCCGCGGATTCGACTTCGTCCTTGAAATTCGCGTCGGTGAATTCGTGCACATTCTCGGAGGCCATGGATGGTTCCCTTCTGACTCTGCGGGGGAGACCCCGCGTTGTTCGTGTAGATGCCGGAGTGTAGCAACGGCAAACGCCGATCGCAGCCGTCCTCCCGCATGAGAAAAGGTAGAAAAGCAGGCCTGTGAGCAAACCAACGCCGGTCGATCCGGGATTATTCCCGGCCCGCTTCTGCCACCGCTTGGGCGACTCGCAGCGCCTCGGCGTGCTGGCGGGTGTCATGAACCCGGAACAGCCGGACCCCCATCCCGAAATGGGCGACTGATACCGCCACGCTCCCCGCGACCCGGTCTGAAGCCCGTTCGACTCCGCTGATCGCCCCGATGAAACTCTTGCGACTGGCGGCGGACAAAAGGGGAAACCCGAGCGCCAGCAGGTCAGGTGTTCTGGCGATGAGTTCATAGTTCTGCGCCACGCTCTTACCGAATCCGAGTCCGGGGTCGATCACGATCGATGCCGGCGCGACGCCCGCGCGGAGCGCCGCCTCGGCGCGCGCCACGAGGAACTCGCTCACAATGCCGGTGACGCCGTCCGGATGGTCGTACAGGGGATCCTTCGGATAGGCGTTGGAGAACGAGTCGGCCCCCGGTTCGCGCAGGCGATGCATCAGCACCAGCCCCGCCCCGGTCCGCGCGGCGAGATCCAGCATCGACTCGCTCTCGGTGCCCGCGGCGACATCGTTGATGATCGAGGCCGGGGCCTCGATCGCGGCTTCGGCAACCTCGGCGAGGGTCGTGTCGATGCTGATCGGCGCGTCGACCCCGTGGTCACGGACCGCCCGGATGACCGGGACGACGCGCGCGATCTGGGTCTTCGCGTCGACCCGCGTCGCACCGGGGCGAGTCGATTCGCCGCCGATGTCGAGCAGGTCCGCGCCCTCTTCGATGAGCTCGCGAGCCCGCTCCACGGCGTGGTGAGGCTCGACATAGCGTCCGCCGTCGGAGAACGAATCGGGCGTGATGTTCAGTATGCCCATGAGGCGCGCGCCGGAAAGGTCGATGCGGTGTCCACCGGCGAGTTGCCAGAACCCGCCCGTCATCGGTCACGCTCCATCGAGGAAGCGACGCGCCGGAACTGTTCGAGGGTTTTGATGACCTCGGCGGGCACAAGCACCGTAGCTCGGATGACGCCCTCCTCGGTGCGGAGCCCCCCGACGACCGGGGCGATCTCCTCGGGCAGTGTGATCCGGGCCGGACCGGCGAACCACTTCACGATCGGGGCGATGTTCAGCGCCAGCCGTACATCCTGTTCGCGACCGAGCCGGTCGAGCCACGTGTTCAGCGGGCCTGTCGATTCCACCGACGTGGTTCGGTCGCTGAAGGCGATGAGCCGGTCCAGCTTTTCCCCTTCGGTCGCGCTGGTCAGGTACACCCGCCCGTTGCGGGTGAACATCCGACCGGCGATCGACTGGTCGGCGCCCGGATCCATCCGCCCGCCGCCGAGGAGCATGCCTCCGATCCCGCCTCCGAGGTTGGGGCGTTCGCCGTTCGCGTTGGTCGGTGCAGCGAACCGGAGGTGGTCGAGCCGAACGCCCACGCGCGAGCTCGCGCCGGCTTCCAGGGTCGCGCCGTCTGCGCGTGAGAGGGCTTGCCGGACCGCGGCCTGCACCGACTGCGGGTCTTCGCCCTCGAGAGCGAGCGACACCGTCGCGCCGCCGGAACCGAAGAGCGTCTCCGGGGCGCTGATCAGCAGAGATGCCCGTTGAAGCGCCTTCGAGTCGTCTTCCGCGAGGCCGAGCGTGTCGGCCAGCAGCGTCTTCGTCCAACGCGCGAACAGAGGGTGGTCGAGGCGACCGTGGGCGAGAAGGACGTAGTCGGTCGCCGGGAAGGGCGCCGGTCCGAGCGTTTCGGGGCGATCGCCGCCGGTCTCGCCGTCGAGATCACCGCCATCGAGCGGCGTGATGAGCACATCGGCCCGCAGCGACTGGGCGTCAGGCGTCAGGTCGAAGATCACCCCGTCTGCCTGTCGAAGAATCGGTGCGAACGCTTCGGTTGGGAGATCGTCGGCGCCCGCCTGCGTGAGCAGCGCGTTGAGAGAGGCGATCGACCCGCCTCCGAGCAGTTCGAGTCGCACCGGCGCCGGGGAATCGGTTTCCGAGTTGTCCGTTGCGAGCGATACCAGCGTGTCGGCGTCGGCGCTGATGGCGAAGTGTCCGTCCGGGAGCACGCGTCCGTGGTACTCGCGTCCGGCGAACGAGAACGAGTACAGATCGGTGGCCTCGTCGACCCTCCGCGCGTCGAACGCGTCGATGAGCTGGTCGCTGGATCTCGTCGGCAAGATCGTGACGATCCGCGGAAGGGATTCCGCGTGCGGCGCGGGCAGTACCGCGATCACCATCGATCGAGTCGTGTCGGTCCCGGTGCTCAGATTCGTCGCCTCGAGCAGACGCGATGCGCGAGGGAGCCAGTCGATCTCGGAGCTTCGGACAAGCGATCGCATCGCGTTGTCGGCTTCATCGATACTTCGGAGCGTCAGCACGGCATCGGCCGCGGTCCCCCCGGAGAGCCACGCACGCGCATCGGCGATCGCGCCGGGGGATGCGGCCAGCAGCGACGCGAGTCCGATCGCGATGCGAGTGCCACGACCGAGTAGATTCGACATGGTCCGTGCTCCTTTGACAGCCGATGAACGGCAGTGATCTGGGGTCCGCGAGTATAGGAATCCCCGGACATTGAGCTGGAAGGCCGTTGTTCGCGTCGAGAGGCGTTAGATTCCACGCATGCACGACCTCCTGAGCATCCTCGTCAGCGGTGAATCGCTGGATCGGGCCCAAGCGGGCAGCCTGTTTCGCGCGATCCTGTCCGGTGAGGCCGATCCGGCCCAGATCGGGGCCGCCCTCGCACTGATCCAGTCTTGCGGCGTGACCACCGAGGAACTCATCGGGGCGGCCACGGTCATGCGCGAGCACGTCACCCCGGTGCCTGTCGACGAGTCCCTTCGCCCGCGTCTGATCGATACCTGCGGCACCGGCGGGGCTCCGAAGACCTTCAACGTCTCGACTGCCGCCGCGATCATCGCCGCCGCCGCGGGCAACGCCGGTGGCGAGAAGCGCATCCTCGTCGCCAAGCACGGGAACCGCTCACGCACCGGTCGCGGCTCGGCGGAAGTCCTCAAGCAACTCGGCATTAACATCGATGCCTCGCCCGAGCAGCAGGCTCGTTGCCTCGAGGAAGCGGGCATCTGTTTCTGTTTTGCGATCCATCACCATCCCGCGATGCGCCACGCCGCGGGCCCGCGCAAGGCACTCGGCTTCCCGACGGTGTTCAATCTGTTGGGTCCGCTGACGAACCCGGCAAACGCCCGGCGTCAGCTCCTGGGTGTGTACGACGCGCACCGCCTCGTGACCGTGGCCGAGACGCTGGCGGCCCTCGGTGCTGACCGAGCCATGGTCGTGCGCGGGGATGACGGGCTCGACGAGATCACGACGACCACCGGCACGACGATCGCTCACGTTGAGGCCGGAAAGGTGAGAATCGAACGGTTCGATCCTCGGTCGGTTGGGATGGAACGCGCGGAACTGGGCGATCTGCAGGCCGGCGATCTCGAGCAGGCGGCGGCGGTGATCCGTTCGATTCTGGACGGGGAGCCGGGCCCGAAGGCGGACATCGCGGTGCTGAACGCGGCGGCGGCGCTGGTAGTTGGGGGCGTGGCAGAGACGTTGGAGGAGGGAGTGGCGATGGGGCGGGAAGCGATTTCGAACGGGTCTGCCCTGTCGACCCTGGACGAATTGGGAAGATCGAGCCGGAATTAGTCCGGAATCTTCTTGCGGGGAAACCAGTGGCAACTCTACCTTGTCGCGACTCAACCCCCCACAAGGAGATTCCCATGATCGGAGCCATCATCTTCGCTGCCATCTTTGGCATTCTGATTTCCTCGCTGATCATCACCGTCATCCTCATGCCGCTGCTTCGTTTGCTTGCCCAAGACCGCGAGGGGTTCGGCTACACGTTCAACACGGTCGTTTGGGCGCAGTTGATCGGGACCATCATCAATGTCGGTCTTGAGTTCGTTCTCTCAAGCATGCAGGACGTCGACTTCGGGCAGTCATCCGCGAGTTGGTTCAATCTCCCGGTCGGGATTCTGCTGCTGACGTACATGATCAACGCACGTCACCAGGCGGGCGTGGGGCGATCACTGGCTGCTGCGGTTCTCGTGCAAGTGATCGTGTTCCTGATGCTCATGGGTATCGTCGCGGCGCTGTTCGCGGGGGCGGTTGCGAGCGGGTGAACTGCGGTGGTGCGCGGCTTGTGATGACGCGGCACATTGTGCGGTGGCCGATGTGCCGCGTCGTGAGTCGAAGCTAACTGGGAGTGGGCGTGGATCGGTTTCTTCTGCTGTTTCTTGCGGTCGAGCTCGTGGGGTATTCGTGCTTTCTCGCGCTGTTCGCGAAAATGTACTTCGAGAAAATCAGCAAGACTCTGACCAAAGAGAACTTCTGGACGCTGCTTGTTCTAGTGCTTCCGCCCTTCTTCGTGTTTATTACACTTCCGCAGGCGATTTTGATCTTGTCGGTGCCGGACGGCGGTGGCGCGCTGATCGATCTGTTGGAGGAACACATTCTCTTTGTGCTGTTTGTGTGGGCGGTGGCGCACGCGCTGTGGCTGCTCGCGACGACGATGCTCGTCGCACGCTGTACCGGCAGAAGCCGGCGCGACTCCGTCGCGGCGCTGGGCTTCGCGCTGCTTGCCTACGTCGGCATGAAAGTTGGCATGGCGATCGTATAGGCCGATGCGACCGCATAAAAACGGACCGCCCCCATCAGGAGACGGCCCGCGTCGTGAATCCGCGTCAGTCGCGGAGATGGTGCGAACTCAGATCTTTATCGTCGGCTTACCTGCCGGCGTTGTAGATGAACTGCGCGTCGAGCGCCTTCTCGATCTTCGCGCTCACCTCCATGAGGTGGGCGCGGGTGTACGGATCGAGACGGTTGGCCGATGCGCCGTCGAGCATGCCGTCGATCTGCTCGTGCAGGTCTTTCAAGGTCATGCGCGACAGGTTTGAGATCGGTCGCGCCGCGGCTCCGAACATGCCGCCGGGCATCGACAGGTCGATCAGTCGATCGACGTGCTCGGACTGCAGGTTGCGCCGCATGCTCGAGATCATCGGATCGCGGACGGTGTAGCGCTTGCTCACATCACCGTCGAGCTCTTCCCAGACCGCATCGGTCACGGTCGTGACGACCTCGTGTAGCGTCAGCGCGTCCTCTTCCGGCGAGACGATGAACTCGTTGTCGTACACGCGGCTCAGCGTCGTCGGGTTCATGATCGCGGTGAGCATGGACGCCTGGATGCCGAGCACCCGATCGTGGATCGGCCAGTTCGCTTCCTCGAGGCGGTTGCCCGGATCCATCCAAGACTCGGTCGTCATGTGACGGAGCATTTCGGGCGTCAAACCGAACGCTTCGTCGTAGAACGCGTTCTGCACGACGAACTGCAGGGCCTCGCGCTGCTTCTCGGCCTCGACCGGACGGACCGGTTCGACCGCGTTCGGATCACCCTTCTGGTTGCGGCTGACGTAGGAGCCGCCGACCCAGTTGGACATGATGCCGAGGGCGCCCGCGTGCTCGCTGAGGGACAGCGAGTAGCCGCGACGGGCCTTGGCCCAGTTGTCGCCGTCTTTGACGAACTCGTCGAGCAGGTTCTCGCGGTAGTGTCGCGCGATGTCCATCTTGACCTTGGCGTACTCGTGCGGATCGGCGCCGAGGTCGTAGCGACGGGAGAACGGGTCGGGCCCGAAGGTGTCCTCATCGCTGCCGTACTGCAGGCCGGGCTCGGTGTTGCGCTTGGCAACTTCCTTCGGGTCACCGAACGTGTAGCCGTACTCGATCGCCCACATGTCGTAGTCGCCGATGCCGATGGGGGCGTAGTCGCCCTGCACGGCTTCGTCGTCCATGTTGATGTTCAGCGGGGCGTAGTCCATGACCGAGTTCGACCAGGGCTTGGATCCCTTCACCTCTTCGGAGTTGATCTCGTCGATGGTGAAGATGCTGGTGCCCTTGAAGTTGTGACGCAGGCCGAGGGTGTGGCCGATCTCGTGCGCGACGAGGTGGGCCAGCAGCGGGCCGACGTACTCCTCGGGCAGGCCGTCGATGATGTTGCCGTCGCTGTCCGCACCGTTGCGCAGTTCGTCGAGCACGCCGTTGAGCTCGAGGTGCGTGCGCATCATGCTCATCGAGTAGGCCATGCCCATCGCGGCCGAGCAGGCCATGTCCAGGCCCTGGGCCTCGCCGGGGAGCAGCGGTTCACCGTCCTCGCCGAGGAAGTTCCAGTGCGTGCCGAGGTACGGGCTATCGTCCCGCTCTTCGAGGCCCGCGGCGATGCGGGCCTGACGGGCCTGGCGCTCGGCGATCATCGCCTCGCGCTCTTCGGGAGCGGCCAGGCGGATGCGAGGGTCGTACTGCGGGCGGGTCTCCAGCCACGCGAGCGTTTCCGGGGTCATCCCTTCCATGAGCATCGAGCTCATGACGTTTTCCCAGTCCATCGCGAAGACGCGCAGCCAGCCGTCGCCGAGCACGACGTCGGCGTCGAAGATCTGGCCGGTTTCGGGGTGCGGGCGGCTGGGACCGACGGCGAGGCCGCGGTCGTTGGACTGCCACACCACGAAGTTGTAGCGGGCGTCTTCGGGGTCGATGTCCATGTTCAGGCCGGTGGCCATGTCCTGGTAGCGGACTTCGATGGCGTCGCGGATGCCGATCTTCTCGAACGCCTTGTTCCACTGCAGGATGCCGTCGCGGACGTACGGGCGGTAGCGCACCGGGACGGTGTGCTCGACGTAGTACACGATCGGTTCCTTGGGCGGGCTGAGCTTCAGGCTCGGGTCGCGCTTCTCAAGGTGCCAGCGGTTCACGTAACGGACCCACTTGCGGTCAGAGTTGTATGAGCCAAGATCGCGGTAAAAGGTGGTGAAGTACCCGACGCGGTTGTCGGCCTCACGGGGTTTGTATCCGTTGCCGCTGGGCGGCGTGATCAGCGAGTACGCGAAGGTGCGGAGCTGGCCGCCGGCGACCGGGCCTTCAACGGCGATCTCGACGTTGTTCGGGAAGGCCTTGGCCTTGACGATCTTGGTGAGATTCGGGTTGAGGCCGTTGGCGGTGTTGCCAAAGAAATTGCGAGCGCCGTTGACGAACAGCGCGTCGAGATCGATGACCGGACCGCCGCCGGGGCCCATGGTCACGATCGGCACGTCGAGCCAGACGCGATCGGTGAAGTGACGCTCGATGGAGGCCTTGGATTCTGCATCGCCCGTGGAGCGGGTCTGTAGTTCGGGCTCGATGAGCGCGAGGCGGTTGTCGTACCGCTTCCAGTGGACGTAGCGCGAACCGCCCTGCAGGCCGGCCATCAGGTCGCCAGACTTGACGGTGCTGTTGAGGATGAAACTGCGTCCCTCGAAGTTGCGGGGCAGTTCGGCGAGCATCTGGCCGTCGCGCTCACGCACCCAGAGGGTGTACATCGGGGCGGCGCCGTCGGTCGTCGAGACGACCTTGGTGTAATCGTTCGCGACGTTCTCGAACGGCGGGAAGTTCTGGGCCGAGGCGGTCGAGGCCGCGCTCAGGCCGAGGGCGAGCCCGGCGGCGAGCGTCATCGCGCGGGCAGTGTTTGAGTGACGGATCCATCCCATTTCACATACTCCTGTCGGATTCACGACAATCCTGAAAGACCACATCGCGACGCACCATTTCCGTCGCGACAGCCCCGGCGTACACATGCTCGGGAGCAAAGGGTGCTACAGCCGACCCGGTCGGTGTGTCGCAGGTATCGACGCGGAATCCGGGCAGATCCCAAACTCGGTCAATCGTCCGATAAGTCTGGTACGACGAGCGGCGAACGGACCTGCTCGTCCGGCACGGCACCCTCAACCGGGCCGTCCGGGTGCCCGATTAGCATCACGAGGACGGTGATCAGCACGAACAGCAGGCCCGCGGCCTGGAACGACCGATCGCGGTAGGCGAGTTCGGTCGGGTCGTCGAACAGGCCGTGTTCGAGGACGAGGATGCAGCGCAGCAGCCCGAACGTCGCGGGGAGGATGGTCAGCCAGAGCAGATTGAAGCCGACGACGACGGGCGCGTCTTTGGCCTGCACGTAGAACGCGTACACAACCAGTGTGGTGACGGCGGAGATGACCACCGACATCTGGAGCATGGCGTCGGTGTAACTGCCCTGGACTCGGCGGTGCTCCTCGGCGAGCGAGCCGCCGCTGACGGTGACTCCGGCGAGCGTTCGGCGCTCGCCCAGTCGCTTGCCGAAGGCGAGGAACATCGAGAGGAAGAAGGTGACGTTGAGCAGCCAGACGGTCGGCTCGATGCCGACGGCGGCGCAGCCGCCCATGACCCGGAGGACGAAGCCGAGCGAGAGGCTCATCACATCGGCGATCGCGATGTGCTTCCAGAGCACACTGTAGGAAAAGACATTGATCACGTGTAGGCCGATGGTCACGCCGAGCCAGAGGCGGCCGGTTTCGCTGGGGATCAGCAGCGTGACGACGGCGGCCGCGATGAGCAGGCCGAGGCCGTAGAGGCGGGCGAGGCCGAGGGAGATCTCGCCGCACGCGATCGGGCGACGGCATTTGCGGGGGTGGTGTCGATCGGCTTCGCGGTCCATCAAATCGTTGAAGATGTAGCAGGCCGATGACGCCAGCGCGAAGGCGAGTGCGGCGAGCAGGGCAGTCAGCAGGATTTCGACGGTTTCGCGTCCTTGCGCCGCGAGATCCGACAGGCCGTAGAGCGGGCCGACCAGCACGAAGGCGCTCTTGGACCACTGCTTGGGGCGGGCGGCCTTGATCATCGCTCGCCAGAGCGGTCGCTGTGGCGGGCTGCTGGGTGCCGGGGTGGGCTCGTTGGAGGTCAAGAAACCGCTCGAAGTGGGTGGGGTTTGAGATTCGGACGCAGCATCGTGCATCACGCGACCGATTCAAAGACTATATCGGGTCTCCATCGGCACAGACTCGGTCCCGCCTTGGCTCAATCTCACCATCGGCCCGCCCCGGACTCGACCAATCGCATGGATCGCCCTGAAACAACTCGGTCAATGGCGCGCTTCGGGCGTGCAGGCATGGTGCCGGGCGTTCTGCTGGTGCTCATCGCGGCGATGGTCGCGGTGCCGATCATGGCGATCCAGATCGCGGCGCCGCTGGGCCCGGTCACCTCGGTCAAGGACTTCGACGACCTGAAGGTGCCCAGCGAGTGGGCGGACCAGGCCCTCTTCCATCGCCCAATCATCGACACCATGCATCGGCAGTGGCCGTCGATCGACATCGTGGAGTACGACTCGGCGACGGCTCCTGGCTATCACGCGTTTATGGCGACCGTGCTCCGGGCGACCTCGGGGCCGTACGACGCGGATGACCGGGCGAACATCGCGCCGGTGCTGGTGCTCAATGTGGCCTTCGGGCTGGCGCTCGTGGGGGTGGTGTACGCGTTCGCGGCACGCCTGGCCGGGCCCTGGCCAGCGTTCGTGCTTTGCCTGCCGGTGGCGACGAGCAAGTACATCCTCGGCGCGACGGCGTTCCTGACGACGGACAACCTCGCGTGGCTGCTCGTGGCGATCGCGCTCGGGTTGGCTGCGTTCTCGCGTGCGAGGCCCAGATCGCTGCTCGCTGCCGGTCTGGTTGCGACGGTGAGCGTTGGCGTCCGCCAGATCATGGTCTGGAGTGCGGGGCCGGCGGTGCTCGCTGGTGTGCTGGCCAGCCCTTTGGCCCGGTTTGCGCCGAAGGGTCTGGTTGATCGTCCGGAGCATCCATCGTGGCGTCCGTTGCTTTTCTCGTCGATCGGCTTCGCGTTCGCGATCGGGTTGCTCAGCATTTTCGCGCTGCTGTGGGGCGGTCTGGTTCCGCAGGCGAGCGAGTTCGTTCGGATCCACGCCGCGGGACCGAACCTCGCGACCCCGGCGTTCGCGCTCGCGCTTTGCGGCGCGTGCGGGTTCTTCTATCTACCGCTGGTCTGGGATGAATTGAAGCGGGTCGCCGCTCGCCCACTCTCGGACGCTCCCGCGATGCTCGCGATTCTGCTTGGGCTGGTTTGCGCGATCGCGGTCCGCACTTCCGCCACGATTGATCAGCCACGGGATACGCAGTTATGGAAGTCGCGGGCCTACGGCTGGCTCTGGGAGATCGTGCGGCGCACGCCGGATGTCGCCGAACGATCGGTCGTCATCGCGCTCGCGGCACCGGCGGGTGCCATGGGTCTGCTGCTGCTGTGGCGTGCGGCGAAGCGCGCCGGGCGAGGCAACGAGGCGCTGATCCTCCTCGTCGCACTCGTCGGGTTTGTGAGCGCGCAGACTATGAACACGATGGCTTGGCAGCGGTACTTCGAGCCGATCGTACTGATCGTGCTGGCGTGGCTCGGGGCGCTGGTGTGGCGGGCGACGACGGAGAACGCTGCGCACCTGCGGCGGCGGCTGATTTGGGTCTGCCCCGCCTTGCTCGCTGCGCTGCTCCTTGGGCTGTCGACCCTATTGCTCGTCGTGCCCATGGTTCGCCACGCCACGGCCTGATTGTTACTCCGACTCTTCTTCGTCCCTCGGCGTCACCGCCGCGCTCACCACGCGGTCGCCGGCCTTGATGTTCACCAGACGGACGCCCGCCGTATTGCGCCCGATCCGGCGGATCTCCTCGCTCTGCGTGCGGACGATCATGCCGTTGCGGGTCACGAAGACGATGTCCTCGTTGTCGATGACAGCCTTCACGCAGACGACCTTGCCGTTGCGGGCCGTGGTCTTGATGTCGCGACGACCCTTGCCGCCGCGCGACTGGGTGCGATACTCGACCGAGCCGTCTTCCTGTTCGGAAGCGACCAGATACTCGTTGAGGTCGGTCCGCTTGCCGTAGCCGTTCTCGGTGACGGTGAGCAGATCAACATCGCCGCGGACAGAGTCGGTGGCTTCGCCGGAGTCGTTCATCTGGATCTTGACCAGCCCGACGACCTCGTCGCCGTCAGCCAAGTCGATGCCCTTTACGCCGGCGGAGGAGCGTCCCATGGCGCGGGCGTCGTCTTCTTCGAAGCGGATGGACATGCCGTTGGCGGTGCCCAGCAGCAGGTGGTCGTGCCCGCTGGTGCAGGCGACGCCGACGAGCTCGTCGCCGTCGTTGAGGTTGATCGCGATAAGGCCCGAGCGGTTCACGTTCTGGTACAGCTTGAGCGAGGAGCGTTTCACCTTCGCCTGCGCGGTCGCGAAGACCAGGAAGTCCTCGCCCTTCTCAAAGTCCGAGATCGGCAGGTAGGCGACACACTTCTCGCCTTGCTTGAGGTCGATCAGGTTGACGATCGAGCGCCCCTTGCTGGTGCGCGAGAGCTCGGGGATCTCGTAGACCTTCATCTTGAACACGCGACCGGAGTCGGTGAAGCAGAGCAGGTCGTCGTGTGTCGACGCGATGAACAGGTGCTCGAGGAAGTCCTCGTCCTTGGCGATCTTACCGCCCTGGATGCCCCGGCCGCCGCGCCCCTGCGCCTTGTAGGTGTCCAGCGGGTTGCGTTTGACGTAGCCCTCGTGGGAGATCGTGACCGCGACCGAGTGCTCCTGAATGAGGTCGGCGAAGTCGATATCGTCCGCGGACTCCTCGATCGACGTGCGGCGCGGTCGGTCGTAGCGCTCGCGCATCTGCGCGACATCGTCCTTGATGATCGTCAGCACGCGCTCGCGATCGGCGAGGATGGCCTCGTAGTCCTCGATCTCGGCGACGACTTTGCGGTAGTCCGCGGTGATCTTCTCGATCTCAAGGCCGACGAGCTGGATGAGGCGCATCGAGCCGATCGCCTCGGCCTGCACGCGGGTCATCGCGACCCCGCGCTGCGACGACGCGATCTTCAGCAGACGCTCGGGGATCTGCGGCGCGAACGGGTGATCGGCCGGGATGCGGAACCGGCGGGCCATCAGTTTCTGGATCGCCTCCTCGCGCGTTTTCGACGAGCGGATCAGCTTGATGACCTCGTCGATGTCGCAGACGGCGTAGATCATGCCCTCGAGCACGTGGGCCCGCTTCTTGGCCTCGTGCAGCAGGTGACGCGTGCGGCGCTCGATCACGTCGATGCGGTGATCGATGTAGTGCTGCAGCAGTTCCTTGATCGACATCGTCCGCGGCTGGCGGTTGACCAGCGCGATGTTCATGATCGAGATCGTCGACTGCAGGGGCGTGAACTGGTAGAGCTGGTTCTCGACCACCGCCGGGTCGGTGCCCTTGCGCAGTTCGCAGACGATGCGGGTCTGGGCGTCGCGCCCCGACTCGTTGCGCACGTCCA
>JANSXG010000067.1 GCA_024743075.1 bacterium | reverse complement strand
GATGTAGCCGATCAGTCCACCGAGGCACAGGGACCCGGTGTCGCCCATGAAGACCGACGCCGGGGAGCAGTTCCACCACAGGAACCCCAGGCAGGCCCCCACCATCGCCCCGCCAAGCACCGCCAGTTCCCCCGACGCCGGGACATACGGCACCAGCAGCGGCTGGGCGATCGACTCGGTACCGACGACCACGCAGAGCACCACGATCCCGACCCCGACGATGGCCGCGATGCCGGCCGCGAGGCCGTCCATACCGTCGGTGATGTTCACCGCGTTGGACATGCCGGCCATGAAGATGGTCATGAAAGCGACATACACGACCGGGCTGAGGAAGATCAGCCCTTCGGAGACGGAAAACGCCGGGGGCTCGTAGGTCCGCTGGAGCGGCAGGTTCAGCACATGAGCGATCCGCGGGGCCTCCGCCGCGGCGGTCTGGCCGGCGTTGCCCGCCGAGTAGGCGAAGATCGCGATGACCACCCCCAGCCCGAGCTGGCAGACGAGTTTCTCCCACGAGTACAGGCCTTGTCGGGACCCGGTGGCCCGGGAGGCGGCGGTCAGTTTGAGCCAGTCGTCGAAGCCGCCGATGCCGGCGTGGTAGACGAGCACGAACAGCCCGAGCTTGATGTAGTCGTTGGACAGGTCCGCGAAGAGCAGCGTGGCGAGGAAGATGGCCCCGGCGATGAGCAATCCGCCCATGGTGGGCGTGTTCGCCTTGGACTTCATCATCTCGTTGAGCTGGGCGTGGTTGAACTCCGCGCTGTCACCGATCTTCTTAAGAGACAGCCAGCGGATCACCCGTCTGCCGAAGAGCAGGACGCAGAGGAAACTGAGGACGGCCGAGCAGAAGACCCGGAAGTTGAGCTGCTCAAAGACCATGAAGTAGCGGTACACCCCGAGCCGGGTGAGCCACGGTCCGAGCTGTTCGAGCAGTTGGTAGATCATCGGCGGCGTTCAACGAGACAGACGCCCGGACACGCCGCGCGACGAAACGGTCATCGGCAGCGTAACGGCCTGAGCGTTATCAGGAACCGACGGGCGTGCCGCTGTTTCGCAGAGCGGTGGCGATCCGGTCCAGCCCCACGCCTCGCGAGCCCTTGAGGAGCACAGCGTCGCCGGCCTCCAACAGGGTGCAGACCTCGTTCGCCCGGGCATCGTCCATGCCTTCGAATGCGTGGACCTCGGTGCGAGGGCAGAGCCGGGCCACGGTCTCGGCCACGTGCGGGGCGTAGCGGCCGACGCCGATGAGGCACTCCAGCTCCGGTCCGGCGGGCCCGAAGCACTCGACAAGGCATTCTCCGAGTTCTTCGTGGGCTTTCTCGCTGTGCGAGCCGAGTTCGAGCATGTCGCCGAGGACCACGACGCGGCGCGTCGCGCCCCGGGCAAGGTCGGCGAAGGTGCGGATCGCGGCCATCGCTGACTCTGGACTGGAGTTGTAGGCGTCGTTGAACAGGTCGAGTCCGCCGACCCGGTCGTGGCGCAGACGCATCTCGGCGGGGACCGCTCCGGCGAGACCGCGCCCGATGTCCTCCTCTTCGAGGCCGAGGCGCCGCCCGACTGCGACGGCGGCCATCGCGTTGAGGGCGTTGTGCTCGCCGAGCAAGGGGATCTCGTGGGTCACGCGCTCGTTGATCGTGAACCGGACGCGTGACGGTGGATCGCCGGCGTGCTCGGACGCGGTGAGGCGGAGGTCGGCGCGGTCGGATCGGCCGAACATGACCACGTTCGGCACGGGCTTGAGGTACGGATCGAGGTCGGGACAGTCGGCGGTGACGACGGCGAGGCCGTGCGGGCGGACGAAGCTGAGCAAGGACGCCTTTTCGCGCACGATGCCGAGTTGGTCGTCGAAGGCCTCGATGTGGGCCCGGCCGATGGACGTGATCACCGCGACATCCGGCTCGACGATTCTGGCGAGCGGCGCGATCTCGCCGGGGGCGTTCATCCCGACCTCGCAGACGAGGTACTGGTCGCCGGGGCGGGCCGAGAAGATCGTCAGGGGAACGCCGATGTCGTTGTTGTAGCTCTTGATGCTCGCGCGCCCGCGGAACTTCGCGCGCAGCACCGCATCGATCAGACGGACGGTGGTCGTCTTGCCGTTCGAGCCGGTGACCGCGATCACGCGGACCGAGTCCAGACTGCGCCGGTAGGCCAGGGCGAGCTGCCCGAGAGCCCGGCGCGCGTCACCGACGCGCAGCGCGGCGACCGAGGGGAACCGCCGGGGGAAGTCCGAGGGAAGCGCTGTCGAATCCTGCAAGATGATCACCGACGCCCCGGCTTCGGCGGCGGCCTCGATGTAGCGGTGCCCGTCGTGGACATCGCCCTTGAGCGCGAAGAACACCTCCCCCGGCTTGATCGTGCGCGAGTCGACGGAGACCCCCTCAATGGCGACGGGCGAGGGCGTCGCCGGCTTGGCCATCCACGTCCCTGCGAGAACGGTTCTGAAATTCTCGAGTGTCCAGAACATCAGCCGGCGAGCTCCGGGGTGCGTTGCCGGAGCGCGCGTCTCGCTTCGCGTCGATCGTCGAACTCGATCTTGCGTACACCGCCGGGCATTTTCGGATCGGGGAGCAGTTGGTAGGGCTCGTGTCCCTTGCCCGCGATGAGCAGCACATCACCGGGGCGCAGATCCGCGACCGCGGCCTCGATGGCCATGCGCCGATCCACATGGACCATCGCGCTCCTGCGTTCGGCACTGGACACGCCGGCAAGGATGTCATCGATGATCGCGCTGGGGCTCTCGGTGCGCGGGTTGTCGGAGGTGACATAGACCACATCGGCGCTCGCGAACACGGCCTTGGCCATGAGCGGGCGCTTGGTCCGGTCGCGATCGCCGCCGCAGCCGAACAGCACACGGAGTTCGCCGCCCGCCCCGACTACCGGACGGACCGCCTGGATGGCGCTGTGGAGGGCGTCTGGGGTGTGGGCGAAGTCCACGAGCACCGCATAAGGGACTTGGGGGTTGCTCACGACCTCGAGTCGTCCCGCCGGGGCGTCCAGATCGGGGAGAGCCGCTTCAATCTGGCCGGCCGATAGGCCGAACTCGTGGGCGATCGAGATCGCCAGCAGGAGGTTCTCGGCGTTGAACGCCCCCACCAAGCCGACTTCGCCGCGGACCGTCCCCCACGGCCCGAGCGCCCGCACGCCCATGCCCAATCGTCCTCGCAGGGGTGTCGCGAAGATCGTCGCCTCCTCCTTGCCGGTGTCCTCTCGTCCGCGCGGGTAGGCGAGCAGGCGGCGCGATCCGCAGTCGGCCAGCATGGTTTCGTGGGCCGGATCCTGCGCGTTGACGACCGCCAGTGCCGACGGCTTGAGCCACGAGAACAATTCGGCTTTCGCCGCGCCGTAGGCCTCCATCGTGCGGTGGTAGTCGAGGTGGTCCTGCGTCAGGTTCGTGAACGCCGCGGCGTCGAAGTCGATCGCGGCGACGCGGCGTTGGTGGATCGCATGGCTGGACGCCTCGATCACCGCCGCAGTGCAGCCGTGCTCGACCATGGAGGCGAACAGTTGGCTGAGCTCGGAACTCGTCGGCGTTGTCAGCTGCGCCGGGAATGATTCAGCGCCGTCATCGATCTCGACGGTACCGATCAACCCGCAGCGGACACCCGAGGCATCGAGCAGGCGTCGGGAGAGGTGGGCGGTCGTGGTTTTCCCATTGGTGCCGGTAACCGCCGCGACCGCGAGCTTCTTCGATGGCTCGCCGAAGAAGCGCTCCGCGATGATCGCGGAGACCAAGGGCAAGTCATCGCTCACCAGCGCAACGGCCCGGTCGGGGACCGCCCTCGCGCCGCTGGCGTCCGTGAGCACTGCGACGGCACCGGACGCGATCGCGTCGGCGATGTACTTTCGCCCGTCGCTGACCAGTCCGGGCCTCGCGACGAACAGTGAGCCCGGCAGCGCCGTGCGGCTGTCTTCGGTGAAATCGCAGATGCGCGCATCACCGGACGCCCGCGCGCCGACGCGGACATCCAGATTCAGACCTCGGATCAGTTCGTTGAGGCGCATCGCTCGCCGACTCCCTCCGCGCTCGCGGGCCGCTCGGAACGCGAGCGGGGCAACACCATGGTATCGGAGCAACGTCCGTTGCCGACACACTTTCGGGGACGCCTCGCGCCTAGGGCAGGATCAGCATCGCGTCGCCGTAACTGAAGAACCGGTAGCGGCGATCGATCGCTTCCCGGTAGATGGCCAGCAAGCGCTCGATGCCGTCGCGCCCGTGAGTCTCGAAGAGCGCCCCGACCATCGCGAGCAGCGTAGAGCGCGGCAGGTGAAAATTCGTGACCAGCCCGTCGGTTTGGCGGAACTCGTAGCCGGGTGTAATGAACAGGTCCGTGGCCCCGGTCAGGCCGGCATCCATTGCCTCAGCGAGAACCGTCGGCGTCAGGTTTTCTGCCGATCTGACCGCGGTCGTCCCGACCATGATCCGGCGACCGCCACGCTCACGAGTGGAAGCCAATCCGCGGGCGGCCGCCGCGGGGATCTCGAAAAACTCCTTGTGCATGGTGTGGTTTGTCAGGTCGTCGGCGTCGATCGGTTTGAACGTGCCGGCTCCGACGTGGAGCACCACATCGGCCCGATCGACCCCCTTCGAGGCCAGCGTCTCCAGCAGTTCCGTCGTGAAGTGCAGACCCGCGGTTGGCGCAGCCACCGAGGACGCCTTCGACGGATCGGCGTAGACCGTCTGGTACCAGCGTTCGTCGGCTTTCTGCTCGACCCCCTCGCCGCCGATCTGCCGGGCCCGATCGATGTAGGGCGGCAGTGGGATCCGACCGATCTTGCCTAAAAGCTCGACGGGCGTGTGATCGGACTCGACGCGAACCAGCCAGCCCTCCTCCGCCCGCTCGACGAGTTCGATCACGGCGCCCTCGGCGTCGTCGCGATCAAGCAGGCCGATGCGGATGCCGGCGCGGAGTTTGCCATTGGACTTGAGCATGGCCTGCCAGAGGCCGTCTTCGCGTTCGCCGAGGAACAGTCCGCCGATCGCACCGCCGGAATCGAGTCGTCGTCCGATCAGGCGAGCCGGGAGCACCGAGGTCGTGTTGAACACCAGCGTGTCGCCAGCGGCAAGGTAGTCCGGCAGATCTCTGAACGTGCGGTGCTCCAGCAGGTCCGGATCGCTCCGCGAGCACACCAGCAGCCGGCACGAGTCACGCGGCTCGACGGGCCTCGTCGCGATCAGGTCTTCCGGGAGCGGGTAGTCGAGGCGGGCGGTCTTCATCCGTGCTTTCGCTGCCCTTTCGCGGCGCGAGGTGGATGCCCGGAGGCAACATCCCGCACAGACCGACCTTGGCGGTGTTGCTGGAAAGCCACACGAACGGCTTTCCCTCCTTCAAAACGCGGAGATTATCAGCGGCGCCGGGATCGGTCACGCGCGGCATGGGCGCCGCACCTGTTCCCCCGTGCGAATCCAACCCCAGATCAGCCCCATCGCCCAACAGGCGTTACGCCTCGTCGCCGACGAGTGCGTGACTCCCGCGGTGCGCAATGCCAAAGCCGCGTGCGAGCAAAGGGTGTTGCGATCTGATGAGTGCGATCGGTACGAACCCTGCGCCGAGGCCGCCGGCTCGCTTCTCTACGCGGAGTACCTCGAACGCCAGAACCGGCGTCGCCCGCTCAACAAGCAACCCGAGCAGCCAGCAAGTCCGAATATGCAGCCATGCAAGCCGAAGACCGAGGCCCCACCCGTGGACTCGGGGCTCGGACCGAAGCTCGGCGATATCCCGACTCCGGGCGATGCCCCGCGAACCCACCAGCGGGTTCAGACCGCCTACCAGGTCCAGCGCTACACGCCGGCGGGCAGTCTGATTGACGTCGTGCTTTAAGAGCGGTCAGCCCTTCTTCGGTGTCATTGACGCCGCGCGCAGCATCCGTTCGCCGTCTTCCGGCGAAATGGTGCCTTCCGCGACGTAGGCCGCGATCTCGCGACGTGTCTTCTCGCGCTGTCCGCTGGCGAGCGTGCCACAGACAATCGCGATGATCGCGATCGAGCAGCCCATGATGATGGCGATCACCGGGACGAGGATGCCGCTGTCAACGCTCCACCCCGAGACGGGTGATCCCTCGGCAGGGCTTGCAGTCGCAGACTGGGCGAGGGTCGATTGAACGAGGCACATTGCTTCCGTAAGCATCTCTAACCTTTCCGTGGATCAGCAGCGATCCGATGAATTCTCGGCGACCATTAGGCGCTCGCCCTGTTCGGGCGTCATGCTGCCCTCGGCGATGTAGGCGGCGATCTCGCGCCGCGAGGCCTCACGGGCCTTGGTCCGGAGCACGTCCTTGATCGCCGAGACGACCACGGCAACCACGACAATGACCAGGATCGCGAACCAGAAGAAATTTCTCGAAATCAGTTCGATCAGTTCGGTCAAGACTTCCACGGTACATGCTCCTCTCGGGCGCGGGCCGGCGTCGGCGAATCCCCTGGCGAGATGGTTGGGAGTTCTGTGGGTCGTCTTTCAGGTTAACCGTTCCCGCGACTCAAAATCGATGATTCTCTTCGCGAGAGCGGGTTTTGCACCCGATTCGCGGTCTCCGCTCGCGCCTGCTATCTTGCGTCGAACCAGAGGAGAACCATGCGACTCGAACCGCTGCTGAACCCCGACCTCGTCATCGTTCTGGACGACGCCTCCGACAAGGACGCGGTTCTCCTTGCGTTGGCGACCGCCGCTCGCAAGGTTCTGCCGCACATTTCCGAAGCAGACCTGGTCACCGAGCTCGCGGATCGCGAGCGGCGTCACTCCACCAGCACGCCCGAGGGCGTTGCTTTTCCCCACGCCATGCTGAGCGAGATCGAGAGCACGGTCGTGGTGCCGGCGCTCATCCGTCCCGGCGTGAACTTTGGGAGCGACAGCCACCCGCCCTGCGACCTCATTTTCGGGATGTTCGGCTGCGCCGAGCGCCCCTTCAGCCATGTCCGGCTTCTTGCCCGCCTCGCCCGTATCAGCCGCGGGCCCGGGGCTTTGGACCGACTCCGCTCGGCGAAGGATCCGTCCGAACTCTATTCGACGCTCGTCGAAGAGGACCGCCGGCATGGCTGAGGACCCGAAGACGGCCACCTCACCCCAGGATCCGGGATCGCAGGAAGAGGCCACGAGTTCGGAGCGAAGCGAGTCCCACGCCCCGTCCGCTGAGGCGAAGGGCGCGGATGACAGCATGCGTCTCGTGCTGCTGGTCATGATCGTCGCCAATCAGGGCATGCTCGACGACCTGGTCACGGCCATGCTCGATCTCGGGATCCAGGGCACGATCATCGAGTCCAAGGGGCTGATGTCGCTGCTTCGTGACGAGATGCCGATTTTCAGCGGACTTGCCGCGATGATCCCGCAACGCACCGGCAGCCGGGTCGTGCTTTCGGTCACCGCGGCCGGAGAGATCGATCAGGTCTTCTCGTTCCTCCAAAACGAACTCACTGACGACGAGCGCCCGATGGCGTTCACCGTACCGATCGACCGGTTCATGTCCGGCTCGAAGAAGTCCTGAGCGCCTGCTGACTCCTACGGACAAGCCCCGAATCTTCAGATTTCTCTGGAAGTCGGGTCGCGCACCCGCGACAATCCGCTCCCGAACGGCCCTCGCTCTCCTCTCCACCCACCACGCTGAGAACGACCACTCGACCGCGATCCGAAGCCGAGATGGACATTTTCCTCGCCATCCTGATCGTGATCGGCCTCGGGCTGCTTTCGTCCGGCCGGGTCACCTACCGCCTTCGCCGGAGCCGCCTCATGGTCGTGCTCCTGAGCGGCGGGTGGCTCGCCATCTTCGTCGGCATGCTCTTAGGGCCGAATTTCTTCCCGCTGATCGGTGTGACGGAGGCTGAAACGACTCTGGTCAGCCCGCGTGCGCTGCTCGAGTCCACCCCTTTGCTGATGATGGGCCTCGGCTGGATTGGGGTAATGGTCGGCCTGCAGCTCCGCTGGGAGGTGGTGCGCAGCCTTTCGGCGGGTATATGGAAAGTCCTGCTCGCCGACGCGTCCCTTTCGATCCTGTTGTTCGGCGGCATCGCGCTGGTCGGCATCCACCTGTGGACTGATGCCGACGCTCTCGCACCGATCTGGCCGGGTGTGCTGCTGCTGACGGCCGGGTCGATCGGCTGGTCCATGGAAACGCGTTCGCTGCGGATGGCGAACGCGACGGAGACCGATGCGCGTTTGGACACCTTGATCCGTGCCACCGGCGCGCTGGGAGGCGTGCTGGCGGTCACGGTGCTCGGCCTCGGCTACAAGATCGTGACCCGTGACGCCGACGGCGCGTTCGTCTTCGACCTGACCGGAGCGATCGGCCGGGCCGCGCTCATCGGGGTGCTCGCGGTGCTGGTCGCGCTGCTCGGGCGGTTCGCGATCGGGCTCGCCGGCAAGGACCGGGGCCACCAGCTGGTGGTTTTTCTCGGGATCGTCGTGTTTGTGGCAGGTATCGCGACGCAGCTTGACCTGCCGCCGGTCTTCGCGGCGATGCTCACCGGGGTCATCCTCGTCAACCTGAAGGGCAACTCCATCGAGGGCTTTGAGAAGTTCATCGTCAAGGCGGAGTTCACGGTCGCCACGATGTTCGCGCTGCTTGCGGGCATCCTGCTCGACCCGCGCATCGGTTTGCCGGGCCTGGCTCTCGCGCTGGTGATGGCACTTGCGCGGATCCTCGTCAAGCCCGCCTTCACGCGCTGGGCGGCACGGCGCAGCGACGAGCAGGAACCGCGGCTTCCGGACGATTCGCCGCTGTACCTCGGGGCCGCACGCCAGCACCCGATCTTTCTCGCGCTCGCGGTCAGCGTGGTGCTGCTCGAGCCCTCGGCGTACAACGCGCGCCTGCTGACGATCGTGATTCTCAGCGGTCTGCTGTGCGAGTTGCTCCCGATCTTCGCCCGGCGTGCCGGCAGCCGAGCGCTTGGCGACGAAAACTCAACCGATCCGCGCGGTGCCCCCACGCAGGGAGCCCCGGCATGAAGGTGCGCCCCACCCTGACCAAACTGGGTGCGATCGCGGCTCTCGTCGCCGTTGCCATCCTCGCACGGATGCTCGCGGGGACGCCGACGCAGGTCGAACTCTCGGCCTCCGGTGACCCGCCATCGCAGGCGTCTTCCGAGTCGCCTGCCTCAGAGCCGGCGTCGCGCCTGCTGACCGATGCTCTGGGCTTGACCTTCGAGAGCCCGTCCGTCGGCCTTCTCGAAACCGGGACCGGGCTGGGCGTGCTTCTGCTCGGCGCATGGCTACTGGGCAAGGTCCTCGCGAGCGTTGGCTTCAGCAAGATCACGGGCTATCTCGTATTCGGGATCCTGGCCGGGCCTGGGGTCGGTGCCTGGATTGTCGGCAAAGACGGCACGTGGCTGCTGACCAAACCGCAGCAGGAAAACCTGCAGCTGGTCAACGATCTTGCCATCGCGCTCATCGCCCTGACGGCCGGCGGCGAGATCAAGCTTTCGTTCGTGCGCAAAGCGTTCCGATCGATCTCGCTGATCCTCGCGTTCGAGTTCACGCTGGTTTTGCTCGTCGTGGGCGCTCTCATGACCGTCCTGCTCAACGGAACGGTTATTGCCGAGTACGGCGGGCTCGTCACGGTCATGCTCGTTGCCTCGGTCATCGCCGTCGTCGCGACCGCCAACTCCCCCGCGGTTGTGATGGCGTTGCTCAGCGAGACCCGAGCCGACGGGCCGATGGCGCGGACCGCGCTCTCGATCACGGTCTGCAAGGACCTGCTGCTGATCATCGTCTTTGCAGTCACGCTCACACTCGCCTCGACCGCCGCGACGAACGCCAAGCAGACTCTCGCAGAGGATCTCCCGACTGATCCGCCTCCGACGCTCGCCGAAGCGGAGGCCTCGGACGAGCTCACTGCGCAGGAAGTGCTACTCGCCCAGGAAGTGGCCGAGGAACTTGAGTCCGGTGAGCTGAAATCCTCATCCTCGAAGCAAAGTTCGATCGCGAGCAAACTCACGCGCCAACTCGGCGGCTCGATGCTCGCCGGCGTCCTGGTCGGCGGGTTGCTTGCGTTCTACGTGCGGAAGGTGAGATCGTTCCTGCCAATCGTGCTGGTGCTCGGTTCGTTCGCCGTCGCACTCATCTCGAAAGAGCTCGGCCTCAAGACCCTCATCGTCGGGCTTACCGCCGGGCTTGTAATGTCGAATCTGTTCCAGACCATCGCCGAGGATGTGTTCCACACCATCGAGGAGCTTTCCGTTCCCGTCTACGCTCTGTTCTTCGCCGTGGCCGGCACCAAGGTCGATCCGGGCGTTCTCGGGGGGGTGTGGATCTTTGTGGTGCTGCTCGTCACGCTGCGGCTGGGTGCCATCTGGGGAGGCACGGCCCTCGGCTGCAAGGTCAGTGGAATGGAGCCTCCGGCGTCGAGATGGATCTGGACCGCGTTTGTCCCGCAGGCCGGGGTATCGCTCGCGCTGGCCATCGTCGTGTATGAACAGTTTTACGAGTTCAAATTCGCCGACGACGTCTTCAACATCCTTCTCTCGGCGATCGCCATCAACGAGCTGATCGGACCGATCCTCTTTAAGCTCGGCCTGGTCCGAGCCGGGGAAGTCCGATCCAAGGGCGACTGATCCGCGGCGAGGCGGCAGTCTCTCCAAAGCCGGCCGAAGAAAAGGTCCGATGAAGTTATTCGGATCGGTTCGCGGATCGCCCGCGCGAGCGGCCTGTTTTTGTCCGATAGGCACCGGGTTCCGAGGCCTCAGGCCCCATGTTCCATTGATGCGCCCGTACCGGGCCGTCTTCAGACGAGACCCTCGCCATGCCAGACATGTCGCTGCTGCTCGCGGTGTTCGCGCCGGTCATCGCCGGCCTCGCCACCATGCTGCTGCCCAAGTCAGCGGTCACCGCTCGCGTTCTGACCATGCTCGCGGGCCCGCTGGCCAGCGCGGGCATCGTGCTGGCGTGGATCGCTCAGTACGGGCTTGAGGCCGGGCCGGTCGCCATCCCCTTCGCGCCCTCGCTCAACATGTCGCTGGCGATGAACGTCGACCAGCTCGGCGGCTTCTTCGCCCTGCTGGTCTCGGTCATCGGTGCTCTCATCGTGCTTTACGCTCGCGGATACTTCGGCCGTGATGAGGAGTCGCTCTGGCGCTTCTACCCCACGCTGGGCTTGTTCGCGACCGCCATGCTCGGTGTGGTGCTCGCGGATAGTTTCCTCGGCATGTTCCTGTTCTGGGAACTGACCAGCGTGTCGTCGTTTCTGCTCATCGGCTGGTACCGCGAAGACCCGAAGTCGCTCAAGCTCGCCCTGCAGGCCCTCTGCACCACCGGCATGGGCGGGCTCGTCCTGCTCGGCGGCCTCATGACTCTTGGCGCCGCCACCGGCGAGTGGAGCTTCTCCGCCCTCAGCGCACCGATCTCGCAGATGCCCGGTGTCGACGCCGGCCTGCTCACCGTCGCGTTCTTCCTGATGTTCATCGGAGGTGCGGCGAAGTCGGCCCAGTGGCCCCTCCACTTCTGGCTCCCGGGGGCGATGGCGGCCCCTACCCCTGTCTCGGCGTACCTGCACTCGGCCACGATGGTGAAGGCCGGCGTCTACCTTTTTGCGCGGCTCTACCCGACCATGCGTGAACTCGAATGGTGGACGCCGACTCTGGTGTTCTTCGGTGCCACTACGATGCTCATCGGCGGGTACCTCGCCCTCCGCTCCGATGGCCTGAAGCGGATCTTCGCCTACACGACCGTCAGCCAGCTCGGTCTGCTCACCTGCGCTTACGGCATCGGCGGCACGAACTACGCTCACGACGACCACACCATCGCCAACATCATCTGGCCGATTACGCAAATCCTGAACCACGCGGTCTACAAGGCACCGCTGTTCATCATCGCCGGTGCGATCATCCACCTCACGCACCAGACCAACCTCTCACAGCTGAAGGGCCTCTGGCGGACGCACCGCCACCTCGCGCTGATCGGCATCCTCGCCGCGTATGCCATGGCTGGCCTGCCGCTCACCCTGAGCTTCACCGCGAAAGAGGCCTTCCTCTACCAGATCGCCCACGCACTGAAGACCACGCCGCTGTTCTGGGGTGTCATGGTCATGGCCGTCCTGACCGCGATCTGCAATGTCGCGATCTTTGTCCGCATCACTCGCACATTCTTCGCGGACGCCGGCGCCGCCGAGCACCATCGCGACACCGAGCGTGCCGACGCCCACCACGAGATCCACGAGCACGGTTTCTGGGCGTCCTGCATCTGGTGGCCGGCGGCGGCGATTTTGGCCGTGCAGTTCCTTGGCGGCATCGTGCCGAGCGCCTTCGAGGCGATCTTCGGTTCGCTCGAAACGCACAAGTTGTACTGGGATCACCTGCCCAGCCTGATCTACGCGATCACCCACCCGGAACTTCCGCTTTATATGTCCGGGCTGGCGATTGCGGGCGGGCTCGCGCTCGGCTTCTCCGATCTGCTGCGTCGTCCGATCGAGGACGTGCACAACGCGCTGTTCCCGGCGACATACGGCTCGACCGAATCGTTCGGGCACAGCGTCTTCGCTCGCCTGCAGAACGGCAACCTCCGCTTTTATACCGTCGCCACGCTGTCGGCGCTGCTCATCGGAGTGTTCGCCGCCATGTGGTTCGGCGACGGCTCGATGCTCAAATGGCCCTCGATCGCGCCGCTCTCCTACGCCCCGGTGCCGTACATCCTCGCGGGTGTGCTGCTGACCGTCCTGATCTGCGCGAGCGCGCTGATCCTGCCGCTGGTTCAGATCCGCGCGGTCCGGGTGCTCGTGCTCGGGTCCTGCGGGTTCGCGGTCATGGGCATGTACCTCGTCTACCAGGCCCCCGACCTCGCGCTGACGCAGATGATGTTCGAGATCATCAGCGTGGTGCTCTTCATGCTCGCACTGCGGTTGCTTCCGGAGGAGCCGAAGAAGCACCCGCGCATCCCCGCCATGCCTCGGGCGGTGTTCGCATCGCTCGTTGGATGCGTCATGGCGTGGGTCGTGCTGCACGCCGGTTCGGTCGCGGACCAATCGGCGATCGCGGCCTACGAACAGTCTCAGAAGGAGACCGAACTCGCCGGTATCGGCTACGGCACCGTGCTCGCCGCCGCACCGGAGTCCGGAGATGACCACGGCCACACGGAGGCCAAACTCGTCGCGTCCGACAGCACTCGACTCGGCGGCTGGTTCCTCAACAACTCGTACAAGGGCACCACGCCCGACTCGGGCGGTCGCGGCGGCGGCGGCGACAACGTCGTCAACGTGATCCTCGTCGACTTCCGCGGCTACGACACCGTGGGGGAGATTACCGTGCTCGCGATCACGCTCATGGGTGTGCTCGCCCTGCTGGGAGCGGTTCCCGCGCCACGCGATCTTGCCGAGGGCAACCCGACGCTGATCAACGGCCCGCAGCCTCATCTGCGTTCTGTGCTGCTCCGCACGGCGATGAAGTTGATCCTGCCCGTCAGTCTGCTGTTCGCCGGTTACATCTTCTTCAAGGGTCACAACGAACCGGGCGGCGGCTTCATCGCCGGCCTGATCGCTTCGGTCGGACTCGCGGCGTACCGCATGTCCGAGGGAGGCCAGGCCCTCCAGCGGCTCATCCCGCTCACCCCCGGCGCGATGGGCGCCATCGGTCTTCTGATCGCGCTCGCCACCGGTCTCATCCCCATGCTCATGGGTATGCCGTTCTTCACCAGCGGGCAGGGATACATCCCGCTGCCCGGCGCCGATGCCCCGTTCCACTGGACGAGCGTCATGTTCTTTGATCTCGGCGTGTTCATCGTGGTGATCGCCGTCAGCGTCGGCATGATCAACCGCTTCGAAGAGGAGCTCGAATAGTCATGACACTGCTTCTCGGAATCTGCGTGGCGGTGATCTTCGCCGTCAGCGTCTACCTGATGCTGTCGCGCGAACTCAAGTCCGTCGCGATGGGCGTGTTCCTGTTCAGCCACGCGGCGCACCTCGGCATCCTCGCGATGTCGGGTCAGCCGGTGCTCCCCGGTGGCGTGGTCAAGGGCGCACCTGTGCTCGGGACCAGTCCGAACGGGATCCACGTCGACCCGCTGCCCCAGGCCCTGATCCTGACATCCATCGTCATCAGCTTCGCCATCATGGCCTTCCTGCTGACGCTCCTCGTCACCACGTTCCGCACGACGCGGACACTAAACGTGGACAGGTTGTCCGAGGAAGACCGCCCCGAATCGATGTCCCACTCCGTTTCGCGGGAGGTGACCGCGTGAATCCGAACCTGATCGCTCTCATCGTGGTCATCCCGCTCGCGACCGGCGTGCTCTGCGCGCTGGCCCGACGCTCGACGCCGCTGTGTCGATTCATCGGCCTGACCGCCCTGCTGGCAAACCTCGGCCTGGTGCTCGCCATGCTCGGTTCCCTCGGTGCCGGCCAGCCCATGTTCGTCTCGATGATGGGCAAGTGGGCGCCGCCGTTCGGTATCGCCATCGTCTTTGACGGACTGTCGGGTACGCTGCTCGCCATCGCGTTGACGGTCGCCGTCGCGGCGTACATCCACTCGTGGAACCTTCTCCCGCGTCACATCGAACACGGGTGGTTCCACCCTCTGTTCCACATGCTCATCCTCGGGGTGAACTTCAGTTTCCTCACCGGCGACCTGTTCAACCTGTTCGTCGCCTTCGAGATCATGCTGATGGCCTCGTACGCGCTCATGTGCCTCGGCGGCACACGTCAGCAGATGTCCCAAGCCTTCAAGTACGTCCTGCTTAACCTCGTCGGCTCCACGGTCTTCGTGCTGACCGCGGGGATGATCTACGGCGTGACCGGCACGCTGAACTACGCCGACCTCGCTCGGTTCGTGGCCGAGAACGAGGGCGCGCTCCCCACCGGCTTTCAGGCGCTCGCGGTCGCGCTGCTGTTCGTGTTCTGCCTGAAGGCGGCGGTATTCCCGCTGTGGTTCTGGCTGCCCGATACCTACCACACGCTACCGAGCAGCATCGGTGCGGTGTTCGCCGCCCTCCTCTCGAAGGTCGGCGTGTACGCCGTTCTGCGGATGTACCCCATGGCGTTCGCCAACCCTGGCGTGGACGATCTCGAGCTGGTCCGGACGATTCTGGCAATCCTTGCCGGCGTCACCATGGTGCTCGCGATTCTGGGCGCGGTCGGCGCGACCAACCTGCGACGCGTGGTCGCGATGATACTAATCGCCCACGTCGGCTACCTGATTTTCGGCGTGACCATGATGAACGCGGAATCCTTCGCCGCGACGCTGCACTACATGGCTCAGGAGATGATCATCATCGCCGGGCTGATGCTCTGCATCGGCTTGATCGAACAGCGGGCGGGCTCGGTCGACCTTCGCGAACTCGGCGGTCTCGCCCGGCGGTATCCGCTGCTCTCGACGATGTTCTTCCTGCTCGCGATGGGTCTGGTCGGTATCCCGCCGCTTTCGGGCTTCTACGGCAAGGCCGTGCTGCTGCGCGAAGGTGCATCGAGCGGCGCCTGGTGGCTCGTCGGCGCGACGACCTTCACCGCGGTGCTGACGCTCGTCGCGATCGCGCGGGTGTGGATCACCGCGTTCTGGTCCGAACTCAAAGGGCCCCTGCTCGACCTGCCCGAGGGCGCGAAGGCCGGTCCCGATATGCCCCTGCCGCTGGCCTATGCCGGCATCGGCCTGCTGGTCGGCGTCTCGCTGATACTTGGCTTCGGCGCTGAGCGATCCTACAGCTGGACCCAGCAGGCCACCGCGTCGCTCGCCACACCATCGATCTACATCGACGGCGTGCTCGATCTGAACCCGATCCGCGATCTCCCGGATAACTCGACGCTCGCGTTGATCGAACCCGACCTGCAACACACGGTGACGCCATGAAACAACTCACCTTCAATCTGTTCCTCGCCGTCGTCTGGTGTCTGCTGACCGCGAGTTTCAGCGCTTGGAACTTCGTCGCGGGCGCTCTCGTCGGAGCGGCCGTCGTTGCGGTGTACTCCAGCGTGGCGGGTCAGGGCAGCTACTTCAAGCGGGCCTGGGGCCTTGTGGCCTTCGCCGGCCACTTCGTCAAGATTCTGACGAAAGCCAACATCCAGATCGCGTGGGAAATCCTCACGCCGGCCCACAACCAGTCGCCTCGGATCCTGCGCTATCCGGTGGACGGCCTGAGCGATGTGGAAAAGACCACCCTCGCCAACGCCATCACTCTCACACCCGGCACGCTCGTGGTTGATATCAGCCCTGACGGCAAGTGGCTTTACCTGCACTGCATGTACGCCCAGGACCCGGCCTCGACGCTCGCCGAGATCGATGACCTTGCGCTTCGCCTCCGAAAGGCGGTGTTCTCGTGAACCTGTTCGCTCCCACCCTCGGCGCTGACAGCGTCATCGAGGATGCCCTGTTCCTGCTGATCGACGCCGGGATCATCCTGATCTCGCTGGCGACGGTCATGTGCCTGTACCGGATCATCAAGGGCCCCACCCTCGTTGATCGCGGGTTGGCCTCCGACACGGTCGCCGTGCAGATCGCCGGGCTGATCCTGCTGCTCTCCATCCGCTTCGAGACGCTCGTGACGTTCGACGCGGTGCTGATCGTGTCGATCCTCGGATTCGTTTCGACCCTCGCCTTTGCCCAGTTCATCGGGCGCAGAGGAGCTGCGCAATGACAATCGATACCGTG
>JANSXG010000091.1 GCA_024743075.1 bacterium | reverse complement strand
TGCGCCAGCCCGAGGCGGGCCAGGCGGAAAGGGGTCAACGACTGGTTGGCCAAGCGCGACATTGTCGGGGTGGAGCGCATGTCCGGCAGCGCCATCGCCATGCCGGAGCCCGAGGAGCACGCCACGGCGGCGCTCCTGGAGGAACTGGTGGATTTCTGCCCGAGCTCGAGGGACCGGGCCAACCTCGGGCGGGTGCTCAAGGCCACACGCGAGGTGATGGACAAGGCCCGGGACGTGGTGGAACGCCGGATCGACGAGCTGATCGACGGCGGGGCGCTGGAGCGGGCGGTGCTCGAAGCGGTGCCGCCGACGGTCGAGGCGGCGGCTGGCGGCTCGTCTGGCAGTGCGCCGGCGTCCTCGGCATCGATCCAGCCCCCCTGACGCTGCGAGAGCTGGTCGCGATGGCCGAGGCCCGCCAGCGCGACGAGTGGAGCCGGACGAGTTCGGTCATGGCGCTGGTGGCCAACACCCAGCGCAACCCCAAGAAGACCCGCCCGTTCCGGCCCGGCGACTTCGACCCGTTCGCCCGGGCCGCTGACAAGCGAGCCCAAGTCATCCCGGCCCCCGTGTCGGTGCTCAAGGACGTGTTCATCAGGAACCAGAAGCAGCAAGGAGGCACGCGTGAAGATTGATCCCAAGCATCTGGCCTTCGGCTTCGGCGTGGTGATGCTTTCGCTCGGGCTCGGCGCGTGCGCCGGCTTTGACCTGGGCGACGTCGTCAAGGTCAAGACGCCGAGCGGCATCCAGCAGACCCGCGGCCTGCCGCGCACCACCACGCTCAACGAGGCCGAGGCCGAGTACCGGGCCTGGTTCGAGGACACCCAGCGGGTCGGGGCCCAGTGGAAGGCGTCGATCGAACGCGGCGGCGAGATCCGCGGTCTCCTGGGGCAGATCACCCTCTCGGCCCTCGACGACTTCGGCCCCACGCTCGCGGGCGTGCCCATCGCGGGCCCGGCTCTGCCGGCGCTGACTGGTCTGGCGGGACTGTTCATCGGCGCAGGGCGACTCCGCAAGGAGAAGGAGGCGTCGTTCAACAAGGGGCTGAAGGAAGGCCGCGTGGTGCCCAGCGGAGGTACACCCGCGTGATCACCATGCGGATCAAGGACGTGTTCTTCGACCGGCCCGCGGTGAAGCGGTCGGTGGACGCCGCCAAGCGCCGCGTGCTGAGCAAAGGTGGGGCGTTCATCCGCACCGCCGCCCGGACCAGCATCCGCAAGCGCAAGGGCACGGCCCCGCCCGGCAAGCCGCCGCACTCGCACGAGGGCTCGCTGCGGCGGCTGATCCTCTTCGGCTACGACCGCAGGTCCGACAGCGTGGTGGTCGGACCGGTGGGCTTCAAGAAGAGCGTCGCGCCGCGAGCACTCGAGCACGGCGGCGCGACTGTCGTCGTCTCGCGCCGGCGTGGTCGCCTGCAGAGCCGCAAGGTCAAGATCGCAGCCCGTCCCTACATGGCCCCGGCGCTCGAACGCGAGCGCCCGAAGCTGCCGGTGCTGTGGCGCAACAGCGTACGGAGGGGGTCGTAGATGGCCGACACCCGAGGCATCCGGGCTGGGCGGGCGTTCGTCGAACTGGGCGTCAGCGACAAGCTGTCGGCCGGGCTGCGGCGCGCCCAGAAGCGGCTCAAGGCCTTCGGGGACGGGCTCCGCAGCGTCGGCACCAGGCTGACTGCGATCGGGGCCGGCGCGGTCGCCTCGCTGCTGAGCACGGTCAAGGTGTTCACGGCCATGGGCGACACGCTGGACAAGATGAGCAAGCGCACCGGCGTGAGCGTCGAATCGCTCAGCGAGCTCGGCTTCGCGGCCGAGCAGTCAGGCGCGGACCTCGCGACCTTCGAGAAGGGTGTGCGGTCCATGCAGCGGTCGATCAACGACCTCGGACGCGGGCTTTCCACCCAGACGGACGCGTTCGCCACGCTCGGGCTGACGATGGCCGACCTCGATGGGCTCTCGCCCGAGGCGCAGTTCAAGCTCATCGCCGAGCGGCTGAGCCAGATCGAAGACCCAAGCCGACGCGCCGCGATCGCGATGCAGATCTTCGGCCGCGCCGGCTCGCAACTCTTGCCGCTCATGGAGGGCGGGGCCGCGGGTATCGAGGAACTTCAGGAGCAGGCCCGTCGGCTCGGACTGACCGTCTCAACGCAAACCGCCAAGGACGCCGCGGAGCTCAACGACACGCTCAACATCCTCTGGCGGGTCATCAAGCAGGGCGTGTTCGTGATCGGCTCGGCGCTTGCGCCGGTGCTCCAGGACCTGGCCGAGCGCATCACCCGGGTCATCGTCGGCGCATCGGACTGGATCCGCCAGAACCGGGCCGTGGTCGTCTCGGCGCTCAAGGTCGCCGCCGCGGTCGCGCTGGCGGGCGTGGTCCTGATCGGGCTGGGCGTGCTGGTGGCGGGTGTCGCGGCGACCTTCGGCCTGCTGGCGAGCATCATCACCGGCGTCGGCACAGCGCTGGGCATCGTCGGAGCGGCCCTGGGCGCGCTGCTCTCGCCCATCGGGCTGGTGGTGGCGGCGGTCGTCGGGCTCGGCGGCACGCTGCTGGTCACCTCAGGCAAGGGCGGCGAGGCGCTCGCTTGGCTCATGGAGCAGTTCACGCGCTTGCGCGATTGGGTTTCCAAGGTCACCCGCGGCATCTCCGACGCCCTCGCCGCTGGCGACATCGCGCTGGCGGCCGAGATCCTCTGGCTGTCGCTGAAGGTCATCTGGCAGAAGGGCGTGGCGGCGTTGAACTCGGCGTGGCTCGAGGCACGGCGGTTCTTCGTCTCGACCGCCCAGTCGATGTGGTACGGCGCGCTGGCGGCCGCCCAGATCGTGCTGCACGCGCTCGAGGTCGGCTGGATCGAGACGACGGCGTTCCTCTCCAAGACCTGGTCACGCTTCACGGGCGGGTTCCAGAAGGCATGGGAGTCGGCCTCGTCGTTCGTCGCCAAGCGGATGCTGGAGATCCAGGGGCTGTTCGACGATGGACTGGATGTCGAAGCGGCCAAGAAGGCCGTGGACGAGCAGCTCGAGCAGCGGCTTGGCGAGATCGACGACCGCACCCGCGCGGCCCTGGCCGACCGCGAGGCCCGGCGATCATCCGAGCGCGACCGATCCAGCGATCTCAACGACGCCACGCTGTCGGAGATCGGCAAGCAGTACGAGGACGCCCAGAAGGCGCTCGATGCCCAGACCGATGAGCGGGTCACCGATGCGCAGCGCGAGCTGGAAGCCGCCCGCAAGCGGCTCGACGATGCCATCGAAGAGGCCCGCAGGCGTCGCGAAGAAGCCGAGGCCGAACCCGACAGCCGCCCGCGCAACCTGCTGGCCGAGTTCGAGGACCGCCTGCGCGGCATCGGCGACCTCGTGGCCGAGGGCATCTCGGTGCGCGGCACCTTCAACGCCAGCGCCGTGCAGGGGCTGGCCTCCGACGACGCCGTCGCCGAGCGGACGGCCAAGGCCACCGAGCAGACCGCCAAGCACACCCGCCAACTCGCCGACGCCGCCAAGAGTGGCGGCCTGACTTTCGCATGAGCAGGACCTTCGCGTAGGAGCAACACCCCGTGCCGATCACCGTGACGGAGAAGTTCGAGAGCCGCCGGTCCACCAAGGGAGACAACCCTTCGGCGGAGCTCGTCTACACCGTGCGCGGCACCAACGACGACCTCGCGGCCCGGTCCGCCGCCGAGGCCGAGAGCCCGGGTACCTACGACGGCCTGCCCCGGCAGACGGTGTCGGTCGAGCCGGTGGGATTCGAGCTGTGGGAAGCGACGGCCCGGTACGCTCAGGCCCAGGGCGGCGGGTTCCCGCAGACCGGCGAGAGCGTCTTCAGCTTCGACACCGGCGGCGGCACCCAGCACATCACCCAGAGCAAGCAGACGATCTCGAGCCACGCGGCATCGGGGACGACCGCGCCCGACTTCAAGGGCGCGATCGGCGTGACGGGTGACGGCGTCGAGGGCGTCGACATCACTGTGCCGGTGTACCAGTTCAGCGAGACGCACTACCTGCCGGCCAGCCAGGTCACGCAGGCGTACAAGGCCGCGCTGTTCAACCTGACCGGCAAGGTCAACAGCGGCTCATGGAAGGGCTTCAGCGCGGGCGAGGTGCTGTTCCTGGGCGCGTCCGGCTCGCGTCGCGGCACGGGCGTGGACTCCGACTGGGAGATCACCTTCCGCTTTGCGGCGAGTCCCAACGCTTCGGGAATCGCGGTCGGGCCGATCAGCGGGATCAGCAAGAAGGGCTGGGAATACCTGTGGGTCCGCTACGCCGACGCGGAGGACGCGGGCTCGCAGGCGATCGTCAAGCGCCCGGTCGCGGCGTACGTCGAGCGGGTGTACGACCAGGGCAACTTCTCGGCGCTGGGGATCTGAACCATGACCGACGCCTTCCGCAAAGTCCGATCCGGCCAGCCGCTGGTGATCCCCGCGCGGGCGTATAACGCATTCGTCGATGCGGCCGTGGCCGAGCGCCGGCGCGAGCAGACGCGTGGCGGTGGGCCTCTGGCCGACGCCATGCCGCGCGGCCTGGTGCTCGTGCGCAACGACTCCGATCAGACGATCGAGCCGTACCACGTACTCGCGATCTCGGGCGTGCTGGTCGAGCCGGGCGAGAACGACCAGGAGCGGACGTTCCACAGCCGCACCCCGCTGACGGGCGAGATCGAGACCGAGGGCTCAAGCCCGATGGCGTTCGTGCTGGCGACCCAGCCGATCAAGGCGGGCGAACTTGGGCGGTGCGTGCTCACCGGCGTCACGCCCGCGCGGGTGTTCGTCAACAACGAGCTCGACACCACGTGCGATCTCGCGCCCGACGAGACGGTGCTCACCAGCACACCCATGGGCGGCGTCCCGATCCTTTGGAAGGAGGAAGGCGTTGGGGAGAAGTGGGCGGTGATCGAGATGGGCCGGCCTTCGTCGGGCCGCGTCACCGCGATCCTCGGCGCGGCCCAGCCGATCCCCAGCGAGCACAACCGCTGGCGCTACCCGTGGCAGGAGGCCCGCCTCGACGGCGATCCTGGCAGCGAGAGCTACCTCCGCTACGTGGCGGTGCCGGAGGGCCTGTCATCGCAGCTGCCCAGCGGCGGCGAAGACCCCACGCTATTGGCGATCAACCGCTTCGAAGCGCACCACATGAATACGGCCGAACCGGGCTCGGGCTTCGAGGGCCTGCTGGGCCTCGGCCCGGTGTGCGACCTGCCCGGGGTGTTGCCCAAGTGTCCGCCCGCGCGGTCGCTTCGGCCCACGCTCGTACCCATCCCCGAAGGCGTGTGCGTGCAGCTCACCTGCGAGCGCAACAGCAAGGGGCGGCCCGTCTGGGTCTTCGAAGCCATGACGCTGATGGAACTGGCCGACCCCGCCGACGGCGACCGCAAGTTCAACCTGTTCGTGGAGGGCGGGGCATGAGCACCACCACGAATGACCTCGACACCCGCCGCGACCACGAGCGGGCCAAGTACCTGGAACTGGCCGCGCGGCCGGGCTCGGCGTATGGCTCAACCAATCACGGTCGCCACGCGGTCCCGATCGTGCGGGGCTGGAAGCCGCGCCTCGTCGTGGACTTCGGCTGCGGACGCAACGACTTCATCCGACACCTGCGCCGGCTGGGCATCGACGGGCTGGGCGTGGACTTCGCGTTCGACGACGCCGATGTCGTCAAGCCCATGCACGCGACGGGGCTCGTGGAAGGCGTGGCCGACGTGGTCACCTGCTTCGACGCGCTCGAGCATCTGCTGCCCGAGGACGTGAACCCGGTGCTGGCCGAGATGCGCCGCGTCGCCCGGCCGCGGGGGTGGTTCTGCGTCTCGGTGTGCACACGACCCAGCCGCATCACGGCCCTGGGCGAGAACCTGCACCCGACCGTGCGGCCCATCAACTGGTGGCTCGACCGCATCGGGCGCGTGGGTGCGGTAACCGATCGCCGGGCGGCCGGCCGCTACATCATCGGGAGGTTCACCCGCTGATGCGCGAGAACCAGTCGGACATCGCGGCGCTCCAGCACGGGCTCAAGTCACGCCGGCCCGCCCGGGACGGGCTGCGCCTGTATACCGCCGACTTTGACTCGGTCTCGCTCGCGCGGTTCTACCGCGGCCGCTCGGCGTTCCTGATCCTCTCCGGTCCGTCACTCAACCAGGTCGATCTCTCGCTGCTCAATCGGCGGGGCATCGTCACCATGGGCGTGAACAACTCGTGGACGATCCACCGGCCGACGCTATGGACCTGCGTGGACGACCCGGGCCGGTTCATCGACACCGGCTGGAAGGATCCGGGCATCCTCAAAATCGTCCCGACGTGCATGTGGTCCAAGCGGCTGCGCATCCAGACGATTGATCGTCAGGGGGGCGTCACGATGCGCGACAGCGCCTTCAAGGTCCACCAGATGCCGAGCGTGCTGTTCTTCCGCCGGGCCGACCACTTCGACCACGAGCGGTTCCTGACCGGGGACTCGATCCCCTGGGGCAACGACGGCAAGACCGCGGACTCACTCGGGATCGTCGGCAAGCGGAGCGTGATGCTCGTCGCCCTGCGCCTGCTGCACTATCTGGGCTTCGGAACGGTGTACCTGCTCGGCTGCGACTTCAAGATGGCCCCGGACCGGCGCTACGCCTTTGACGAGTATCGCTCCAAGGACGCCATTCGCCACAACAACGTGCTCTACGATTCGCTGGCCCGGCGTTTCGAAGCCCTGCGGCCGCACTTCGACAAGCACAAGTTCCGCGTGGTCAACTGCTCACCGGGCAGCGAGCTGCGGGCGTTCGAGACGATGACCTACGAGGACGCGGTGGCGGCGGCGAGCGCCGAGTGCGCCAAGCGCGTCAGTTCGCAGGGCTGGTACGAGCCGAATCCGTCGACCGAGAAGACGCCCGCAAAGGAGGCCGCCCGATGAGCGACGGCCCGACGCGCTACTACCTCTACATCCCCGTCTGGGCGACAGGTACGCCGCCGCAGGGCGGAGGGTCGAGCCAGTACTCGTCGGGCTCGGGGTCCGCGCCCAGCGAGACGCCCTCGTCGTCGCCGTCGATGCCGTCGAGCGAGCCGTCGAGTTATTCGACCACCGGCGACGTGATCTACACCACCGGGCCCGGTGGCACGCCCACGCTAACGACCTACACGACCGACGCGTTCACCACCGATAGCGGCACCACGCAGTCAGGCAGCGGCACCCCGACCGAGACCGCCTCCAGCCAACCCACCGAGTCGAGCGGAAGCGGATCCGGCGGCTCATCGAGCGGCGGCGCGAGTTCGTCGGCCGGCAGCTCGGGCTTCAGCAGCGGGCAGTCGTCGGGCGGTTCGTCCGGCGGCTCCTCGGGTGGCTCATCCGGCGGCGGCTCCAGCGGGGGCGGATCTTCGGGCGGCGGGGGTTCCTCCGGCGGTGGCGGTTCGTCCGGGGGCGGTGGGTCGTCGGGCGGAGGCGGATCCTCTGGCGGCGGTGGCTCCAGCGGCGGAGGCGGTTCGTCCGGGGGCGGTGGGTCGTCGGGTGGTGGCGGCTCCTCCGGGGGAGGGTCGAGCGGCAACTGCCTCCTCTTCGGCACCCTCGTCCGCCTGGCCGACGGCCGCATGACGCCCATCGAGAACCTGAAGCCCGGTGATTTGGTGGATTCCGTCCGCGTCCCCGGCCTCGAGGTCGATGTGCCGTACCGCGCCCAGTACAACTGGCTGTCCCACCACGGCCTGCACGGTGCCGAACGCACCGAGGCCCGCGTCGCCAGCGTGACCCTGGGCGAGCACCAAGGCTTCGTCGTCATCAACCGCCGCATCAAGGCCACGCCCGAGCACCCGATCCTCATCCGCCGCGGCGACGAGTGGGGCTTCGCATCCGCCGAGTTCGTCCAACCAGGCGACCGCCTGGTCGACGACCAGTTCAATGAGGAACCAGTCGAACGGGTCGATCGGGTGGAAGCCCCAACGCGGACCGTGGCCATCCACATCCCCGGCACCAACACCCTGCTGGCCGAGGGCGTCTGGGTCCACAACGACCTGCCCGCCACCGCCGCCTCCTCCGGATCGGGCAGCGGCATCTCGGCGTCCGCATCCGGCTCCGGATCGGGCTCCAGCAGCGGCTCGGGCTCATCCGGCAAATCGAGCGGCTCCTCTTCTTTCTCCTCCTCGGGCTCCTCCAGCGGCTCGGCCAGCGCCTCCGCCTCCAGCAGCGGCCCGGGCTTCTCGGCGACCGCGAGTAGCCAGAGCGGCGCGCTGACCGAGGCTACAGGGCCGGGGCAGTCGGTGAAGAAGTAGTCTGCTAGGAGCTCGAAGTGATCCACCGCAACCGAAGTGCATTGGTAATCACCGAAACCGAACTGAGGCTCATTGCCGCCGCGGCAATCATGGGGCTCAGCAGGACGCCGAACACCGGATACAAGATACCCGCGGCGATCGGCACGCCCGCGGCGTTGTAGGCGAAGGCGAAGAACAAATTCTGGCGGATGTTCCGCATCGTCGCGCGGCTCAGTTCGCGTGCCCGCACCAGACCGTTGAGATCACCACCGACAAGTGTCATCGAGGCGCTCTCGATCGCCACACCGGCCCCGGTGCCCATAGCGACACCGACATCGGCCTGAGCGAGGGCGGGGGCGTCGTTGACGCCGTCTCCCGCCATTGCGACCTTCTGGCCCTCGCTCTGGAGTTTGCGGATGATCTCGGCCTTCTGGTCCGGCAGCACCTCCGCCTCGACGCGGTCAATGCCGAGTTGGTCGGCGATGGCCTGCGCCGTGGTGCGATTGTCACCGGTGAGCATGACCACCGTCATTCCCTGCCGGTGCAGGGCGTCGATCGCTTGCCTAGTGGACTTCTTGATCGGGTCGGCAACGGCAAGAAGGGCTGCCGGCGTTCCATCGATCGAGGCGAACATCGAGGTCCCGCCCTTGCGCCGCTGCTCATCGGCACGTTCGGCCATGGACTCAACGGCAACGCCCTCATCTCGCATCAGCGCGGGCGAACCGATGGCTACACGCACGCCGTCAACCGTGGCGATGATTCCTTTGCCGGTGATGCTCTCGAAGTCCGCGGCGTCGAAACGCAGCTCGGTCCTGCTTTCCAGGCCGGAGACGATTGCTTCGGCAAGGGGATGCTCACTGCCCCGCTCCGCCGCCGCGAGCAGAGCGAGTACTCGCTGTTCATCCATGCCTTCCGCCACCTCGGCCACCACGAGTTCTGGCCTGCCTTCGGTGAGGGTTCCGGTCTTGTCGACGACGATGGTGGTGATCTTCTCGAAGGTCTCGAGCGCCGCGGCGTTCTTGATCAGCACGCCCTGCTTGGCCCCTTGACCGGCCGCAACCATGATCGACATAGGTGTGGCCAGCCCGAGGGCGCACGGGCAGGCGATGATGAGCACGGATACCGCCGCGACCAAGGCGTAGCTGAAGGCCGGCGACGGTCCGACCAGCATCCACGTGCCGAAGGCGATGATGGCGATGACAACGACGATCGGCACGAACCAGGCCGCGACCGCGTCCGCGAGCCGCTGGATAGGCGCTCGGGATCTTTGGGCCTCGGCGACCATCTGGACGATCTGGGCGAGGGTCGTATCCGACCCGGTCCGGCTGACCCGCATGACGAACGAGCCCGCCTTGTTCACCGTCCCACCGGTGACTCTGTCGCCGCTCGTCTTCTCCACCGGCACTGGCTCACCGGTCAGCATCGACTCATCGATGGTACTTCGCCCCTCGAGGACCTCTCCGTCGATAGGGACCTTGTCACCCGGTCGGACCCTGACACGATCGCCTGGGTGTAGTTCCTCGACCGCGACATCCTGCTCGCTTCCATCGTCGGAAATTCGACGGGCGATCGGGGGCGCGAGTTCAAGAAGTTCTCGGATCGCGCCGCCGGTCCGTCTTCGGGCGCGGAGTTCCATGACCTGCCCAAGCAGCACCAGCGTGACGATCACCGCGGCTGCCTCGTAGTAGACCCCGACCCGCCCCGACTCGTCCCGCAGGGAATCCGGGAAGAGCTGCGGGGCGATCGTGGCCACCACGCTGTAGACGTATGCCAGAGAGACGCCGATCGATATCAGCGTCCACATGTTGGGCTGCAATGCGCGGACGGATCGAACGCCCCGGACGAAGAACGGCCAGGCGCACCAGAGCACCACGGGGGTTGCGAGGACCAGCTCACCCCACTGGCTCACTGCTGGATCAATCCACTTGAGGAACGGGTGTCCGAAGAGCATGTTGCCCATCACATACACCAGCAGCGGCGCGGTGAAGGCGGTGGCGACCCAGAAGCGACGGGTCATGTCCCGCAGCTCGGTGTCGTCATGTGCCGCGGTCGGGTCGAGTGGCTCAAGTGCCATTCCGCACTTCGGGCAGTCACCTGGTCCGATCTGGCGAACCTCGGGGTGCATGGGGCAGGTGTAGATGGCATCTTTCGGACCCTCGTGCCGTGGCGATGCGTGGTCCGAGTGCGTGTGTGAGCAACAGGAGTGCGACGCTGCTGGTTGTGGCATACCCGGATCGCCGCTTGGCACAAATCGCTCGGGATCGGCCCTGAATTTGTCGGCGCAGTGCGTACTGCAGAAAAGATACTCGGTACTGTCATGCTCGATGGTCGCCGCGGCGTTCTCGCGGGTGACGGTCATGCCACATACTGGGTCGCGTGCCATGGATCCTCCTATCGGGCGTTCTTGTAGAGCAGATCGATCAGCTCATCGCTGGCCGCATTAAGAGCCTTCTCGCCCTTCCCCGCGGCCTCCGTTATGCAGTGCTTCAGATGGTGGCGCAGCACTTCGCGGCCAACGCCGCGGAGGGCCTGCTGCACCGCTGCGATCTGGGTCATCACGTCGACGCAGTACCGATCCTGTTCGACCATCTGGGCGATGCCTCGCACCTGGCCCTCGATCCGCTTCAGGCGTGCGAGGTTGGCCTCTCGATCGGCCGGGCAGACCCCATGAGCTGTCCGATGTGTCTTTTTGGTACCCATACCCCCTAAGGGTATGTGAGAGGCCCGCGGTTGTCAAGCCCTCAGTCCGTCTCCGCCTTCCCCCTCTCGTCCCCGGTTCTTAGAAACCACCATTCGGCTCCGAAGATCAGGGCCATTCCCCCCAGCGACACGGCTACTACGAGCGGGTCGGTGGTGAGCTTGAGGTAAAGGAAGGCCCCGAGCACGACGGCGTCGAGGATGAGGGCGGTCAGAAGGACCCACGCCTTGGCGTTCAGCTCTGTTCGCAGGTACTTGAACACGCCCCAATGGATCGCCATGTCCATCACGATGTAGAAGATTGCGCCGAGAGAGGCGATTCGGCTGAGGTCGAAGAAGACGGTAAGTGCGAGCGCGACAACAGCGGTGTACACCAGTGTGTGCTTCTGGATGCGACCCGGCATGCCGAAGTGGCTGTGCGGGACCAGCTTCATGTCCGTGAGCATCGCGAGCATCCGGGAGACGGCGAACATACTTGCGATGATGCCGGAGATAGTGGCCACGATCGCAAGGCCGATCGTCAGCCACTCGCCCCACTGACCGACCGCCGGACGGGCGGCCTCGGCGAGCGACGAGTCGCGAGCGGCGATGATCTCATCCACGCTAAGGTTGCCCGCGACGGCGAGCGTCACGAGCAGGTAGAGCCCGGTGCAGATGAGCAGGCTGAAGATAATGGATCGGCCGACGTTCTTCTTGGGCTCCTTGATCTCATCACCGCTGTTGGTGATGGTCGTGAAACCCTTGTATGCCAGGATCGACAGTGCGACGGCGGCCAGAAACCCGGTAATGCCGCCCTGGGCGTCGGATGATGCGCCATCGCCCGCCAGCGTGTCGAAGGAGAGCCCCGACACCCAGAGTCCGATGCCCGCGAAGGCCGCGATGCCGACGATCTTGACGATCGCGGTGACCTTGCTCAGCCCGCCGATGACCTGGTTGCCAAGTAGGTTGACAACAAACGCGACGACGATCAAACCGACGCCGAGCGCGGGCACGAGCCATGAGTCGGACCCCTCGCCGAAGATCCGCATCGTGTATGTGCCGAACGTGCGGGCGACGAGGCTCTCGTTGATGACCATCGAGAAGTACATCAGCAGCGAGCAGCCCGCGGTGACAACGCCCGGGCCGTACGCCTTCTTGAGGATCATCGCGATGCCGCCCGCGGACGGGTACTCGTTGCAGACCTTGATGTACGAGTATGCGCTGAAAGCCACCACCACAGCCGCCGCGATGAATGCTACGGGAAAGAGCCCGCCGGCGAGCTCGGCGACCTGACCGGTCAGGGCGAATATGCCCGCGCCGATCATGACGCCGGTTCCCATCGCGATCGATCCGGTAAGCGTGAGGCTGCCGCTGCGGTACTCGGACCCGTGATTGTGCTCGTCGTGTTCTGCCATGCTCAATCCTGCGGCATCTTGACGAGGAACTCGGCCGGGTTCGCCTTGAACTTCGGCAGGCAGCCGGCGCAGCAGAAGCGAACCAGTCTCGTTCCGGCGACGAGCTCAACCGGATCGCCCATGGAACCCAGCTTCGCACCGGTGACGACGCAGGTGTCAAGGGCGTAATCGTCACGCTGCTGATCGGCGTACGCGGCATCGAGTTTGGCCATGTACTTTGCAGGCTCAGTGGCGATGGACCTTTCGCAGGCACCACAGCACAGGCGGACGAGGCGGTTCATGTAGATGAAGTTGACCGGCTCACCCATCGAGCCGAGCGGACCACCGACGGGGCAGTTGTCCATCGGGTATCCGGGGAGCTGTGAGTCGATGATTCGCTTGTCGAGAGCATCCAGGTACTTCTTCGGATCGGTCTTGAACGCGGCAACCGCGTCGGCGCTCGCGAGTCGGACAAGGCGGTTGTTGTGCACATGGTTCACGGCGTTAGCGCCCAGCTTTTCGCCGGTGACGATGCAGGTGTCGATGGGGTAGTGCATGAGCTGCTGCTCGACGATCTTCTCGTCTATCTCACCCCAGTACTTGGCCTCGTTGCCCTCAAACTCTTCGATGCAGCCGGCGCAGCAGAAGCGCACCTCTCGGTTGTCGTAGACCTTGACGATCGGATCGCCCATCGATCCGAGGGGGCCGCCGACGGGGCCGTCGGGCAGGGTGTACGGGTAGGTCGGCCCGGGTGAGGCCGTGCCCGTTGGGGATTCGTCGTCGGGCTGGCCATGTCGCTCCGAACCGGGCTCGCGGCCCGCTGCGGCCAGTACGACGAACTCGTCCTTGCGGATTTCATCCCAGGCGAGGAACGCCTCGCCGCAGCCGGGGCAGCAGAGGCCGATGGTCTTGCCCTTGTACTCGACGGTTCCCGCGGAGGGAACGATCGGCTCCTTGCCGATCGGGCACATGGTGTTGACGGGCTCGGCAGCCTGTTGGGTGTGCGAACCGGAGTCGTAATCCTGCGCCGATACAAGAGCAGTCGACGAGATCAGACAGATGCACGTGATCAGGGTTGCGGGCTTCATACAGAATCTCCTTGTGCCGGGGGCACATTGGTGTTGGACGCTGGGCGTGCGTGTGACAAACGGAATTTCCACTCCTGCGCCCAGCAGTACAGGATGGGAACGACGAACCAAGTGATGGACGCGACGGCCATGCCCCCGAACGAAGGGATGGCCATGGGAACCATGATGTCCGAGCCGCGACCCGTGCTGGTAAGCACCGGGAGCAGCGCGAGAATGGTGGTGGCGCTGGTCATGACAGCCGCACGGATACGGAGCTGTCCACCATCAACGACGGCCTTTCGGATGGCCTCGATCGACTGAGGCTTGCTTTCCGCCATCGACTGCTCGATGCGGGTGGCCATGATGACGCCGTCGTCGGTGGCGATGCCGAAGAGCGCGAGGAACCCCACCCAGACGGCGATGCTCAGGTTGAACTCCCGGATCTGGAAGAGTTCGCGGAGATTCGTACCCAGCAGCGAGGTTTCGAGGAACCACGGCTGGGCGTAGAGCCACAGCATCAGGAACCCACCGCCCCACGCGACGAACACCCCGCTGAAGACCATCAGGGTGACGCCCACCTTGCGGAACTGGAAGTAGAGCAGGAGGAAGATCACCGCCAGCGAGAGCGGCAGGACAATGCTCATCCGCTTGGCGGCCCGGACCTGATTCTTGTACGAACCGGAAAACTCGTAGCTGACGCCCGCAGGCACCACGAGATCGCCGGAACTGATCGCTTCCTGGATGAACGCCTGAGCGTCCCGCACAACCGACACTTCCGCCTCGGCGGGCATC